>JACPWH010000138.1 GCA_016197185.1 Ignavibacteriota bacterium
ATATGGTTAGGTACTATAACTGAAGACGAAATAAAAAAACAAGAATTGGCATTCTACAAGGAAGGAGAGAGAGTGGAGGAACCAATAAAAGAGGAGAGAGACAGGCTATTGCAGAAATTGTATTCTTGTAATAGGCAATATTTGCGTCCTTATTTTAATTTTATTTTGAAAACTATCGAGTATGTAGATAAACAAGAGGTACTTGATGTGGAGCAAAAAAAAGAGTATATTAGGGTACTTCAGGCAAGCTCTTGGACTAATGAAAAGACAATATGGCTTTTGATGTTTTATGATTATGCGGCTAGTTTAGACTCATCTGATAATGCAGCTAAATTACTTACAAGGCAAGACAAACCATTTCTTGAATTCTGCAACAAATACAATTTGCTACATGAATAAATGCCAAGTCATTTGTTGCAAACGATTCGACATAAAAGCTCCATAGGAGCGCAATAGTAATAGAAATCGTAGCTAACACCTAATTCTTCAAGTTCCGTTAGGAGCGATATATTCTATGTCGCTCCTAACCGGAGCTTTGTCTTTCTTGGGTGATTGATTGCTATTACTATTTATCCCCTAACGGGGAAATAGAATGCTGAGTAGATTTCTTCAAGCCCCCCATAGGGCGAAATGTCGGTAGAATAACAAGCAAACCCCAGAATAATAAGACCTTCAAGGTTTTCGGAAACCTTGAAGGTCTTAATACCATATAATTGTCTCAAATCCCTACTACTTCATCCCTGCAATCCACACATTAATATTCTCCTCCAAAATCGAAAGGGGAATTGCTCCATTTTCCAACACTGCATCATGGAATTTCTTGATGTCGAATTTAGCACCAAGTTCTTTTTCAGCTTTCTTGCGGAGGGCTTTAATCTTTAGTTCACCGATTTTATAGGCAAGTGCCTGCCCGGGCCAAACGATATATCTGTCCACTTCGCTACGAGTGTCAAGTTCTGAGTTTGATGCATGGCTCATCATGAATTGCACACCTTGCTCACGTGTCCATTTTTTAGAGTGAATACCTGCATCTACAACCAATCTGCAAGCACGCCACATCTCGAATGTAAGTGCGCCATACTTCTGATATAAATCCTTGTACATATCTGTTTCATACCCCAAACTCTCTGCATACAATGCCCAGCCTTCCACAAATGCTGTAAAACCCATTTGGCGGCGAACCCATGGCAATGACTTCAATTCCTGTGCAATTGCTATTTGGAGGTGATGCCCGGGAACAGCTTCGTGCATTGCGAGTGCGGTCATAGTAAACTTCGGGCGGGATGGCAGATCATATGTATTCACATAAAAATACCCGGGACGGCTACGGTCCTCCGGTGCAGAATAATAGTATGCCTGCGGAGCGGATTTAGCACGGTACGGCTCCATCTCTTTGATTGAGTATGGTGCTTTGGGAAGTCTTCCGAAAAGAGATGGTAGTTTTGCATCAATTGTACGAAGTATCGTTCCGAAATCATCCAACATTTTTTGTTTGTCGGAATACCAAAAAGCTGAATCGGACAAGAGGTACTTGTTAAATTCTTGCAGTGTCCCTTTAAAACCTATTTGCTGTTTCAGTTCTTCCATTTGCAATTGGATTCTGCCTACTTCGCTTATTCCCAATTTGAAAATTTCGTCGGCAGTCATATCTGTGGTTGTTTCGTGCTTAATTTCAAAACGATACCGCTCCTCACCATTCGGCATTGACCAAACGCCGTCTTCAGTTCTGCAATATGGAAGGTAGTCTTTAGAAATATAGTCGTATAATTTTTGATAAGCAGGTTTTATATGTGTATCAATAATTGAGGTTAATTCATTTACAATTCTTTTTTTGTCTTCTGTTTTCCAACTTGAATCAATTGATTGTGCAGGTTGCATAAACGGAATGCTGTCGGTCGGGGTATTTTTAATACCTTCTATTTGAGCCAATACTTGCTCCATCGAGAATTTTGGAGGAACGATCTTTAGTGACACTCCTTTTTTCATATTATCAATCACATCATTAACTTGCTTGTCGAAACCTTTGAGACGTTCAAAGTACTTTTCGTAGTCTGCGGGTGTTTTGAGTAATTGGGACTCAATAATCTGAGGAAAACCGATATGAATTCCATCCTGTTGTGTGAGAGGAATCAAATTATATTGAAATTTTGCAGCTTCAATCGTTTCTTCAAACATTGAATACACAAGTTTGTAATTCATCTTGTTTTCTTTTGTAAGCATTGTAGTATCAATACTTTTCATTCGAGTAATAAAATTTCGAATGGAATCTAAACGTTTGTTTTCTGCAATTTCAGAGAGGTCAGTAAGTCTGTTCTCATACCGATGGTCTCCTTCATACGTAGCTCCTTCGGGGAAATTCCGCATAACATATTCTTTATAGTCGTCAAATATAGTCATCAGTGCAGAATTCTGATCTGTTTTAGTAGAGCAACTCTGTAAAACACCAAGTGTTACTAAAAAGAGAAAAAATAGCTTCATTGTGTTTAAGTCCTATATTTATGTTAAATAATAGTTACGAGGCAATACCAACGAAAATAACATAATATTTGTCATCAATTGTCATATTTTCTTCATATTTTAATAGTTGAAATTTTATTTAACAGTATTTTACTTGTAAATCCTAAGGGAGCTTATTATGTCTGATACTATACGTCTTGCTCATGCTATAGACCATACACTTCTAAAACCTGATGCTACGGTTTCGATGATTGAAACTTTATGTGATGAGGCAATACGCTATGGTTTTGCAACAGTATGTGTTAATCCATGTTATGTAGAATTAGCCGTATCAAAATTGCTGGCTTCGCAGATTAGGGTTTGTACTGTAATTGGTTTTCCGTTAGGTGCATCTACTACTCGAATTAAAGTACTGGAAGCATCAAACGCAATTATGAGCGGGGCAAAGGAACTTGATATTGTTCTTTCCATAGGTTCATTAGTTTCGGGCGATTACAATGCAGTTGTAGAAGACCTTTCAACTGTAGTTTCGGTTGCGGCAGCAAAAAAAGTGTTAAGTAAAGTGATTATTGAAACCTGCTTGCTAAATTTTGAGCAGAAATTGTCAGCGTGTGCAGCAGTAAATGAGGTGGGAGCAGACTTTATAAAAACATCAACAGGTTTTTCCACAGGCGGAGCAACTATCGAAGATGTCAAATTATTAAGGTCGAACGTTGGAAGAAACATCAGGGTCAAAGCGTCAGGAGGAATAAAAGATGCCTTCTTTGCCCTATCACTTTTAGAAGCAGGCGCAGAACGGATAGGAACAAGTAACGGAGTAACAATGATGGGGGAATTATCTAATGGGTTACGATAGGAGTTCAGAATTAATAAGTTCCTACCGATATATCATCCCTAACGGGGAAATGGAACTTAACGGGGAAATGGAACTTAGAAAGAGTTAGTCTCAAAACCTAAGTCTCAAAACCTCATATATGTAGTTATGAGACTTAGGTTTTGAGACTAACTGTTAATGGAAAATCTTCTTATCTTACAATAGATGTTGAATATACGGTATGACAATAGGTGACACCATTATTGCAAATTGAAGAAGCAGCATAACAATTATCGAATAAAATGCAGCCAAAACATCATCAGCAATTACCCATAGTGCTCCTGAATGGTTGTTGAGCCAACCAATAGGAAATGGTTTCCAAATATCAAATAAACGAAAAAGAACAAATCCGATGGAAATCCAAAATAATGTATGCGGAATCGTTGGCAAAGCAAGAATTAACCACATACCTATTGCCTCATCAATCACAACGCAATGTGGGTCGCTTCCATGACGCTTTTCTACATTTCCTATCACCAATACACCGATAATTGTAGCTACAACAGCACAGATTAGAATAGCAAAATAGTTAACCGGAGCCAAAAGAATTAGTAATGCTGCCAAGCTGCCGAAGGTTCCCGGCATCATTGGTAAAAAACCTACGCCTAAAATACTTACAAATGCAATTCTTAAAAAATTAGCAGCATCATTTTTCCAAAAATAACGAACGAGATACCCATTATTCAAGAGATAGTCAATACTTGTCCATACAGTATGAATAGTAAGAGCAAGCATCATGAAATAGGTAATACTTGATGCTAACAACCACGATGCAGTTTCCTGAACAAAAGGCAATCCCTCTAAATATTTAAACCAAATCAACAGCAATACATAAACGATAAAAGCCATTTGAAGGAATGTTTTAACCTTTGCGTTGCGAGAGGTAATAATGGAGCGGTTTAATGAATCTCCATAGACCCGCAGAAGTGTAGTTCCAATATCACGAGCTATAACTATTAACACCATCCAAAAAGGGAAGATTCCAATTACTGCTAATGCTACAAATGCAGTTGAGGTAAAAACTTTATCGGCAAGTGGGTCGAAAAAAGCACCGAAAGTTGATACTTCTTTCCGCCTGCGGGCTAACCATCCGTCGAAATAATCCGTAAGTGAGCCCAAAATAAATACTATCACTGCAATACGTACAGTACCTTCATCATGCGAACAAATAAGCACAAAAAAAAGTGGAGCAAGCAAAACACGCAGAAAACTTATAAGATTGGGGAGCGAATAGTTCACAGACTGTATAAGATTTTAGAAGCAAAAAAAAGAGAGAGAATCGAGAAGTTTGACTGTAAAAAATACAAAATAAGAAATCTTCAATTGTTAATAATCATTCCAAAGCGATTATAGTTCATTTGACATATATGCAGATTGTTTGGGGAAGCAATTGTAATCAATTATGTTTCAAAACAACAGTATCTTTGTATTGAAAACTGCAAAACAAGACTTTTAATTTTTTCATCCGATAACTGACATGAACACTCTTTTTCGTCAATCATTGTTTTGGGATTGCAATCTTGAAACATTAGATGTAGAAAAGCATAAAAGACAAATAATAGTGAGAGTTTTGGAGCGTGGTACATTGGAGGATTGGCAAACAATCAAAGAGCTTTACGGTATTCTGTTGATTTAGACCTTTTCACTGCCAATCCATTCAATGCAGTGCAATTGTCTGAAGGAATTCAAAAATATGAAGATTTATTTCAACTTCGTATTATGTCAAATACAATTAATGCTGTAGCAGATGGAGTAAAAATTGATTGTATTGCATATCGTTACAATCATCCGGCACCTGTTGAGACGATACAGAATTTACGTCTTTATTCGCTTAAAGATATTGCTGCAATGAAACTTTCAGAAGTAGGTGGTAGGGGAAATAGAAAAGATTTTTATGATATTGCTGCTTTGCTTTCAGTGATGTCTTTATCCGAAATGATTGATTGTTTTGTAAGGAAATATCCAAATGCCGATACATTTCATACTATTCGTGCCTTGACGTATTTTGAAGATGCTAACCAAAAAGATGAAATAATACTAAGTGAAACTTCACCTTTAATACTAAAGTCTTGGCAATCAGTTAAATTAATTATATTAAAGCAAATCAAACAATATAAGAAAGGCAACCATAACAGGTTGCCTTTCTTTTTAATATAAGCCGTAATCACTTATTCTTACCTTGCGACAACTATCTGTTTTGTAATAGAAGCACCGCCGGCAGACAATTTTACATAATAAACTCCTGTACTTAATCCAAGCCCACCTGTCTCCCGTGTAAGTTGAATTGAATAGCCACCTGCATTCTTATGCTCGTTGACTAAGGTTGATAATGTGCGTCCGAGTTCATCAGTTATTTGTAAGGTAACATTTGAGTTTTGGTTTAGACTATATGAAATAATACTTAGGTCGTTTACAACAGGATTTGGATGAATTGAAAGTTCTAAACCTGAATTGTTTATGTCATCTCCCTCATTAACTCCTGTTGCAGCTTGAGTCGTAAAACTTCGAACTGCCGAGAAATTACTTGGTCCATTTCCTGTGTTACTTGATGCACGAATTTTCCAATAATATTTTGTTGAGTATTGAAGTCCTTTATATGAATATTTATTTGCTGCCGAACCATTATTAAGACTGACTACAGTATCACTAAAATCACTCTTGGTTGAAATCTGAATTCTATACGAAGTAGCACCATCAACAGGGTTCCATTCAATTGCACCATCAATAGGAATGCTAACAGCATTGTCAGTAGGTAACGTAAGTATTGGGGTACCTATAATTGTAAGGAATTTCCACGAATCTGACCAAGGACCTGCTTGAGAATTTGCAGTGGCGCGAACTTTCCAATAATACTCTTTATTATTAGCTAAATCTTGAATGTTAAGTTGAGATAGTACGGATGTTTTGGTAAATGGAGTTGTAAAAGCAGCATCTGTTGAATATTGAATTTCGTATCCTGATGCTCCTACAACTGTTTGCCACGAAATCGTCGGAGAAACTGACTGTGCTTTTGAATTATTAACCGGAACAGTAAGTGTAGGAGCCATAAGTGGATTTTGAGCAACAACTGTAGTAAATTGCCAAGCAGCACTCCAAGCACTTGTTCCGGCAGTATTGACCGATTGTACACGCCACAAATACGTTTGAGAGTTTGCAAGATTTGAAGAAATTTGAGATGTGCTTGTCAATCCGGTTAAGCCAACTATAGGTGATGTAAAATCAGCAGTTGATGAAACCTGTAAATTGTAAGTAACAGCACCGGTGGCGACACTCCATTGTAAAAGAGGATTTACGGGGATATTTTTAGCGTTATCTAAAGGCAAAAAAAGTAATGGTGATTGTGGTAGTTGGATATTTCCTGCAGTTTCAAATGACCACGATTGTGAATAGATACCGTCACCATTTTCATTCGAAGCGGCAACGTGCCAATAATAAGTAGTACCTCCATTAAGATTAGTGAAATCAACATGATTTACAGTGAGTGAAGGATAATCTTGTGTTACTACCGAAAAATCTGATTTTGTAGAAAGTTGTGCATGGTATCCCGTAGCATTGGCAACGGTATTCCATTCTAGCTGACCATCGTTAGGTGAGCCTTTTGCTGCATTTGCAGGAGCTATATGTGCAGGTGCTGCCGGAGTATTTTGAGTCTTCCAGTATTGCAAAAGAGTTCGTAATGCTTCAGGTTTATTCTGAGGAATAGGGCTTAAATGTGTTGTAGCGTCATCATTTGAACCATGGCATGAAGCGCAAACCCTGATTTCTCCTGCAGGGAAGGTTAGCCAATATCTCTCACGAACAACTGCATTTCCGGCAGGATCGGCAATTGCCCAAGTTACTGCTCGATGAGCTGGTACTATACTTGCCATAGAGCCGTCTTGTCCGAGCTTAGTATTGCCTTGTGGGACACCGGTATTTGGAGGATTTGCTATACTTACATCGTGCATACGCTGTGCCAATACACGCCGTCCGGCTTCAGGTGTTGCTGATGCTGATGTTTTCCCGAGCCCACGGATTTGGTCGCCCTGATAGATACTAAAATGAGCAATATCATATACTTTTCCGGTAGAATTAGGAGTTTGCTTTGTAGTACCGGCAATTTTTAAGAAAAACGGTTGTTGATGGTCTGTTTTATCACGATTTGTAACATCCCTGCTTATAATAAGTGCAAGATTATTCTTTTTCAGATAGTTCCTGAATTTCTTTTCATCCACGTTTTCTTCATTAAAAACACTTTTTTCTATTGATGGAATGGAACTTATCCGGCGGTTAGGTTTATTGCGGGCAACAACTTCTTGAGGGTACATTTCCCATAGAGTGCCGTTAAAGTTAAGCTGCCCTTGAGGTGTCCACCAACTTACATTTTTAGTAATTCCGCTTGTAAGCATCATATCAGGAACATAATAATTACCTGATTTTTTCAAAGTTTTTACTCGAAAATCATATTTGGAAACAGGATTACTTAGAGTACCTATGTTTTGATCTGTGAATGTATAAGGTGAATGTGAACAAAGTAATTTATTATCGGTAGTTCCGATTGGGTTACGGTATAATCCCGTATGATTAGGGGATGGATTATTAGGTGGACGGGTAATATTTGCAGTAGAACGGTCTGTCAAATATGTTACAGTCATTTGATCAGGGTCGAGATTAGGTTGAGCCGTCAGTGTACAAATCTGTCCTGCTGCATGAGCACCGTTTTGTTCACAATCAACAAAGTAATACTTTCCGGGAACATTTGGGTCTTCTCGAACTTGCATCAAGTTTTGAAGTATATTTTGATTTGTCCTGCCGGATGTATTATGTACCATATTGACAACATTCGGATCGTCATTAATGTTTCTTCCGATTGCAAAACGAAGTTCATGCCGCCCGATATGGTTAATACTTTCTAGCTGAGTACCGTCTTCATTCATTTGCCACGGAAGGAAGATGTTAAATTCCATTCCGATCATATTAGTACCGTTTAATAAATCTGGTCGTTGACCTTGTGGTTCAGGGAAGATTTCCGTTCTATCATTAAATAGTTGTTGAGCAGATGCTGATTCGTCTGAATAATTGAATGTACCTCTATTTGTTTTCCCGTTGAAATCACCATCTGCAATTCCATCACGCTGAAGATGATCCCACCGTGAAGTTAGTACACGACCATAGCTATCAAGAAAAGGTGTAAAATCACCTGAAGGATTATGGTCCATCAGTAATAAATCGCCTGATACCGGGTCTAAACTCCAAAGTCCGGTTACGGTTGCTTCCAGTTTGTATTCATCAAGTTGCGGATAGAGATGTGGTGCACCGTTGCGAGGGCGATCTGATGTAAATATGATTCGTTCGTCAGTTCCATAAATAGGGCTTATGTTGTTATAATTAGCCGGCTGGTTAGGGATTTTGGAAATGACTGGAGTCTGACCGGATAGAATTCCCGTAATCTCATAAATCTGCCAGTAATATTGTGTATTATCTGTTTGTGAAGACGATGACCCGACCACCATACTGAATACTGCTTTTGTTCCGCTCCAATGAACGGTAGGTTCACGAACGGCAATTGAATTTGATCCTTGAGAACCGGAATTCCCATAACCGGCAGATTGAGTAAGGTTCTTAAACGATCCGTCGGAATAGCGGATCATTAAATCACCGCCTCGAGGTGCTGAATAGGTAGCTCCGCTATGATTTGAAAAGACTGATGCCACAGCGAGTGAGTCGGATACAATTGGAACTTGAGTAACAAAGAGTATGGGATTCTGAGGCAGCTGAGCCAAAACAGATGTTCCGTACATGAGTACTATTACAAGCAAAATCATTTTGCGAAAAATAGTTGAAATAGACATGATAGATCCTCTATAATAATGAAAAGTACATTTGTCCAAATAGAAGCAAAATTTCTTCTGATGAGTAAGAATATTAGCCATACAAAATAGTTACAACGTAAATATTAAAAGTAATAAGGTCGTAATTCTTTGCTAACATCATCATTAAAAAGTTAATATTTAGTTAAGATTCCCTGAAATCAATTACTAAAATTTGCGTAAATTGCATTAGAAAGTAAAATTAATCTCATTAGTAAATTTAGGTAACGTTATGACTGTTGAACTATAAAGTTATAACACAAAGGTCACTAAGGCAGCACAAAGGTCACAAGGGTAAATTCAATTTTTTGAAACCTCTTATAGAATACTTATAAAGTACTCTTTAGTTTATGAGTGAAAATGAACTGTCAAAGATAGTTTTTGAATCAGGAATGAAAGTTGAAGTTACCCCCAAAAACTGGACAGTAAAATAAGATGTATATTTGCATCCAAAAACGGAGTTAAAAATGGCAAAACAACGCAGGCGATATACATCAGAATTCAAAGCAAAAGTAGCATTGGAATCTTTGAAGAATCAAC
>JACPWH010000139.1 GCA_016197185.1 Ignavibacteriota bacterium
ATAAAACGCCCACGAGCAGCTTGCGCCAAGAACCATGATATTACCCAGGAAATGTTTGGAGTTTAGTTCCAAACCACGTTCGAGTAATACGAGTACTGTTCCGATAATTGCAACGATAATACCAACAGTCTTCCAAAATGTAAATTTCTCTCCGTAAAATGTGGAAGCTATTACAAGTACAAATGCAGGAGTAAGAGCATACGCAAGAGCAGCATTCGGAGCAGTTGTAAAGCTCACTCCCCAAATGAACATCAGTTGATTAATCGGAATATTTATCAAGCCTAAAACTAAAAAACCTACTAAATCCCTCATCTCGAATTGCTTCAGCTTGTTTCGCTGAAAGAGCATCCACATTCCATACGCCAAACAGGAAAAACAACCTCGTAATAAAACAACCATTGCCGGATGGAGGGTTGCTGTTATACTTTTAGCGAATAAATGCGTACTTGAGGCAATTAACTGTTGCAAAAAGAGGACTGGGTACACCTACCGCCTGCCTTTTTCTGCTTTTTCGAGCTTCATTTTTTTTGTGATTTTCTCATCTCCCCGCAAAATCGTTACTGTTAAAGTTTCACCAACGCTTCCATCCGAAATAATAACTTGAAGGTCGTCGCTGCGATTGATTTTAGTACCGTCAACTTCCAAAATAATATCGCCCGGTTCAATTCCTGCTCTCTCTGCAGCTGAATTACGTGTAATTTGCACCACAACCACTCCTTCTTTTTTCTCCAAACGATATGAGCGTGCCATTTGCTCGTCAATTTCCTGCACTAATAGCCCCGGTACAAATTCTCTATCCACTTTCCCTCCTGTTTTGATGAAATCCACTGTTCGTAAAACACGATTAATAGGAATTGAGAACCCGATACCGATACTTCCCGCTCCGCGTCCTGTTTGAGCCGTTGAAAATATAACGGTGTTCATACCGATAACTTCACCAAGCGAATTAACAAGAGGTCCACCTGAATTTCCCGAACTGATAGCTGCATCAGTTTGAATCATATTCCTATAAACACGCCCTTCCTGCGGGAAGCTGACACCTGTATTGCTTACAACACCAACGGTTACAGTAGGCTTTGCATTAATATCAAACAGTCCAAAAGGATTTCCAAAAGCAATCGCCCATTCTCCGATAATCACATCATCTGAATTGGCAAATTTAAGATAGGGGAGATTTTTACCCTTTATTTTGAGAAGAGCAACATCAGCAACTTTATCTGTACCGATAATCTCGGCATCGTATTTTTCACCGCTTGTCATGGTCACAACGATTTTCTTTGCAGAACCTGCAACGTGGTCATTAGTAAGGATATATCCGTCCTGTGAAATAAGAAATCCTGTTCCCAAACCATGAATTTCCTGATTGTACATTCTTCTGGGAACATTCTGCATAAACCGTTGGAAAAATGGATCATTGAACATCCCGCCGAATGGGTCGTCCGATATTTGCTGCACTTCGGTTACACTAATTCCTACAATAGCCGGGCTGCATTTTTTCACTGCTTCAGTTATGGCGTTTTGCCTCGAAGATGTAATATCTGCATTAACATCCGGCTGGAGAATTGTTCTTGACTCTGGATGTCTAAAATCAATTTTTTCAGCAATCGGCTCTTTTGGCGAAAGCCGGTTACACCCGAATATCGGGAATGTCTGCAAAAGAGCAATAGCCGCAACAAGCAAACGAATCTTCATAATTATAATTCCTGATAATAGTTTATGATGAAAGTAAATCTAATATATTTTTATGCGACATCAAAATATCCTTTTTCGCCCGCATACTGACGTAAAAATTCAATTCTTGTTTGTTCGTGTTCCGGTTTTCGTAAATGTGGGTCGGCATCAATGAGCGCGAATGCCTCACGTTTGGCAATTTCTATTACCTCGAAGTCACGAACAAGATCTGTAAACTCAAAATCAGGCACTCCTGACTGGCGTGTGCCCATCACGTCGCCCGGTCCGCGCAGTTTCATATCCACCTCCGCAATCTTGAAACCGTCTGTTGTTTCTTCCATCGTTTTCAGGCGGATGATTGATGCTTTTCTTTCACTTGCTTCCTGTTCTTTTTTACCCAAGAGAAACCTAAAATGATCTTTGGTTGCCAGAAAACAGTATGATTGCTCACCTCCCCGACCTACACGACCACGTAATTGATGAAGCTGGGAAAGACCGAAACGTTCTGCATTTTCAATGAGCATTACTGTTGCATTAGGTATGTCGATTCCCACCTCTACAACAGTAGTTGCCACTAGAATTTGAAATTCCTTATTCTTAAATGCCCTCATTGCGTCGTCTTTCTCATACCAAAACATTTGCCCGTGAAGAAGTCCCAATTTAAATTCGGGGAAAACTTCATGCTGCAGATGTTCAAAATGTTCGACGGCTGATTTAAGATCGATTTTATCCGATTTTTCAACAAGCGGATACACGATATATGCCTGCTTTCCGTTACGAACTTCCGAACGGATGAACTCCATTGTCGTATCCAATTTACTCTCGAATATAACTTCTGTTCTAATCGGCTTTCGTCCGTATGGCATTTGGTCGATAATTGAAATATCAAGATCACCATACAGCGTCATGGAGAGTGTTCGTGGAATCGGAGTTGCACTCATTACCAAAATATGGGGAGAGATCGGTAGGGTAGGGGTAGCATCCGGTACATGGGAACGAATCCCTAAATCCCTTAATTTAGCGCGTTGCATCACACCGAAGCGGTGCTGCTCATCAACTACAATCAGTCCTACTTTATGATAGTCAACAGTACGTGATGCATCTGTTGCATTTCCACTGAACAGTGCATGAGTACCTATGATGATATGAGCTTTGCCGAGAGCAATTTTTTCTTTTATGTCGCGGCGCATCTTTGCTTTTTGCCCGCCGATGAGCTGCACAATTTCAATCCCTGACCCCTCAAGGAAATTTTTGAGAGTATGGTAATGCTGTTCGGCAAGTATTTCGGTTGGAGCCATAAGCAACGTTTGGTATCCTGCATCAATTGCCATCAGCATTGCAAAGAGAGCTACTAATGTTTTACCCGAACCGACATCACCTTGCAACAAACGGTTCATCGGTTTACCACTTTGGAAATCAGTTGCAATTTCCCATATTACCCGCTTCTGTGCATGAGTAAGCTCGAAGGGCAAGGCATCCAACAATCCACGTGCACGAGTACTTTTTGGGTCGATAATTACTCCCCGTTCCATCACTTTGATTCCGCGTTTGCGGAGTGCGAGCATCATTTCAAAAAAGAAAAGTTCTTCGAACTTCATACGAAAACGTGCACGCTCTACCGAGGCAGTAGAATCGGGGAAATGGAGCATCCGTGATGCTTCACGAATATTGGGTAGAGATAATTTTCGTAAAATCGGTGAGGGGAGAGTCTCTCTAAGTTTTGGGATTTCCTGTTCAATCACTTCTTCAACTATCGAACGTATATGTCGCATCGAAAGATGCACATTCTTCATTGCTTGTGTGATTTTGTATTTCGGGATTATCTTGCCTTCTTTATAAAGCTCTTCGTCTTCTTCATCAATTTTCAGAACCTCGGGGTGATGGAACGAAACTTTGCGGAACTTTTCTTCATATTCAGGCATACCGCTCACAACCACCAACATTCCAACCTTGAACGCTATTCTAAAATAATGAATCATCTGAAAGAATATCATATCGGCAGAACCGCCCGATTCATCGGAAAGCGAGATAATCATCATTGAGCGACTGCCGCCACCATAAGAATTCTCACGTATTTTACTGATACGGGCTACCACGGTGATTTCATTCTTAACCGAAAAATCACCTGATAACTTAGGGGAATCATTGCTGAAAAGAGTGTCCCTGCGGAGTGTTTGGGTTAGTTCGGCAAGTGTAACAACTGTATTGCGGTCAATGTAGGAGCGTGGGTAATACCGTAGCATATCAGCTGCGGTCAAAAGTCCTGCCGAAGCCAATACTTCGGCTCGTTTCGGACCAACTCCCCGTATGTATTGAAGTGCAAGCGGTTTATTATCCTTCATTGGCAGTCAATAAGAATTAGCTGATGGCTTATAGCTGATGGCTTATAGCTTATAGCTGTGTTTAGATTCTAAGATATTATTTTAAGAAAAAGTCTGACCTATTTTCCAAGAGACTTTCGTTGTTTTCAAATATTTTGCAGGTAACATTCTTTAACAACCATTGATTGCTTTCCTGATAAAACCGTTATGCTCAGTTAATCGTTTTTTTGCAGTCGGTTCATCTACATCTGCCAGCACCATAACCAAAGCAGTTTTAACATTCCCACCTGCTAATTTTAGTATTGTTTCTGCTTCTTGATAGTCTATTCCTGTTAGATTTATCAGGATTGCTTTTGCACGTTCTTTTAGCTTGTCATTCGTGAGTTGTAAATCAACCATCACATTCCCGAGTGTTTTACCCATCCTAATCATTGACGCTGTGGTGAGCATATTTAGGACTAATTTTTGAGCAGTCCCCGACTTCATTCTGGTAGAGCCGGAAATAACCTCTGCCCCTACATTCGGGCAAATCAACGTATCTGCTTCAACTCCCATTCGAATTATATTTTCTCGAGAATTAGTAGAAACAAAAATTGTATAACAACCTCGAACTTTTGCTTCTGCAATTGCACCTAAAACAAATGGAGTTCTGCCCGAAGCAGCAATCCCGCATACAATATCATTCTTCGAAATTCCACGCCGTATTATCTCTTCTGCACCTTTCCCCGGTGAATCTTCCGCACCTTCTTTCGCAGCGAAAATTGCCGGAGTTCCCCCTGCGATAATCCCCTGAACCATTTCAGGCGAAACCCCGAAAGTCGGAGGACATTCCGAGGCATCCACAATGCCAAGTCGTCCGCTTGTTCCTGCTCCCACATAAAATAAGCGACCTCCAATGTGAAAACGCTCAACAATTGCATCTACTGCTTGGGTAATAAACGGAATTTCAATCCGAACCGCTTCTGCAATTTTTGCATCTTCGTTGTTTATACATTCCAGAATTTTGCGTGTGGAGAATGTATCAATAAGAGAGGTAGCAGAATTATTCTGTTCGGTTGGCAAAGAAGTTATTTCGTGGAAAAGAGTCATTGAATTTGTATAAATTAGAACACCTTCTTCTGAATAAACATCTACAAAAATACGCTTTCTTTTTCGGACGAAACCTATTTTGTTCATAAAAAAAGGAACGATTTCTCGTTCCTTTTTTTATATCTATAACCGTATTACTTAAAATTTTGTAACTACAAAATAAGTAGAACCGACATAACGTTTGCCTTTAGCAGCTTTACGAATCGGTGGAGGATTGATGCTGTCCACATTCTCTGCCGCCTTTACGCTGATACGCTTACCTGAAACACCTGCTTTTTCGAAATATTCACGGAGTGCATTACCTCTGTCCTGAGTAAGTTTTGCATTGTCTGCTCTGTCGGCATCATTATCGGGGTAACATTGAATTTCAATATTCACATTCGGGTTGATAACGAGAGTGCGTTTAAAATCATCCAAAATCTCACCTGCTCCAACACGTAATTTTGATTTTTTAGCTTCAAATGGAGATACACGGGCAGGAATCCTTGTACCTTTTACAAGTGGCTTTACCAAAAAATCACGAGAGATTTCCGTGTATTTAGAAGTGTTTGGAAGTTGAATTTCATATTCAGCCTGAAAAAACTCAGGTTGTTCAATTCTAACTTTATATTTCTTACCGGGTTTTAATCCGGTAACTAAATATGAACCGTCTTTGGAGTTGCTGCGGGAAGAAACAACTCTGTTGCCGGCTTCATCACTGAAAACAACATTTACAGTAGTTGGATTGCGAGTTACCTCGTCAAGCACATTGCCTGCAACGGTTATAACAGTACCAATTTGTGCATGAAGTATTGAAGGCATAAATCCCAAACATGCCACCAAAACAAGAGCAGAGAAAGTTCTCACGAAAGTTTGTTGAAATGTTTTCATAATTATTTACCTCCTTTTTTCGGTAGTTTAGGTTTTGCATTTTCGGTTAATAATCGTACTGTGCCATCGGCGCATCCAAGCACAATTACATGTGCATTACTTGTTAAATCTACCGACCATACTTCCACACCTGCATCCATTGTCATCAAGTTTTCACCTGTCAAAACATTCCATAATTTTACAGTTTTGTCCAAACTTGCACTTACGAGGGTTTGGTTGTCTGCTGCAAACGAAACATCTTGCACCAAATCCGAGTGGGCATTAATAGTACGTGCAAGTTCGCCTGAAGGTATTTTCCAGATTTTGATAACACCGTCTTGATCTGCAGATGCAAGATATTTTGAATCAAAGCTGAAAAGAGCCGTAAGAACATGTGCATTGTGACCAGTAAGAGTCATAATCGGTTCTTTTGTCGATAGGTCTGTTGACCAAATTTTGATTGTTTTATCATCGCTGCACGATGCAAGGTATTTGCCGTCGTAGCTATATGCAATATTATTTGCTTGCATAGTATGCCCGCGCAAAGTTTTAACTTCCGATTGCAATTTTGTATCCCAAAGTTTAACTGTTTGGTCGAAACTTGTACTTGCCAAAAAATCACTGTTGGCATCAGGACTGAAATACACACCGATAACTTCAGCAGTATGACCGTTCAATACTGATTTTTGTTTGCCGGATTCAACATCCCAAATACGTACTGTACGGTCACTGCTTGCACTTGCGAGCAATTTTCCGTTCGTTGAAAACGAGACATTGTTAACTTGACCAAGGTGTCCTGTTAGTGTTTTGAGTTCTTTCCCGTCGGGTAAACTCCATAATTTAATTGTTTCATCCAAGCTACAGGTAGCAAATTTTGTATCCGCTGCGTTTACGAATACCCCTAACACTTCATCGGAATGTTTCCCGACGGTTTTCATCTCGTAGGTGCGTTGCTGCGCCGAGAGGAAGCCTACAGAAGCTGCCTGCGCAATTACCAACATACATACAATGCTTTGCCAACGACGTAGTTTCATATATAGTTACCCCACTCAAAATATAATAAAAAAGTATGAATTAAATCATAGAATTACTTGAATAATATGCACTAACATTATCTTGAAATTACCGTCAAATGTTTACAAACATAATCAAAAATGTAAAGAAGGTCGGAATATACTTTTACATATATTGAATAAGGGTTGCCATGTCCTTTAGTAGTTTGCAAAGTTCCAAAACATCCTGACGTCTGAGAGAAACCATACCTGATTTTTTGGTTAAGGGCTTGGCAGCCGAAGATTCTATATTTTGAAGTAAACCATCCATCGTATCAATGGCTTTTACTCGTTTTTCAGGATTCCTTGGTTTGGCTGCAACCTTTTGAATGGATTCAATTCTTGATGCTTCCTGAACTATAGGCTCAGGTTGATACCCCACTATAGAATTGAGATCTAACGTTTTGAGTTTGTCCTTTGTTTTCTGAATCGTAAGCCGTTCTTCCCGTAAGAGCTTTTTAATCAGTTGAATTAAAGCAATGTCAGATGCTGTATAAGCACGATTCCCTGCGCGATTTTTACGAGGTTTTATCTCGTCGAATTCGCGTTCCCAATAGCGCAGTACATACTGTTCTTCATCAAGTATCTGACTAAGTTCGCTAATGGAATAGTATAATTTTTTGGGTTCTTTGTTATTCACAACTACGATTTTACTCAATTCTTTTTTCTTATCAAAACTTTACTTTTTAAATTACGGAATTTTTCACAAAATTATGAAATTCTCTGGTTTTGTGCACTGTTTTATTCACTTCACAATTGAAGAGGGTGAAACCTTACATGGAATAGAACGTTTTGGTACGGTAAACAGAAAATAGAAATGAAAAGAGAAAAATGGTAAAGTTTTAAATTGATATTGAGATTAAATATAGAAGTAAAATTAATTGTTGTACGTACAATTTAAATGATTGTTTGAGCTTCCGCTATTTCAACATATAACCTCATGAACAACAAATTTTTTAGAAACACCCCAAAAATTCAATTTATCCCGATGGAATCTTCGAGTAAATATCCGGCAGATTCCGCCCACGTTCATCATAATCCAACCCATACCCGATTATAAAAATAGGAGGAATTTCAATCCCGACATATTTGACATGAATATCGATTATACGCATTGATGATTTAGAAATAAGAGTAACGATTTCAAGTGAAGCAGGAGAGAACTTTTGGAGGGCTGTGGTAATTGACGTAAGCGTAAGTCCTGTGTCTATTATATCTTCAATAATTAAAATGTGTTTATCTTTGAAATTGTAATCGGGCACGGTAAATTCAACAACGCCAGATGAATTCATCGACGAGCCGTAGCTGTTAGCAGAAAGAAACTCAATTCTGTTTGGAATTTGAAGAAGACGTACAATATCGGCGGCAAATATGAACGCACCTTTCAAAATGATGATTATTACAAGTTCTTTACCTGAATAATCATCATTTATTTCCTTAGCTAACCGATTCACGACAGATGCAATCTCGTCAGCAGAGATAAACTTCTCAAAAACATGGTCGTGAATCTGCATAGAGCTTACTTATTGTGTTGATTAGATTTAGGGATATATTCCAAACGTATAATACGCTTCGATGTCGGTGTAACTTTGAATTTATCACTCGC
>JACPWH010000155.1 GCA_016197185.1 Ignavibacteriota bacterium
CTTGCTTCATGAGCCGCTTTCATCTGCTCAAAAGAGGCTATAGACACGAATTCTTATTTTTGTGAGCCATTACGTTTGGATTTCATTTAGGGGTGTATTAATACTTCAAATGAAACTGTAACTAAAATAATGAAATTTACGTCTCTATAGTAACCCAATCAATTCACTTTAAAAGGAGAAAACCCCATGAAAACCATACTTATAGCAATCGCGTCATATTGTATGCTCTTGAATGCCTGCGACGGAGTAATCGACCCTAAACCCAAACCTAAGGATAAGCAAATCCTGCCTCTTTCTGTAGGAAATTGGTGGCAATATACAACGGCACTAAGCTCGAATTCAAATGCTTATATCGAATGGAAAATAACCGGAACACAGAAATTCAATAATAACGAGTACTATGTGCTGACGAAAACACCCTATAATTCAATGGGTACTTTAGAAGCTGATACTTCTTATTTACGGTATGAATCCGATGATGTGATGACTTATTCCATTGAAAAAGGAACGGAGTCAGTACTATTCGATGCACCATTCAATGTTGTTCTGTATGACAGTATTATGCCTTATCAAGGGCATTTCGTAGTAAGTAATACCTGCAGGGAAGAAGTTCCTGCCGGTATATTTGAAAATTGTTTGGACTTTGTTGATAATTATCCTTATCATTCCGATCCGAGTCATGATGTGTTAGCTTATGGAGTTGGTTATGTAAGAATGTGGGGATTCAAATGGTCATACGAGCTAAAAGCATATTATGTTAATTGAATTAGATTATTACTTAGGAAGAATTTTCAAAATTAAGTTGATACCTGGATCTGAATTAAGTATATGGAACATATAATTTTACATCCAATAGGGATTGTTTCTAATGATAGAAAACTAATTAGTGATGATAATTGGGGTGAGGTTGAAAGTGTAATCAATCTGAGAGATGGTATCCCTGAAGAAGCACTTACAGGTTTATTAGAGTTTTCACATATCCATGTTGTCTTTTATTTTGATAAAGTTGAAGATGCTAAGATTTGTCTTGAGGCAAGACATCCAAGAAATAATACAAGTCTTCCTAAAATTGGTATTTTCGCACAAAGAGCAAAAAACAGACCTAATAAAATTGGAATAACTGTCTGTAAATTATTAAGTATAGAAAAGAACAAAATTACTGTTGTCGGTTTAGATGCTATTGATGGTACACCCGTACTAGATATTAAACCTTATCTGGTAGAATTTGATGTAAGAGACAATATACAACCTGATTGGACAAGGGATATAATGAAAAACTATTTTTGAATAATCTAAATTATAGAGCATTTATAGATCTATGCCTATTTTTGAAGATGCTTAGGAATTGTTTTAGTATTCATGTGAGTTGTTATAACCCTCATGAGCAAAAAAGTCAAAATGAATGATAGTTGTCATGACTGCCTCGACTTAAAAATAGTAATAGCCTTGATAGTTTTTATGAAACAGTCAGGGCTATTCTATTATAAAAAGTAATTTATCTAACCACTACAAACGGTGTACAATTACAACTCTGCTGCACAATAATCTTCGCCTTTTCAGCCGCTTCCTTCGAGGTATATTCACCAATAAACACAGCATAAATTGTCTTATCATCCACTTTCTTTTCGATAACACTGGCACGTAGCCTTTTAGTTTTGAATTGCTTTACCTCAGTTTCGGCGGTTTCCTTTGTATCATAGCTGGCTACCTGTAAACTCCATACATCTTTCTTTGTTATGCCTTTCGGGTCGTTGGGTGTTCCGGTAGGGGAATCTGATTTAGCTGTTGTTTTAGTTTCAACAGGCTTTGCAGGCTGTTTGGTTTCCACTTGTTTTGGATCAGGCTTACCGCTTTGTTTTGCTTCTGTCAGTTTTGATTCGGTCGGTTTAGATGGCTTCGTTTCATTTTTAGTAGTCTCCGGCTTTGATACTAGCTTTGATTCTATTTGCTTCTTTTGGACAGGTTTAGCAGATGTTTTTGAGTCAATGGATTTTGGGGTTGTCTTTGTTTCCGGCTGTTTAGTTTCGGTCGATTTGGCAATCGGTTTAGTTTCAATCGGTTTTGATGCAACAGAAGTACTTGGTTTTGATGCAACAGAAGTACTTACAGGTTTTGATTCTGTTGGTTTGGTCAGCGGTTTTATTTCAGTAGAGGTCTGAGCTTTCGTTTCAGTACTAAGAGAGGTATTCTTATCAGTAGCTTTACCAAAACCAACTGTCCCCTTTACCATCTCGGAAGCATTAAGGAGAAATTCTGATTGAGGATACTTATCCCTATATACTTTCAGTTCCTTACGGGCTCGCGAAGTATCGTTTTTCAAAGCATAAAATTGAACAATACGCCACTGTGCATCGTCTGCCCATTCGCAATCAGGATGCTCTTTAATGATTCTCTCATAAATTTTCAGTGCTTGAGAAGCATCTTCAAGCACAACTCCATGCAAAAATTGAATACCGGGGTCATCGGGAAATTCAGCCAACAAATCAGGCAATTCACGTTTCACTTCGTCAACTTTTCCTAACGCAACCGATTGTAAACGATTACGAACGAGTGATGATTGGGAGA
>JACPWH010000101.1 GCA_016197185.1 Ignavibacteriota bacterium
GCAAGTAAATGCCTGCAGAGAATACATCAAAGGCGATTTGATGCCGACATTTGGTCAAATTCTGGAATCTGGTTTTGAAACTGCAATTGCAACATCGGGAACAGCTCATACTCTAGCTTCTATGGCTCTTGCCTCAAAAGGTAAACGTGTACCGGAGGTGATGAACGGGGTTCATATTACAAGAGAAGAATTGCTTAGTGCAGTAAATCTATTAGCATCGGTCGAAAGCTCAGAAAAGCGCTCTTCATTGGATGGAATGGAGCCCAGACGGGCAGATATTATTTTGGGTGGAGCATTGATATTGGAGCAAATAGTCATTAATCTGAATATTCAGAGACTTACGTTATCAGCTTATGCGCTTCGTGAGGGAATATTATTTGATACAGTTCAAAAAGATGCAGATATAAAGGCATTTCACCATCTCAGCAGACTTCGTTCCGAAACGATTTATTATCTGACAGAGCTCTATAAAGTGAATATGCCCCATGCACATCATGTAAAAGAGCTTTCACTTACATTATTTGACCAATTACTACCGCTCACATCACTTTCTGATGCAGAACGGGAACTTTTGGAAGCTGCCTCTCTGTTACATGATGTTGGATATCATATCAGCCCGGAACAACATCATAAGCATTCGTATTACATCATTTCAAATTGTGTAATGCCAGGCTTTACGAATGATGAAGCTAATGTAATTGCCAATATAGCCCGCTACCATAGAAAAAGTGCACCAAAGAAAAAGCATGATAATATAGCGTCATTACCACTTGAGAAACAAAAAGTAATAGCAATCTTAGCAGGAATTTTAAGAATTGCAGAGGGATTGGACAGAAGACAGCAGCAAATTGTTTCTGCCTTGCAAGTAAGTATTGAGAAAGATATACTTCATATTGTGATACAATCTGCTGCAGGGCTGGGGGCAGACATTGAACTATGGGGAGCAAGAAGGCGCAAAGAGTTGTTGGAGCAGGTTTTGGGTAAGAAGATTGTCATTTCAGTTCGCGGGGAATAAATGAGTACTAAAACTGTAGGTGTTTCAGTTGCAATTATTCGTCGGGGAAATGAAGTTTTATTGTGTCAGCGTAATGAAAAAGCTCGATATGCCCTTCAATGGGAATTCCCGGGTGGTAAAATTGAACTTGGAGAAACATCCGAAACTGCACTTATACGAGAACTGTTTGAAGAATTGGATATAAATGCCGAGATAGGGCAATTGCTCCATGCAGAGGAATCTCATTATCCCGATGGCGGAAAATTCTTTGTACATTTCTATTTAGTTGAAAAATTTTCTAATGAAATACAAAATAAGGTTTTTCAGACAGTGAAATGGGTTATGCCTGAGAACTTGCTTGAGTTTCAGGTTTTAGAAGGAAATGTGGAGATTTGTCGCAATCTGCCGGAGATTTTGAAAAAAGTAATTAATTGAAAAAAGATGAACTTTCACCAACAAATGATGGCGATTGCTCTCGAAGAAGCTGCAATAGCAGTATCTAAAGGTGAAGTTCCGATAGGTGCTGTTATTACTATCGGTGATGAAATTATTGCACGGGCTCATAATTTGACTGAAACGAATAAATCACCGTTAGCACACGCTGAATTATTGGCAATAGAAAAAGCTGCTTCAGTATTGAATGAAATACGATTGGCCGGATGCACACTTTATGTTACTCTCGAACCTTGTTTGATGTGTACCGGAGGTATTGTTCTAGCAAGAATCGAGCAAGTTTTTTTTGGATGTCGCGATCCCAAAGCAGGTGCTTGCAGAACGCTCTACGAAGCCGCCGACGACAATCGGTTGAATCATCAAAGTATTGTAAGGGAAGGAATTATGGAGGAAGAGTGTTCGGCAATATTGCAAAATTTTTTTCAAGATTTACGCAAAAAGAAAAAATCAAAATAACACGATAACTAATCCAATAATAATTTTGAGCAGCAAAGAAAAAAGTACATCGTTTGCACCTGCACTTTATTTGATTGCCACGCCCATTGGTAATTTGGATGATATTTCCGTTCGAAGTTTGAAACTTTTAAGAGTTGCCCAGATAATCATTTGCGAAGATACACGTAACACAGGGCAGCTGCTTAAACTATATGGAATTTCTGCTCCAAAATTGATGAGTTGCCACGAACATAACGAACAATCTCAAGTTGACATAATTGTAAAGGAAATCAAATCCGGGAAAGTTGTCGCTTTTGTGAGCGATGCAGGGACTCCTGCAATTTCCGACCCCGGTTCACGGGTTGTGAAAGGCGCAATAGAGGCAGGGATTGATGTCATTTCTGTTCCCGGTGCAACTGCTTTCGTAACAGCATTGGTAGCAAGCGGACTGAATACAGCAGAATTTGCTTTTTTAGGGTTTCCTCCTCAAAAAAAAGGACGCAAAACATTTTTGGAACGTGCTAAGTCACTTGGAATTACTGTTGTTTTCTATGAATCTCCTTATCGTGTAGTACAGCTAATCGAGGATATTGCAGAGCATTGGGGAGATAGCGTTCAACTATGTGTCGCCAGAGAACTTACCAAACTTCATGAAGAATATTTGCGTGGTAGATCAGGTGAAATTCTAAAAAAAATGAAGGATAAGACTTCAATAAAAGGTGAGTTTGTAGTTATTGTCGGGGTACATTCCGAGGAGAATTAATGTTCATTACTTTCGAGGGTATAGACGGCAGTGGCAAAACCACACAAATAGTTAAACTTTCTGAGCGTCTTATCGCTCAAAACTATGATGTACTTTCCCTGAGAGAGCCTGGTGGAAATGCGATCTCTGAGAAAATCAGAGAGACACTTCTTGATGCAGGAAACGACATTGCACCTCGGGCTGAATTGTTACTTTTTGTAGCTGCACGTGCACAATTGGTAGAAAAGGTAATTCGTCCTGCATTACTTGCAGGAAAATTAGTAATTTGCGATAGATTTATCGATTCGAGTGTGGCTTACCAAGGATTTGGGCGTGGTATTCCGATGAATGAAGTGCAAGAATGTAACAAAATCGCAACAGGGAATTTAGTACCTGATATAACATTTTTTTTAGATTTGCCACCCAGTGTTGCCGCAGGAAGAGCAGCCGGACGTTCCGACGAAAAAACAGATAGAATGGAAAGTTCAGGTGAATCTTTTTTTGAACGGGCAAGACATGGATATTTGAAAATAGCGGATAACGAACCCAAGCGTTTTATAAGATTGGAAGCAAGGGAAAATCCTGAGATTATCCACGAAAAGATTTGGACGTATGTTTCAGATTTGATTAAAAAAAGAAATTGAAAACCTTTATTTATTATTCATTGGTAGTAGTATGAAATTTATAAGTCTTTTTTTGGTGGGGTTGCTTTGTACTGCAACTGTCATCTCTGCAGTCGAGATAAACTCTCGACAATTTATCAGTATGAACACAAGTAGTTCACACTCCAAAGTACCTGCAACTTTATCGAATGTTGCTGTTGAATTTTCAATAAATGTACCTGCAATGGCAGCAGCATTTAAGTCATCTTATTCTAATATTACACTTACTGAGTTTCCAATTTCCAAAACTGAAACTGCTACCCTCTATTTAACACCTTCACATTCGGTAATAGATACAAGATCAGAGTTCTACGCAGGTTCTAAGCGAATAGGGCTGCCGGATGTAATTTCCTACAAAGGTGCTATAGAAGGTGAACCAAATTCAAAGGTACTTCTTAATTATGCTAATGGCGATTTAGTAGGAAGTATAAGACGTGAAAACGGTGAAAGACTTACAGTAAGCCCTTATGGGAGCAGTAAAACAGATGAAAGAACACATACAGTTGCACCCGGTGCCTCTATTGAACAAATTACAAATCGTCCTTTGTTTAAATGTGGAACTGATGAATCTGTTTCTAATGTAGATATTCCGCCTGCTTCAGTTCGTAAGGATAAATCAGCTGCCGAAATCCTCAGCACAAAGCCACTCGAAGTAGAGATTATTGTTGAAACAACTACAGGCTTTTTTACCGGTCCGGGAAGAAATGATGAAGATAAAGCCGGAGCGTATGTAGTTGCTCTCTACAATATGGTCAGTTTAATCTATGAAGAAGAAATGAACATGACGTATCATATTAATAAAGTTCAAATTTGGACAGTTGATGACCCTGACAATTATGAATTCTCCGGTGCGACGACAGGGCATAATGATTCCCTACTGACAGAAGTAGTTGAACGGTGGAGAGGTCGTTCAATACAAAGAGATTTGGTAAATGTTCTTAGTCGTCCCGGTGCATCCAGAATACTTGGGATAGCACGAGGTATCGGAGGTATTTGCAATAATACTGATGGTAGTTTATCGGCATACGCAGTTTGTGGGATTTCAAACTATGGAGAAGTTCCAACGTTCGCGTATGATGATGAAGTGGCAACAATAGCACACGAGAACGGCCATGTTTTCGGAGCAAAACATACTCATAATTGTGATTGGAAACCACCTCTTGATAGCTGTACCACAAAGACAGGATCTTTTAATGACAATTTCTTTTCTGGGGATGCATGTAATGAGGGTACACCTATTTATAATACCGGTTCAATCATGAGCTATTGTCATTTGTGGGGTCGTGGATTACCAATGACATTCCTCCCGAGAGTATATAATTTCCTTCGAAATGAAATGGAAGGTAAATCATGCCTTAAAGAACCCGGGACATCACTTGTAAGAGTACAATTACCACGAGGAAATCAGGTCTTAAAGTCAGGATTAGATACAGTTATTCACTGGACGGCCTCATCTGATATTCAAAAAGTTAGAATAGAATTTTCTTCTGATGAAGGTGTAACATGGGAAACAGTTCCCGGCGGTGACAATGTAGATGCAAAGCAAGGAAGCCGAGATTATGGTCAGGGAACCATCCCTTGGAAAGTTCCGGCTGCAAATACCAAAAAAGGACTTATCAGAGTATCTAATCAAGTGGACGGTTCTGTCTTCGGTACATGTCTTGCACCCTTTAGTATTGAATCGACAGTTCTTACAATTCAAAATCCACTTGGAGGAGAAACATTCGGTCAGAGCGAGAAGCCCGAGGTTCAGTGGAAATCTTCGTTGGTAAATAATGTAAAAATTGAACTTTCTACTGATGGTGGCGGAAGTTGGACTACAGCCGGAAGTGCAGCGGCAACTGGAACGTTTTCTTTGGAATTGCCTCGTATTGAAACAAATTCAGCAATGGTTCGCGTTTCTGATGCATCAAACAATAATCTTGTGTCACAAAGCGGTAAATTTTCAATCGGTAAGGAATGGGTAGGTTTACGTACTCCTCATGGTGGTGATACAGTATGTGCTTCGCAACCGTTTACAATCGCTTGGTACACTAATAATATTGGACTAAGTACTTCTAAAGTAAGAATCTACTACTCTACCGATAACGGTACTTCATGGTCAAATGTAACAAATGTAGTGGGGGCTGAAGCAAGAGCAGGCACATACACATGGTCAGGAACAAAAATTGCTTCTACAAGTGCTTTAGTTAAGATTGTTTATAAAGCCGATACATCGGTTTCATCCATGAGTCAAAAAGTATTTACCATTTCTTCAAAAACCCCTTGTACCCCGGTTGGAGTTGATGAACAGACGCAAGATATTCATTTTGCAACAATGTCAATTTCTCCTAACCCCATTTCATCACAAGGCACGGCAACAGTTGAATTTCCTGCACCATGTGCAAGGATTGAATGCTCGCTTGTTGATACAAAAGGTGCACTTGTGGCAGTATTAGGTAGTTACGAAAATCTCTCGATTGGGAAACACGAACTTTCGTTTGATATTTCAAATGTAGCCTCCGGTTCTTATTTTCTTACGTTGAGTTGTGGAGGTCAGCGGGTTTCCGCACCCCTTACAATTCTTCGATAAACATTTACTCTTCGAGCGGCGAACTTTTAAGAAAAGTTCGCCGTTTTTTGTTTGTTTGTTTTACTCCGAATTTTATTTGAAAATTGTATGTCATTATTGAATACTCTTATAGTTAAAACTCTTCCGATTATTCCCAAATCAATTATTAAATCTGTTGCAAAAAGATATATTGCCGGTGACAGTTTACCAGATGCTGTTCGTGTGAGTAAAGAACTTTCTACAAAAGGAGCAAGTTCAACTATCGATGTCCTTGGTGAATTTGTCACTTCGCGTGAACGTTCATTGCATGAATGGCAAACCGCATCTTCGGTATTGGATGCTATAGCCCAAAATAAACTGGATTCGTATTTATCAGTGAAGTTAACATCTCTCGGATTGGATATTGACCGCGAGTTTGGTTTTGCTAATGTCCGTTCATTAGTAGAGAAGGCGGCAGAGCTTGGCATATTTGTCAGAATGGATATGGAAAATTCACCATATACATCTCTCACACTCGATTTCTACAAACGATTGCGAGCGGAAGGGTTCGATAATATAGGAGTTGTTCTTCAGGCATATATGAGGAGGAGCGAGGATGACATTCGCTCATTACTTGCACTCAAACCTTCGGTTCGGCTTTGCAAAGGCATCTATATCGAGTCGCCCGAAATTGCATTCAAACAGCCGGATGAAATCCGCACAAACTATAAAAAACTGCTTCGAATGTTACTTGATGGAGGTGCAAATGTCCGTATTGCTACCCATGACGATGAATTGATTGATGACGCTATTGGGTATGTTACAAAGAACAACCTCAGCAAAAGTCAGTATGAATTTCAAATGCTGCTCGGAGTTCGAGAGGAGCGTCGTAAAGAGATCATTCGTTCAGGATTCGGAATGAGAATATATGTACCGTTTGGAAGTGATTGGTATGGATACTCCACCCGTCGTCTCAAGGAAAATCCACAAGTGGCGGGTTATGTTCTTAAAGCCATGTTTACAGGGGGATAAAGGTTCTATCTTTATGTCTATTAACGATATGAAAAGCAAAATAGTTGTATTATTGTTGATATTTTGTTGGATACCAAGTTTTTGCGGGTGTACAAAGAAAGTACAGAATCATTCGTCAAATATTGTAAGGATTGGAACGTTCAATATTGCATGGTTGGGTGATGGAATTAATGATAAAATTCTCCGCAGCGAACATGATTATAAAAATATTGCAGATGTTATTCAACAGGCAGATGCAGATATACTTGGTATAGAAGAAATTGAAAATCAAGTTGCATTTGCAAGGATTCTGAAATATCTGCCGGGCTATAAATTTTATGTTGGAACTCACGGAGGTTCACAGAATATAGGAGTTATTTACAGGGAAGATATTTCTGTAAAGTATGATCAGGAATATATGCAGATTGCTGTGGATTTTCACAAAACCAGACCCGGATTGGTTCTCTCTTGCCGAAAAGGTAATTTTGATTGGAAAATGATGGTGGTTCACCTAAAATCAAGTTCCAGTCATGATTCAACTGCCAAAATGCAAGCAGATGCTCGCCAAACACGCATTATTCAAGCTGAGATCTGTTCTCAGTGGGTAGATTCCACACTAAAGTCATCCGATGAGAAGGATATTTTTATTGTCGGTGATTTTAATGATTTCCCGAAGCGAAAAATAAATCCAACATTGACTTCATTGGTCGTAAATTCTGAATTGGAATTTCTGACCTTCGAATCAAAAAGTTGTAAGAATGATCAATGGTCGGGTATAGACCATATTGTCTGTTCCAAATCGGCTAAAAAAAGATTTATAACAGGCAGTGACCATTCAATTAATTTTTATGCCGAAATGACCAAAAATGAAGCGGACAAGGTTTCGGATCATTGTCCGGTACTTGTTGATTTTGATATTTCTGCACCTGATAACGATTGAAAAAACTGTATAGTTAGTTTTATTTTCACATGGATACTGATATGAAGTTTATAGTTATACTCATAGCTACATTGTTTTTCGGGCTGAGTACTCGAGTTTATTCTCAAGAAGAGACTAATACCATCGATGTGGCAGTAAAAGCAGGTGACATTCCTAAAGTTAAGGATACGGCCCGAATTGCCCTTCTGAAAACCAAAGCCGAAAGTTGTATGAATAATATTATTCGTCTCAATTTTGCGGCAGCTGCCGAGTTTTTTGACCCCCGTTTCAAAGAAGATTTCTCACCTGATACTCTAAAAAAATTCTGGAATTATTTTAAAGATGAAGCAGGATCAATTGTTGAGCAAACAGGAATTAAGGATGCTGCTAATGATACCGCGCAAGGTATCATCATAACTTATTTGTGTAGAAAAGGACATTGGGATTTTCATGTTGTATTCACCAATGCAAATCAAATAAACGGATTATATGTAGAAAAAACTCCACCCCCTGTTATAAAGGCATATCATTTTCCTGATTACGTGGTCGGAGACTCGGTACGTGAAACTGATATTATGGTCGGGAAAGGTGAATGGGCAGTTCCCGGGCACATAACGTTGCCTGCATTTCCGGGGAAGTATCCGGCGGTAGTTCTTGTCCCCGGTGCAGGTCCTATGGATAGGGACGAATCTCTCTTCGCAAACAAGCCCTTCAAGGATTTAGCGTGGGGACTTGCTTCTCGTGGGTTTGCTGTGCTGCGTTTTGACAAGCGAACCAAATTTCACTCCAAGAAAATAGTTAAGGACAGACCTGTCCTAACAACGGACTTTGAGGTAACTCAAGATGTCTTGTCTGCTATAAAAGTACTTCAATCTTTCAGAGAAGTTCGTCGTGACCAAATATTTGTACTTGGTCATGGTCTTGGAGGGATGCTAGCACCAAAGATTGCAAAACTTGATACAACGGTAGCAGGATTGATTATTCTCGCCGGAAACGCACGACCGCTCGAGGATTTAATTGTAGAGGAAGTGGAATATGTCTATTCACTTGATGGAATCATTAATGAAGACCGTGCAAAAATTATCAAGAAGTTGAAACGTATGGTTCAGAACGTAAAATCTCCGATTCTATCAATAACAACTCCTGCTGATTCTCTGCCGTTGCAAGTTCCGGCTGAGTATTGGCTCGGATTAAAGGGGTATAATCCTACACAAACAGCATTAAAGATCAATAAGCCAATCTTGGTTTTGCAAGGGGAAAGGGATTACGAAGTGACAATGGAGGATTTCGAACTTTGGAAAAAAACATTGAAGCCTGTGCCATTATGCGAATTCAAATCATATCCTAATCTTAATCATATTTTTGTAACCGGAAAAGGAAAAGCAAGACCGGATGAGTATAGAATTGCTAATCATGTAGAAAAAGTGGTAGTTGAAGATATTGCCCGGTGGATGAAAGAGAAGATAAAGAAATAAAGGTGGAAAAGTAGCTCAAAGGGGGCATATATTAACAATGATAAATAGTAGTTTCATTGTAAAGGAACCTTCTCCAAAGGTTTTTTTACAAAAGTTACAGCCCGTAATTGTGCTCCATTAGACATCTGATGAACCCGTTTATTTGGCAAGTAACTGAATAACGGCAGGCTCAGAGTGATGTGGTTTGCCGGGGTTGCTTGTCAACAGTTAAGCGCATGTCAAACCTCATAAATAAAAAAGAGGAAACTATTATTTAAGATAGTTTCCTCTTTCGTATTTCAGAATCTTTGATTTCTTATATCTTCTCAAACAGGGAAGTCATTTCCATAGCTGCCATCATCGCATCAAACCCCTTATTGCCTGCTTTAGTTCCTGCACGCTCTACAGCCTGTTCTATAGAATCTGTAGTCAAAACCCCAAATATACATGGTACCCCTGTTTCCATCGAAACAGTTGCAACACCTTTGGATACTTCAGAAGCTACATAATCAAAATGAGGAGTAGAGCCGCGAATAACCGCACCAAGAGTAATTACCGCAGCATATTTTCCCGATGCCGCCAAACGTTTGGCTACTAAAGGGATTTCATAACAACCGGGACAATATGCAATAGTAATATTCTCTTCAGTTCCCCCGTGGCGTTTGAAGCAATCAATAGCCCCATCCACCAATTTTTCCACAACAAAATAATTCCAGCGAGCAACTACAATTGCAAAATGCTGACCTGCAGCAGTAAAAGTACCTTCTATAATCGTTGGCATGTATAATTCCTTAATTACTTTTTCTTTTCTTTACTTTTAGCTAATTCTTTTAGTCTTTCCCCGATAGTTTTGGCAAATTCTGCACCCCAATTTTTCCACGCATTCATAACTTCTGCATTAATATCACCGCCATTGGAGGCATATTTTTTTCCGATTGGACTTTCGAAGAATTTTATAAGCTCTTTAATTTCCGATGTAGAATACCGTTTGTCGTATGCAGGGATTGCCTTGATAGCCATATTCAATGGCGAAATATCCTTCATTATTTTAGACCAAAAATCTTCGGATAGTTCAGGATACGTACTTTTGATTGCATTTATTTGCTCATCAAACACTTTGCTTCCGAATGCAGTTGTTCCGTTTAGTGTAAGCAAACGAAGAATATCTTGCTGTTTAGCTTCTTTTGCATCCGATTCTTTATTTTTTTGAGCAAGTGCATGTGTATTTCCCATGATAACACAAACTACAAGCAGAGTTACAACCAGAAATGTTTTTTTCATAATACCTCAAAAATTATATTGAGAAACGTTTATAATTTACTTGTGAATATGATATTTCATTGCTTCAACAAGTGAATAGGGAATTGTTACCTTACCAAAATTTACATGATCATAATCACGATTACCATGGAAATCCGATCCGCCTGTTTCAATCAAACAATAAAGAGCTGCAATTTCTCGATAATGACGTTGCAATTCAGGTTGATGAGAAGGATGCACAACTTCTATGCCATCAATTCCGCTTTGAATAATAGACATCAATATATGAGCAGGTAAATCTCTGCCCGGATGAGCGAGTACCGCTACTCCGCCGGCGTTATTGATAAGCTCTATCCCTTTTGAAACCGGAAAATTGGGCTTTGGCTCATACGCCGAGCGACCATTTCCCAAATACCGGTCAAATGCTTTTTTCATTGAGTCTGTAACTCCTGCATCAACCATTACGGCAGCTACATGGGGACGACCGATAGTTGCACTGCCTGCTTTAATTAGAACATCATCAAAATGAACAGGTAAATCCATACCTTGTAGTCGTTTTACGATTCTTTCAGCACGTTTTTCGCGTTCACGTCTGAATATGTCCAAGTGCTGTTGGAATACTTTATTATCAGGATCTACAAAATAACCGAGAACATGATAATCACGGTCATTTTCATAACAACTGATTTCAATTCCGGGTATGAGTTCAATATTATACTGCGCAGCAAGTGGTTCAGCTTCGATATAACCGTCCATTGTGTCGTGATCGGTGATACTAAGTGCTGTCAGCCCAAGTTCAGATGCTTTTTTGAGGAGTTCTTCGGGCGTAAGAACCCCGTCCGAACGGAGAGTATGCGAGTGTAAGTCTGCTACAGCTTCCATGGATAAAGGGACGATTTCAATATGATTTTGTTTAATTAAGCACAAATTACGTCTTTTGTACGACAATGGCAAGAATTTCAGAAACTGAGTGTTCTTGTACTGTGAATTTATTTTGATTGTTACTGATATTGATTGATAGCAGTTGGCTTATTGCTAATGGCTTATAACGATGATACATGGTATAATCATAACATACGCCAAAACACAGAACGAAAAGTTATCATCTAACAGTGAATAAGTAAAAAGCTAAAAATTACCATGGTTCTTATACGTTATAATATTGCAGTAAATTAATTTACTACAATTATGTTATTACGTTTATTTGAAAGAATAGTCTATTTATGGGTATCAATATATTAAAAGATATAGCTATTATATTAGGTTCTATCATTGCTTTGTTTTCGTTTGCAAACGGTATTTTGGAATATACTCGCCAAGGAGCGCAAAAAAGGGTTGAGCAATTTGTAACTCTCCGCAGACGTTTGAAGGAAAATCCCGCATTCTATCAGATTTGTTCGCTTTTGGTGGATGATGATAAGTTACTTCGAGATGTACCGCCACAGGATAAACGTGATTTCTTAGGGTTGCTTGAAGAAGTGGCGTTGCTTTCAAATTCAGGGTTGATTCGCAAGGATGTAGCACATTATATGTTCGGATATTATGCTGTACGGTGCTTGGAAAGCGTGCATTTCTGGAATGAAATCGAAAGAGAGAGCATCTATTGGCGACTCTTTCACGACTTCGCAGGAGAGATGCAAATCGTTGAAAAGAATTTTAGTTATAAAAGGAGAAAACTACGGTTTTAATTTGTATCATAATGAGTTCCCAAAATTATTTGTGATTGTAGAGTCAGGGTAATGACCTGTTCCTGTGTTTGGTTTCATAAAATTGCAAGAGCAGTATTTTAGGTCAGGTCGGTTATTATAACCGACCTTCCTTCTAAGAGTAAATACAGAAAGGCAGTTGTAACAACTGTCTTGACTTTGGTTGTTTTTGTATTTTTATGATTTGGCAATGCACAGGGTAAACAACCGACTTGACCGGAAAAATAGGGCAATGCCCTATCTCTATAGTAGATCGATAAAAATATAGGTGTCTAACAACAGAATTTACACCCTCTCAAAAATTGCAGCCAATTTAAGCCCTCGGCTTGATAATCTCTTAAGACCGCATTCAGACTCTTAGGTGGGTTTATGGCGGGTAATCTTTGCACATCCGTCAGTTGCATTAAGGCGCTACGTAAGCGCTCGCCACCCTGCCATCGTTTTCGTGTCGAGGCCAAGGCCGCTTCCATTTCGCACATCAATAAAAATTGATATTTAGTCATTTCAAGTGCTTGTTGTTCATTGATGTGACGAAGACCAATGTGCAACAATAAGCGCACCAAGGGTTTGATGCGTCCCATGGGCAAAGAAAGCACCCGCTGGTCTTTTAAGGGGAGTTGGATGCATGCCTCATCGGATATTTGATCTAAATCCTGGCCTTGATAACGACCAATCAAATCAGCAACCAAGGGTACAATATTCAC
>JACPWH010000102.1 GCA_016197185.1 Ignavibacteriota bacterium
GGGGTGATTCTGAAACATCAAGCTCGCTGACAGCATCAAATGCACGGGCGAAACCGGAGGTCTGCAAAGCAATCGTTCCTACAGATGTTATCATTGCTTTTTGTAGAAAGTTACGGCGAGAATCTCTCATAAGGATAGTCCCAAAATTTAAAGAATTGGTATTACAACCGCAAATTGAGAAGAAAAGTGCAATCCGCCAAAAACTTTCTCTTTTGCGAAAGATTCTTGAGCTAATTGAATGGGGGAAAAAAAAATTCTTTGTCATAAATGGGTTTCTTTAGCAGTTTCTTTTTACTTTTGTGTTTTACAGTATGAATTAACGATTCTTCAACTAAACTGCTTGATTATTATACGGAGGTTTTAATGCGTACTTTTTACCGGTATCTCATGGTAGTTGCTGTGTTAATATCCTGTTACGATTCAACGATATTTTCGCAACCGATTTCACGACCATTCCCTTTTACAATTCCTTTAAATGGAATTAATCAAACTGAATTTAATAGTCCTCCTTTAAAACCAATAAGTCGAATTTCCATAAAAGACGGGCATTTCGCCACTGCCGACGGTAAACGTGCACGTTTTATCGGAGCTTCGTTCTACTATACTGCCTGTTATCCTGACAGTGCAGATGCAATTTCAATAGCTAAACGATTGGGGTCATTAGGTTTTAATGCTGTAAGATTCAATGCTTACGATTTGAGAAATTGGAATGAATCAACATTTTTAGCACCAGGTAATAGTTCAGATGCTCTTAGCCCGGAACAAATGAAGAGAATCGACTGGTTCATCTATCAATTATCCTTGAACGGAATCTATATTTATTTACCTATTCTTAGCGAATGGCTGCCCAGGCAGGATGATGGTATTGCAAAATGGGATAGTCTTCCACGCTATATTTCGTTTATAGAACCTGATTTTTTACCTAAGCACAAGCAAGTAATAAGAATGTTGATGAATCATATAAATCCTTATACACAAAATGCTTGGAAAGATGAGCCTGCAATTGCTTTTATGGACTTAACGTATGAAAATTCACTCATATACCAATGGCAGAACGGAAATCTGCTCTATCCAAAACAATATGGACTTAGTTCATATAATGTAAAACGATTGGATTCTCTTTTCTCCCTCATTCTCCAATCCAAATACGGGAATGATCTGGCACTCAAAAAAGCTTGGGAAAGTTTACCTGCTTCTTCTGCTAATATTCTTATGAATGGAGGATTCGAAGATGCTGCAGACCCAACTACCAACTGGCAGCTTTCAGTAAATGAACAGGCAAAAAGCGTGTTATTAACTTCTGACGGTAATAAAGTGGAAGGTGAACGTAGTGCTAATGTGAAGGTAAGTCAGACATCAGGACTGAGTTATGCAGTGCAATTTATTAATCAAACAGCTAAACTTGTTAAATATAGGGACTATGAATTACGATTCTCTGCAAAAACAACAGCAGCTGTGGGGAAACGCCCATTTATAGTTGTGGCACAGCGTGGAATGCAGCCGTATGAAGTGTATGGCTTATATCAGCAAGACACTGTAACAGCAAACTGGAAAGAATATGTTATCCCATTTCGCGCCAATACTACTGATAGTTCAACGGTAAATTTGTCGTTCTATCTTGGACAGGCGACCGGAGATTTTTTCCTTGATAATGTTCAATTGCGCGAGGCAACAACACAAGGACTTATGTCAAACGAAAGTATGGCTAATTTCTCTGTAAAACGCTCTTCGTGGTATGACAACTCCATCAATATACAACGTATGGCGGATAATGCGATATTCTATACCGGACTTGTAAAAAACTATACTGACCAAATGTATTCGTTCCTAAAGGATTCAATTGGAACTAAAGCTCTTATCTCAGGTGGCACGCAAACAGAACTGCTCAACGACCTTTTTGCAATCAAGAACACAGATTTTACCAATGAATTCGGCGGCTGGGACGGAGCAGACCAAAAGGGTGGAATTCAATATATCCAGAATGCAGGAATGACCTCAAGTCCTTATGCAGCTGCATTCCCGGAATATGCGCGGGCAAAAATTAAGGATAAGCCATTCTTAATAAGTGGTTTTTTAATGGCGTACCCGGCTGCAAATCAAAATGAAATGTTGACGATGCTCCCTGCATATTCAGCCTATCAGGATTGGGATGGTTTTTTCCTGACATATTACAACGATAGCAGATATACCTTTAACAATAATTACATTGACAGTACGGCAGCCTATCAACTCAAGAACTCAACCTTCCTTTCGATGATGCCACAAGCAGCGAAGGCATTTTATTCGGGTGCAATTGCTCCTGCCAAACGGACAATCAATTTGAAATATACAACCAATAATTTGCTTACTCCCCAATGGCAACTCTACCGCCCGCATTGGCTTGAAATAAACACAGATCAACGGATGCTACTGTTTCGCAAAATACAGATTGATTCATTTGATGCAGAGGAGCAAACTGAACAACCACACCGAACTATTGCAGAACTTTCGAGTGACAACGGAGTGGATATTAAAGATATGATTTCAGATACAGAAGAACTCCTTTGGAACGCTGCAGATAGTTTTTTTACTGTGAATACTCCCAGATATATTTCTGCAACAGGTTCGATAGGAGGTAAAATTCTACGGTTCACTCCTGATAAGGTAGATGTTCGTGTAGAGAGGTTGGATGCCGGGTCGGTGGGTTCTTTTTCATGGATTAGTGAAGATTCGTTACCCGTTACTAAATCACGGAAGTCATTACTTACCCTCTCTTCCCGAGCAGTAAACAGCGGAGCGGTTTGGCAACTGAAAAACGCTCTTACAATATGGGGCAAAGGTCCGATGCAAACGGAAGCGATGACAATACGTTTTGCTTTTGAATCAGGATATGATTCCATAAGAATAACGCCATTGGATTCTGCAGGTAATCGTATTGCAAATCAGATTCCCATTACAAAAATGTCTGGAAGGCAATATACTTTCGATATAGATCAGGATAAAGTCAATTCTATTTGGTTTATCGTGGAACAATTGGGTATTAACGGAATAGCCGAAGAATCAACAGATGAATTTACTTTGAATACTCTTTATTCATCATACGACCAAAGTTCTTGCAGAGCAATTGCAACATTCCCACAATCGGGCAACGCGGCAGCACTGACAATTACAAATGGTCTTGGAATTGAAACAATGCTTTGGCACGGAACGGCGAACGGGCAAACTGAACAGATAAATATTCCGGTTACATTTGCGTCAGGTATATATTTATTAAAAGCTGAGACTTCAGGAAAAATGGTTACTCATAAGTTTATGATTGTTAGGTAAGAATGTAATAATGAATTTCATACAATTTGTACTTCAAACTATCGGCGTAATCACCATCACTATATATTATTCAATTGTAGTGATGGCAAAAATGGTCGGTAGGCGTAATAAAAGTGTGTATTTCAAGTATTCACGGAAATGGTCGAAAGGTTTGCTTACTATATGCGGAGTATCTGTACGGGTTAAGAATGCAGAATTACTGCCAAAGGATGAATCGCGGGTTTATATTGTCAATCACTCAAGTTTATTTGATATTCCCGTTTTACTTGCCTCTCTTGATGATTCCATTCGAATCATGTACAAAAAGGAATTGGAGAAAATCCCGTTTTTAGGCTGGAACATGAAGATGTCCCCTTTCATTGCCGTTGAGCGTGAAAGTGCTTCGAACGCGATGGAAAGTATTAATACGGCAATCGATGCAATCAAGCATGGAGAAAGTGTTATCATTTTTGCAGAAGGTACACGCTCGAAGGATGGCAAGTTGCAACAATTTAAACGCGGAGGTTTTTATCTTGCTGCACAACCGAATTAAACCGCGCGCAGGAAAAAGAATTGATGAAGAGTGTTTGGGAGGGTATGAATGAGGAATTAGAAAAATAAATTTCTACAGTAGAGACAGGGTAATGACCTATCTCTCAATAATTTACCAGTAAAACATAATTTGTCTATAGATAAGGCAAGCCTTTTCTATACAAAAAAAATTATGCGAAAAACAGTTATATCTATAATAATCACGAGGAATTATGCTGGAATTGAATGACAACCAATATGAAGTGCAGGGTATCGCCCTTACCGAGCTTGCAAGCCGCTACGAATTGCCATTGTATGTGTATGATGCCGATACGATGAAACGGCAATACGATAGTCTGACATCTGCTTTCGGTGGACTCGCCATGAAGGTCAAGTATGCGTGTAAGGCATTGAATAATTTATCAATATTGTCACTTTTCCGCTCGTGGGGTTCGGGTTTGGATACTGTTTCAATACAGGAAGTGGAGCTTGGTTTGATGGCTGGATTTGCTCCAAAAGATATTATTTACACTCCAAATTGTGTTTCATTCGAGGAAATAGCTCAGGCTGTTACCAAAGGTGTTGTTATCAATATTGACAATCTTTCGATTTTGGAGCAATTCGGCAATACCTTCGGTGGAAATTACCCCTGTTGTGTGAGAATTAACCCGCATATTTTAGCAGGTGGAAATTACCATCTGCAAACAGGACATATTGATTCCAAATTTGGAATCTCAGTTTATCAATTGCGTCATTTATTACGGATTGTAAAAACATATTCGATGAATATAACAGGGCTTCACATGCACAGCGGCTCGGATATTCTGGATGCAGGTGTTTTCCTTCAAGGTGCTGAAATTTTATTTGATACTGCAAAGAACTTCCCTGATTTACAGTTCATAGATTTTGGCAGCGGTTTCAAAGTAGCATATAAAGATGATGATGTTGTTACCGACATCGCTGAACTCGGAAGGAAGCTAACGGCAGGATTCAAGGAATTTTGTACTGAGTATGGCAGAGATTTGGAAATTTGGTTCGAACCCGGTAAATATTTGGTAAGTGAGTCGGGATATTTTCTTGTAAAGACGAATGTTATCAAACAGACTGTTTCCACTGTTTTTGCAGGTGTGGATTCGGGGCAGAATCACTTGATTCGTCCGATGTTTTATGATGCATATCACCGTATCCTGAATGTATCAAATCCAACCGGAACGCCACGTGTGTATAGTGTGGTTGGGTATATCTGTGAAACAGATACGTTTGCTTATGACAGAAGGCTGCCCGAAGTACGGGAGAGTGACATCTTATGTTTTTTGAATGCGGGTGCTTATGGCTTTACGATGAGTTCGAACTATAATTCTCGGTTTCGTCCTGCAGAAGTTTTGGTGCTTAACGGCAAGGATTATTTGATACGTAAACGTGAAACGATGGATGATATTCTGCACAATCAAATCCGTATTGACGAAAAAACGTTTTCATAAACAAATAAAAATCTGTATTTTTGCGCTCTCCAACGCGATGGTGGCGAAATCGGCAGACGCACAGGACTTAAAATCCTGGGCTCCGTAAGGAGCGTGTGGGTTCAAGTCCCACCCGTCGCACTCTTGGGAAAAATTAAAGCCCTGATCTTTTGATCAGGGCTTTTTTTGTGTGCAATACCTCCTACAGTTTACCCCTCCACTCTTTTGTTAATAGAATATAAAAGGTTTATTTGAGCGTTGAAATCGTGCGTTGAAATCGTGCGTTGAAATCGTGCGTTGAAATCGTGCGTTGAAATCGTGCGTTGAAATCGTGCGTTGAAATCGTGCGTTGAGCTTGCACAACCATCTTTATCATAATATATTAGCATGAGTTCAGGGTAATTTAAAACTATATCCCTGTTTTATAGTGCATCAATACTTTTTAAGTACTTGTCAACGTACAGCTATTACATTATAAGGAATAGATCGAATGTAAAAAACGGATAACGATATTCGTTCAGTTCCTCTTTATAGTTTCAATAGTGAACACTTTGCAGGAACTTTGACAATAATTTAACAGGAGGTAATATATTTCAGAAAAGTAACAACCCAAATTCGGGAACTACATATATAATCCTCCCTTGCTTTAGGTTAAGAAAAGTGAGCACGGAAAATGGCAGAAATGCAAAAACACTTAATCCTTGCTGATCGGATAGAACCTCTGAAGTAATATCTCGAGTAATATCTCGGCAAGCTACAGTCCGTTATGGACTATAAATAGACATAGTTAATTTCTGATAATCACATAAAAGTGATAAAAATAAGTAAGTGGAGTCTAGAACCCACTATAATAAACGGGGCGTTTTCCGAAAAGCCAAATGAGTAGGAAAATTTTAAGGAGCATTAAAAATGGCAAATACAATTAAAATTACAGCATGCGATAATGAACTTATTCTTATTGCATACCAATCGGGTTCAAGTTTCGAATTATGCCGAATTCTTAGCGGCTACAACAATTCGGTAAATATTAGTGTAAATATTTACAACGGTCAGTTTCAAGGAACACTTTTATTAGACGGGATAAATCCCGGCAACTCGTTGAGTGGTACTTATAATATAGCTCTGGCAAAGGGTCAATACAGCTTGATAGGATTAGGTATTGATTGGGGAGGACCACAGGCTTTTGCATTTTCATTGAATGGATCAGCAGCTGGCTTTATTGCAACAGGCGGGGCTGATGGTTTAGTTTCATATACCAAACCTATTGTACTTACTGTTTAATAAAGTAAGTAATCAGTCCGGTTGTAAAGTAAGACGTTCTTTTATTTGCTTTGATGATGAAAGTTGGCAGATACATGAGACTTAAATCTTGCGCCTTGAAAGAGGCATGTGGGTTCAAGCCCACCTGTCACGCTCATGGAAAAAATGAAAGCCCTGATCTTTTTGATTAGGGCTTTTTTTGTTCGATTGTGTAAATACCCCTCAAAATCCCACCTATCTCTTTTCTACAATTTGTGCAAAAAACCTTACTTTCCCGAGTGTTGAAATCGTGCGTTGAAATCGTGCGTTGAAATCGTGCGTTATGCTTAAATATAAAAATATTTTTACATATCTTTGCAAAAAGTTGATATTTTAAATTTATTCCTAAAATCTACTATGAATAAAATTTTACCATTAGTTACTACTTTGCTTTTACTTAATTTAAGTCGTGCGTATTCTCATGATGATAATGCTTCAAGTCTTAAATTATTAATTGGTAAGTATAAAACGAGTTTAGACTCGGTTGAAACCGTCTATAAAGAAACCATGAAGGAATTAGATACTAAAAAAACAAGATTTTCTGCAGATAATGAGACTACAAGTTTAGATTTGTCTAGTAAAATTAAATTTTTAGAGGGGAAAATCAGTTCAATTGAACAAGAAAGAAAATTAGACATTGAAGCTAACGAAGCTGAAGTTCAGAAAGCTAAAGGCATATTGAATACAAGGTATAAAGCTGGTCTCGAGGCCATTATTTGTCGCCACTTTATTTTTTTGTTTAATTTTAATTTATTTATTTTTCACAATTAAAGGAATTCAAAGTCATAATTAAAAATGGAGTTAGATCGATATTATCGAATTTATTTTTATGTTAACAAGGAGATCTTATGATGACATGAAAGTAATTGATTTTGTTGTCAAAAACTATATTAATGAAAACAACTCTTTAATTGACACTCTGAAAGATTTGCATAAAGAATATATCAATACAAAAGATACATCTGGAGCAATTATGAGAGTTATAAGCAATTTGGATCGTTTTGAATTAGTTCTAAGTCAAATCCCTAATTTGATATTAAGAATAAAATCATTACATGAAGGCTATGTTGCAAGATTTCCTGATATGAGTCCAATATTTCAAAACATATTAGCTCAAGCTGATAAATGCAAGGCAAGATATGATTCAGACGTGAAACCTATATTAGAAGTTACACCTGAGTTAAAGAATGATATTCTATTTTCAAACCTATAGTTTTATTCTCGGTCGTGTCAGGTGTTTCTACACATAATTTTAACTCACTCCGATGTAATTCATGTGTAGAATTTGTTTAATTTATTACAAAATTATCAATTTACCAATATAAGAAATAAACTTTAAACCAAAAAAACCGCCGTAACATCAACTCCTGCGGTCTTTTTATTACCCACCCCTCAATTCTTCTGCGGAAACCCAATCACGTCCGCAACCCCACTCCTGACCGAAAACCACACCACTTGTATAAATGTATCCCCCGGCTTACGGGTATATCGTATCTTGCCCAATTTCAAATTACCATTCTTGTCCCTCTCGTTCGAACCGTTAAACTTAAATGTATTGGCAAGGAACGACTTGATTATATTAAAAACACCATCGCCGCTTTTGGTCTGTTTATCAAGAAAAGATAAATGGAAATCTCTATACTCCACTCCAACCGTTCCTCGTGCCTTGCCGTCGTCCACCATCAAATTAAAAAATGAAGATTGTACAAAACCGGATGTGAGTTGAACGTGTTCCGCAATCTCGAGGAATGTATTGAACTTCGATAGCTTTATCGGGCTAAGATTACCGGACGCTCTAAAACAGAATTTAGGTGTAGTAAGCGGAGTGCTCAGTTGGAGAGTTAGTTTCCCTCCATCCATAAATTCGGAATTCAAGCTGATAACCATTGTGTCACCACGCCCATTATTATTCGATACATTCCGAATCATTGCATTCATATTAGTAAATGTAATGGGAGCAGGTTTGGAGCGAGGTTGATAATATTCTCCATACTTGATATAGCCGTTCAATGCCTCTACACTGTCCACCTGAACTATTTGCTCAACATTGTACATAATCTCGTTGGGCATGGGAATCTTTGATTTCACGTCTTGATCACTCTTTTTATACATACTCACATAAATACCCACTTCAGGGTCTTGTGCCTGTATATATCTTGCTTGGAATCTCTCACCTTTCAGCAAACCGGAGTATTGAATTCCATATACACTCAATTGAGGTAATAAAAAAGCAACCCGTGTCCTTCTGAATTTACTTGCATCAAAGAATTCGTTTTCCTCCAATAAAGGATCAATTCTATAATCATAAGCTACGGCTGTAGAATCTTGAACTGACGCGTGGACGATTGCACAATGGAATCTATATCCGTCTTTAGGCAAAGAATCACGTTCCGAACATTCTCCGTACTGAACATTTGTATTTTCAATATTGAAACTGTCGATTTGTATTTTATCACTAAGTGAAGCAAGAAACTTACTTGTAGATGAATTTTTAGTACTATCAGGATCACATTCCTTATACATGTTCACCAGAACATTTAGCGAAGCGTCGTGCATATAGAGAGTGGATGCCCTGAAACTTTTGCCGTGCAATTGTTGAAAGAATGACAACCCCTTAATTTTCACCTGAGGTAAAGACATTATATATCGTGTTTTTCGGAATTCACATTCATCAAAGAAAGCATTATCGTCCACAATCGGATGTATTTTCAAACTATCGAAAATAACAAGAGAATCTCTCATCGACACTTTGAATTTATGACAACGAATTTCATACAAGGTCTTTTTCAATTTCACATCAATAGAATTGGCTTCCGCACTTATCCCTTTCAAAGCACTCATGTTCAAAGTATCTGCCCATAAAAGTTTGAACCAATTAATACCCCTTGCACTTGGCTTCCCGATACTGCATAAGAATGAAGAATCCTTTGCATTTATGTGAACATCCCCTAATTCAATATGTCCGTTCAGCAAATTAATATTCAGGTCTGACATATATAATATATAATCGGGATATGCCTCTGCAAATTCCATTTCTACTTGTTCTTTAAGATATTTATTGACAAATAAATCCGGTGATACTATTAATATAATCACAGTAGAAATTGCAATCGTTCCAAAGATAATAGTACTTAACGTTACTATTTTCCATTTTGATTTTCTAACCTTTTCAGGTTTATATGGAGTTTCGGGGTTCATGCGTTTGCAGGTATTATTTTATAAAATTAGCTTTCTTCATTTTTTTAGGTACGTAAGTTCTGAAACAAAAATAATCATCATAATTAATATTCATAATTTGGCAATTATCAGACACTTCGACTGCGCTCTGTGTGACATAACTCATTGTTTTTAAGAAACTAAAAATGCCTGCCATGCGAGCACAGTCGAAGTGTGACATAACTTGATTGTCATGCTGAACTTAGTCGAAGTATTTGATTATTTGCCAATTCAACTCTCTGCGTTTAGATTAATTATGTCTCGGTGCTTATTATACTGCTTGATCATACCCCCCAATTCTCTCGAAGAAGGGAGTTAGAACGTTTGTTCTGTTTTTTTCTGTAAATTGAGCAGGAACGTAACTGCCCTCTCTTGAAGAGGGAAGGAATTTCTTTAGATTTAAAAAACTGCCTGTTGTAACAAGGGAAAGAAGTTGTATCAATTTTTACAGATTTTCACTATTTTCTTTCAAATCTCGGCTTTGATAAATGAAAATCCTTCGTTTGATTATCTTCCCTGTGATTGTAATAAACCCTTTAGGATATTTGCTAAAATACACAATCAATCAAATTACTCACCTGCCTTATCCTCTGTTTTATTACGTTTAGACTCTTTTTGAGCCTCGCTCAAGCAATACTCCTATCCACCGAGTGTTTTCATTACTTTCCAATCCGAATTTCAATGCCATTGTGAGCGGCACGCATAACATCGCCCCAACCGGACCGAGCAAATTACCCCAAAAAATCACCGAAAGAAATATCACTAATGTGGAAAGTCCGAGCATTTTCCCCATTAAACGCGGTTGAACGATACTTCCCAATACGAACGTAAAGAACAGATACCCGAGAGCAACAATTCCTGTCTGTGCAGGACCTAATTGAATGAACGAAACTGCAACAGTAAGAACAAGTGCTATTGCCGAACCGATATTCGGTATATAACATAAGAAAAAAGTAATGAGACCTATCATTATCGCAAAGTCAACACCAAATAAAGCCAACCAGATAGAAGTAATAATTCCTGTTACCAATCCGTAAATTGTTTGGAAAATCATAAATCTGGGCATTTCCTGCATAAATTTACTAAACCCTGGAAAAGCAGCACGTGGACTTTCTACGGCGGCACGAATCTTACTCGGGAAAGTGGAGGCTTCCATTAGTATGAACGATACCATCAAAAGGATTACCACTATACTTGAAACAAGCGAACCGATACTGCCCAAAAATCCTGTTGCCAGCGCAGTCATATTCTCCGCATTTATAGATTTTGTGAATGTATCCTCACTTACTTTTATTCCCTTGCTGCCCAAAAACTCTACAATAGAATTTATATTTTGATGCAAACGATCCTGATATACAGGAAGGGATGTAAGAAGGCTATCAGTAAAATTTCCTATAATTAGCCCGATAAGAGCCAGAATAAGTATAAACCCTGAAATGACAATCAACACTCCTAATCCTAATGGAACACCTCTTTTGCTGAGTCGTCTGAGAATCGGAACTCCGAGTATCGAAAGAAAAATTGAAATAAGAAAAGGCATCAGCACCGCTTGCGCTAAATATATTCCTCCTATAATAATTACTAACAAAGCACCTACCACAAGAAAGTTTGTCCCGCTTTTAAAAATTGTTTGTTCTTTCATAACCGGTTTTTGAAGTAAATTTAGTAGGAGGTAACTGTACTTAAATTATAAAACAAAGGTATTTTCGGCAAGCTCTTTTTATTGTAGCAAAACACGAAAACACCTTCTGATATAATACTTTTATCTTTTTGAAATCATAGAACCATGAGTTCTACAACCTCTTCAATGCACGAAAAGCTAATTTGATACCTTTTTCTATTTCATCACTATTGTTAGGATCCCTCGGGTCAAGAACAGAATTATCGTTTCTAAAAATAAACAACGGGTTCATAAAGAGAAGGATGCTATATGTAGTGTGAACCTGAATGTCAATATCATTCAGGAATTTTAAGGTCAAATTGTGGGTTGATTTGCTCTTATATGTAAATGGATGTCCAACTCCATCTTTGTAAGAAATACCCTCTATAATTATTGTATAGCGGTCATCTGTTACAAAATCGCTGTACACTCCATCGTTAAGATACGCACCCACTTCGTTTGCACTAAACTTATGAATTTCGAACTTGATATGGTCGTAAATTCCAATAGGAATCGGACTCGAAGCATTTAGATATGCTCCTGATGCATCTATATTGAGGAGAAAAGGACCTACTTTAATATCATGACCGGGAAAGTTTGAATCTTCTTTGGTCATGTGCAATTTCATATTCGATATAAGTATTCTCACTCTATTTATATGCAACGAATCTGCTGTTTCACCGTTTACAGTAATCGCCGGCTCCCCATTACTCTTCGAAGCAGGTGTTACAGATGTAGCATCTAATTGTGTGTATATTTGAATTTGAGGCTCATTGGATGTAGTAGTACTTTCAGAACATCCTAAAGTCCAAAGACTTATACAAATGGCGATTGCTAAGCGCAATCCAATGAATGCTTTCATGATACCCCCTATAAAGATTGATAAATAGTACCGATTAAAAAAATTTAACCGTTGATAAATTTAGATATTGAAACTGAACATACATGATGCAACCAATGTAATAAGTAAGAAAAAGGACAGCAATAACCGGCAATAATTTGTTAGGGCGTATTTCAAAAAAGATAAGTATCTATATAACGACAAGTTGTATATGACATTATCTAAATTGTTGATAAAATAACCGCCCTCTCATGCAGAACTTGATTCAGCATCTCCGTACATACGTTGAAATTAGCACGACCAAAGAACAACGGAGCCCCTGAACCCGATTCAGGGTGACAAGAATACATATTTTTTTCACTGCCATCTTTCTTGCCAAATAAATGATTTCTATTGTCTCGATTACTTTTGTCCCGGTACATATTTACTTACACATACAACATTGTATTTGAAACCACTTTGACTACCCAATCTTTAATTGTATTACGGATTTATTATTTAGATGTTGCAATTTCTTCTTCCATAATTATCTTACAAAGCTGCCCAAACTTTAGTTTTAATGTTTTACATATTCCCTCTAAAGAATTACATTATTCTTAGGGTGGCTTTGCAATAAGCATTTTTCAGATTCGATCCTTTGCCCATACATCCTTTCTACCTGAGTGACAGATATTCCTTCCAAACCAAGAATAACTCCCATGTTGCCTGTACATCCCTCAAGCAGTATTCCGCAATTTCCTTACCGCGTCCGGCTTGGAAATATTCAGCAACTTTCGAGCCGTCCACACCTTCGGATTTTGGAGATTTAATCCCGAATGATTTGGTAAAAAAATCGAAATTATATCTGCGTGTTGCACCTGATTGTCCTCCATTATAAAAACATAACTCGTCGATCAAATCCGTATGCAGAGGATAATTAAAACGAGTGCCTTCCATTAAATTCCTCGAAGGGCGTACTCTAAGTATAGCAGAACGAAGCATCAGGAACGGCGCATCAAATGTTCGTCCGTTGAAACTTATCAAATGTAACTTAGGGTATTGACGAAGCAGTTTCCAAAAATTTGTAAGTAGTGTTTTTTCGCTGCACCGTACAAATTTCGCTCCGTTCGGTAAATCTTCGCTTGTAAATTCTCCTTCAGCCAAAGAATTATCCTGCAAATACGATGTCCGCTTCTTTTCAATAAACTCTCCCGATTCATCTTTTTCAAAATGAATAATTCCCAAACAAACCACTTGAGCAGTTATTGGTGACAGTGCCATTTCCGCCTTTTTTTTATTTTGCTCTTCAAGACTTGCAGTACCTCGAAGCAAGTATTCGTGCTGTGCTTCGTCGAATGATTCCCATGAAAGAGGTGCAGTTTCTATATCAAATACGCAATATGAATCAGCCATTGGTTTGCTCCTGCTATTTTAGTAATAAGAAAATTTATGGTATCAGACAATTTTTGGTTTCAGTAAGAACAGGAATCACCCTTAACAAGCAGGGCTGTTTTTCAACTTTTCAGATAGTCACATCCGAATAATAGATAACAATTACTTGTTTTTGTACCCCTGTGCACCCTTTGTGGTTCATCTTTTAACACAAAGTGCACAAAGGTTTTTCACAAAGTTCACTAAGAAATTTAGAAAACCTGCCCTGCTTGTTAAAGGGGAACGAGAAGATTTACATATACTACCACAAAAATTGTCAGAGAACCGAATTTTTTTAATCGTCAATTGTACCTTGCGGTGCAATCTACAAAATCTTATAGAAATTGCCTGCCATCGCCCCAATTTTACTCATAATTTTCGTTTAATATCACACTTCTGTATTTTATCTTTTCGCAAAAGCCGATAAAGCGGTAAATTTGCAACCATTATGAAAAACAACACAAAAATATCTCAGTTCTTAGGTAGCTTACCCGGTTTTTTTATCTGCCTTACAGCAGTACTTTTTATTTCAGGTTGCGGTTCAGGTGCTGCAGTAGATTACCGTGACCCCGAATCAGTATTCAAAGCGGGAGTAGCAGCTTTGAATGATAATGATTTCATTGAATCACAAAAAATGTTTGATATTGTACGGCTGCAGTTTTCAACCACCCAGTATGCCGATGATGCGCAATACTATCTTGCCGAGCTTAATTTCAAGCGCAGGGATTTTATCATAGCTGCTTTTAATTATAATATGTTGATACGGAGCTTTCCCACAAGTGAATATGCAAAGCGTGCGCTTTACAAATCAGCTTTGTGTTACGAGGAACTTTCTCCGCCATCCGACCGTGATCAAGAATATACTAAAAAAGCAATCCAAGCATTTTCTGAATTTCAAACTGTGTATGCACAGGATTCTCTTGCAACAGCAGCTACCAACCATATCGTGGCTCTTAGGCATAAACTTGCAGAAAGGGAGTTCAATACAACATTGATCTACCGTAAATTGTATAGCTGGAAAGCAACTCTTGTCTATTACGATACTCTTATCGAAGAGTATCCCGATACTGAGTTTTACGAACCTGCTTTTTTAGGTAAGGTAGAAATGCTCACCCAGCTAAAACGATATGACGAAGCGAAAGCATTGATTGAGGTATATAGAAAGAAATTCCCGAGTGGTAAGTTTCTGAACGACATCAGTACGATTGAAACGACGTTTCCGGCTAAATGAGTTTATATTTCCTAAAAACTGATATGTAACTGTTCAAAGCTGCCGAAATTGAGTTTGCTGTTAAAATCATCAAAACAATGATTACTCAAAATGTGCCATTAGAGAAAATAATTTCATATACAGGATTGACAAAAGAAGAAATTGAAGAATTGATGAAATAAATTTATTCAAAATCGAATAATATAATTCACAAAAATTATGCTCCAACTTGATACACTTTCATCGCTCGAAGGACGCGCAGTACTCCACGATTGTTTTCGCGAGTTTCGTTATACCAAGCGTATGAATACAATTTCGACACTTGCGCTTACGTGGAGAATTTGTACCAAGGAACGAGAAATTTACCGCTATTCACAATCGGAAGTAACTATTCTGCATCCGCTTGGAATTGTTTCCGGCACTTCGCTTTGGATGGAAGAGATCATCAACCGCTTCTATTTTTCAACGATCAATTCATTTGTCTATTTTGGAGCTGCTATTCTGCTGGTGTCGGTAGGTTTTAGAAGAATATACGAGGATTTACCCGATTTTATCGTTATAGGAAGTGTGATTTTTGAAGCAATCATGCTTATGTTCATGTTTATTGTGATGTTTTTCTCACCAACTGACGACGAAGAATCCGAAATATCAGCCGAAACAACAGCAGTTACCGAACTTATCCGCGAGGTTGGAGAAATTGCCCGTGATTATGCAGCAATATCTGTCCGTTTGGAATTTATAGGCGATTCTCTGGAAAATGTTTCTACACGTCAGGAAGCACTTATCACTTCTTCATCAGAGGCGGTAAAGATTGCGTCAATGGCAGTAGCTCCGAATCCGCAACTTATTGATTCTATGCGTGAGACCACGGCAGCTTTGAACGATTTTACCCAAGCACTCCGCACTTTAACAAGTTCAGCAGAGATGCTCAAAAGGGAAGAAATTGAGCTTGCAGTTCGCCGTGAAGTAGAATTAATGCTCACCCAAAACGTCTCGAAACGCATATCATGAGACGCTCCACGCCGAAACGCAGACGCACAATAGAGATTTATTTCGTTCTCTATATTGCTGCCCTTGTGATGCTGCTTCCGAGTAAAAATGCAAATAATTCCCATAATTCTACAAAATTATGGGATGATTTATTCAGGCAGTCCTTTACCCTGCATCCTGAAAAAACAGTTCTCAATTGTAGATTAATTGCCGATTCTTCCGGTAATCGAATTATATCATTGGATTCATCTAACCTGATTGTCTATTCTGGGAACGTAAAAGATGTTCAATATGAATTCACGGTAGAAGACCAGTCCTTACGGCAAAAACTGACCTTAGTTTCTAATCAACCGTCTATCAACCGTTCATTTCTTTTGTTCCCGGCATCAGAACAAAACGGTATTGAATTCAGATGGCACCCCCCTGAACATAACAGAATGAACCGCAATTTCGTTGTACACGTAAAGGCAACCGCATCTCCGCAACCGCTTTTGCCAAACGACAGTATCCAACGTATGATTGATGCTGCCGGAGCAAGAATTACTGCCGAAGCTCAATTTAGTGTCAATATAATATTTGAAAATAGCGGAGCATTCTCTTCACAACCTATTGCTTCATTGCCCGGCTTTCGTGCTGATTCCACGATTACCGGCACACAAACTCCCAATGGCGGTATTTCTCCTCTGACTTTTTCAGGAAAACTTGGCGAATTTTCACTCAAACCGCAGCAATCAATCGTTAGATCACTTGCATATCAGCAGTGGACAAATAATGTTTTTCTATCCGGTATTTCCAGAAGTGAATTGAATTTACCGACAATCAGAATTGAACCTGCAAAATCAAACGGAGGAACTGCAACTATAAGCGAAATGAGAGAGAATGAAATTGTACTCGGAGGAACAAGTCCTGATGCAGGCACAATGAAAGTGATTATTACCGCAGAGCGAATTGCAGATAAAAAAGAAGTAACAGTAGATTTCACAATTCAACCTCAGCAGATTCAAGCCCCTGAAATTGAAAGGACAATGTATCCCGGAATAACATATTTTATTCTGCCGAAACTCCCGATTTTGACAAATACTGAAGTTCGAGCTCTTCTGCGTGACGGCAAAACAGAGCGGGTATCATCACAAGGTGAGCAATTTACGTTTACACCGGATATTTCAGACACGCAAAAGATACTTACATTTGAACGTAAAGTAGGGTCAAATTTAGTAGGACAATCTATTGCCATTCACATAGAACCGTTCCCGCCGCCTGAAATATTAACTGACCAAATCACCTATCAAGGTAATGTAGTTCTCATTCGGACACGTTCGTATGGTTATAATAATCTAAAGGCAAACGATGCCCGTTTAGAGGTTGTGGATGGTAACGCTGCCACTCCAAAAGATATGCGAGGGAACAGGCAAATGGATAATAAAACACTTGCCATCATTCAAACATTCAGAATTGTTCCTGCTTCAAACAATAAACCGTTTAAGTTTAGAATACGTGCTGTGGACGAGCGAGGCAAGAGTTCAGCTGTGAAGGAGATTACGGGGGGGGAGTGAGTTGAAAATGTGGAATAATTTATATGTATTATAAAGACATTAGCCCTTGTAGGTTTTCGAAACCTACAAGGGCTCCAAAGGTTAAAACCTTACCTCTATTACTCGCTACCCTTCTGTCAATTTCCTCATCACCTTTTCATACTCACCCTCCTTAAACTCACCAATCAATTTCTGCATATTTTCAGCAATTTTATCATTACAGAGATTCCCTATACTCCCTTCATGCGTATGATGAAGCTCAGTTTCTCATCTTTCAGAATGTCCGGTGTAATTTCGATATGTTCAAGCATGAATGTGCATATTTCCAAGCACTGTTTCAGTTCATCAATTGCCGGAAACAAAATTTCTTTGGTGATCTGCATTTCACGGTGATACCCGGACGGAAGATTCACAGAAAGCATGGTCAGTTCATTGGGCATTGCTTGGATTCTATTGCATTTCCCGCGAATCAACTCAAAAACATCGGGATTTTTTTTGTGAGGCATGATACTTGACCCTGTAGTCAATTCATCTGCAAAACGAACAAAACCAAATTGTTGGTTCATATACAAGCACACATCCATACTGAATTTACCGAGTGTTGCTGCAATTGAACTAAGAGCCATAGAAATGATTTTTTCGGTTTTCCCGCGTGTCATCTGAGCATATACCACATTATAATTCAAATCAGAAAAACCCAATAACTCTGCCGTCATTGTTCGGTTTAGGGGGAACGACGAACCAAACCCTGCACCCGAACCCAACGGATTTTTATTAATCACTTTGAATGCTGCCAGCAATATTTCAGTATCATCAACCAAGCTTTCGGCATACGCACCGAACCACAACCCGAACGATGATGGCATCGCAAGTTGGAAATGAGTATAGCCCGGCATGAGCTTATCTTTGTGAACTTCGCTAAGGGATTGAAACTGTTTGAACAGCTTTTCCACAAGTAACACAATTTCAAGGGTTTCATTTCTCAGGAACAGTTTTATATCCACAAGTACCTGGTCATTTCTTGAGCGTCCACTATGGATTTTCTTCCCGTTTTCTCCTATACGCTCGGTGAGCATTGCTTCGATTTGTGAGTGAATGTCCTCTGCACCGGTATCTATTCTAAAATCCCCTTGTTCAATTTCGTGGTAGATTGAGATCAGTTCATGTTTTATTTGCGAATATTCTTCCGATGAAAGCAATCCTATTGACTCAAGCATTTGCGTATGGGCAAGCGAGCCGAGAACATCCCATTTGGAAAGCTGCAAGTCAAATTCTTGATCACGTCCAACAGTAAATGTTTCTACCAATTTTGAACTAAGTGTTGAATCTTTTTGCCAAATTTTCATGTTTTGTTTTTGTTATTATTTATATGAAGGTCAACAAGTTCGGTAAGTATTCAACATTACCCCTGTCTGGCGCAACTTTTTGAATTTTAAAGAAGTACTAAAGCATACGTCATTCTGATGGAGTCTTCGACTGAAGAATCTCCGTTGGAACGTGAAATCAGCAAGATGGATGTGCTAACGGAGATTCTTCACTGGCGTTCAGAATGACAAACATTTTAAAGATGTCATTCAGTGCAGAATCGAAGCATCGAATACTTACTAAATTATCAGCTATACTATCTGCTCCAGCATTGCACAATAAAGCTCTATCCCCTCTTTAATCTCATCCACATAGATAAATTCATCAGCAGTATGTGAACGCGCGGAATCACCCGGACCTATTTTAACTGACGTAACCGGAATTAACGCCTGATCGCTCGATGTAGGTGAGCCGTATGTCGCGCGTCCGAGTTTCAATCCTGCTTGAACTATCGGATGTTCTATCGGGATGGATGACGAACGTGCACGCATTGAGCGTGGAGTTACCATACTTTGCACATTTTTCTTAATAATTTCCAACACTTCCTCATGCGTGTATTTATCCGTAATCCGTACATCAACCACATAATTACATTTATCAGGCACAACATTATGTTGTGTTCCAGCCTGTATCATTGTCACTGTCATTTTTACTTTCCCGAGATGTTCGGATACTCGGTCAAATTGGTAAGTACGAAACCACTCAATATCTTTCATTGCATTATAGAGTGCATTAATTCCCTCTTCACGGGCAGCATGACCCGACTTCCCAACTGCAACACAATCTAACACCATCAGTCCTTTTTCAGCTACAGCAAGGTTCATCAGCGTTGGCTCACCTACTATTGCAAAGTCTATTGTTCCAAGCTGAGGGTAAATCAGTTCGATTCCGTTCAAACCCGAAATTTCCTCTTCAGCCGTTGCAGCAATAATGAAATTATACTTTAAGTTTTCTTTTTCGTAAAAGTAACAGAAGGTAGCAAGCAACGACACCAAACATCCCCCTGCATCATTGCTCCCCAAGCCGTAGAGTTTACCATCAATAATTTCAGGTAGAAACGGATTTCGGGTATAGCCGCTGTTTGGCTTTACGGTATCGTGATGTGAATTGAGGAGAATTGTCGGTAAATCGGGGTTGAAATGCTTATTCATTGCCCACACGTTATTCATGGTTCTATTGGTAGGAATATTCTTTTTATTAAGAAATTCTTGGATAGCATCTGCGGTCAGATTTTCCTCCTTGCTGAATGAAGGAATGGAAATCAGCTTTTGCAAAAGTTCGAGGGCTTCGGAGAAAAGAGTATTATGTAAGGACAATTCGCGTACCTGATTGATGAGTTAATAATTGTGATAAATGTGCGGAGTTGCCAATGATAACTTCTTGTACTCCATTATCAAGAGCGATAAAAGAGTTGTCTAATTTGGGTATCATTCCTTTTACAATCCCTCCGGATTTTCTGAGAGAATGATATGTTTTTTCATCTAATTTCTCAATAACAGAATCTGAATCTTCTACATTTTTAAGAACACCATTTTTCTCAAAACAATAGACTAATCCGGTCGAATAATACAAAGATAAGGCAATTGCCAAACATGAGGCAATTGTATCGGCATTTGTATTCAAGAGTTGGGCGGCATCGGCGGTAATCGGGGCAACTACCGGAATATACCCGCCATCGAGTAATAATTGAAAGAACGGGATATTAATGGTTGCAGCATCTACATCACCTACGAAACCATAATCAACCGTAACGACAGGACGCTTTTGTGCCGGAATACTCCCTCCATCAACTCCGCATACACCTACTGATGCAGCACCAAGAGCATTTAGTTTCGCTGTAATATTCTTATTCACCCAACCCGCATACACCATGCTTACAACTTTGAGTGTTTCTGCATCGGTGATGCGCCTTCCGTCCACCATTTGGGTTTCGATTCCAAGTTTAGTACTCATATTGGTTGCAAGTTTTCCGCCGCCGTGGACTAAAATTTTTGCACCTTCTATGTTTGCAAATTCTTGGAGGAATGCTGACAATTGAGGTTCATCATCGATGATGTTTCCGCCGATTTTTACGATTGTGAGTTTTTGCATGATGTTATTCTTATTTATTTCTATTGCTCTCAAGGATTTCCTTCAACACCGCTTGCGCTGCGTAAATCCTGTTTTCTGCCTGCTGCATGATAAGCGAATTCGGGGAATCCAGCACCTCGTCCGACAGTTCCACATTTCTTCTGACGGGGAGGCAGTGCATGATATTTGCGTTGTTAGTATTTTTTAACTTATCGTTTGTTAGGAGCCATTTTTCATCTTGAGTGAGGATTTTCCCGTAGTCTTTATACGATGACCAATTCTTTACATACACAAAGTCTGCACCTTCCAATGCCTTTTGCTGGTCATGTTCGATTGTTGCGCCTTTGGTAAATTCTTCGCTTAGTTCATATCCTTCGGGGTGGGTAATGACCGTTTCGTACTTGCTTGCAATCGACCATTCTGCAAATGAATTTGATACCGCTTGGGGGAGTGCCTTTACGTGCGGAGCCCATGTAAGCACAATTTTCGGTTTGGATTGTTTCAGATGCTCCTCGATAGTTATCATATCAGCCAAACTTTGGAGCGGGTGACGTGTGGCAGATTCCAAACTCATCACAGGGACAGGTGAATACTTTATAAACTGCGAAAGTACCTTCTCGCTGTAATCATCCTCACGGTTCATCAGTGACGGGAAACAGCGAATACCGATTATATCGCAATAACAACCCATTGCTCCCGCTGCATCCTTTATATGCTCAACAGTCGTTCCATTCATAACAGCCCCATCGTTCAGTTCTAACGACCAGCCTTCCTTATCAATATTCATCACCATTGCATTCATGCCGAGGTTCATAGCTGCTTTTTGGCTGCTGAGACGCGTGCGCAAGCTCGGGTTCATGAAAATTAACCCCAAGGTTTTGTTTTTACCGAGTGCTGAATGTGCGAATGGATTTGCTTTCAGTTCTAATGCCTTGCGTACCATAGTCGAGATTGACGGGATGTCGGATACTTTTGTGAAGTTTTTCATGTAGAGAGTTTAGTTTCTAATAGACATTCTAATTGCAATACTTCAAATTTAGCACTTTTACACGGTTACAACAAATAACATTTCAACTCAAAATCAATGGCAACAACTGTGTTAATTTATTTTGCAATGTTACTCATAGTCTTTGATTTATAGTCAACAATATAGGATTTTTGCACTTGTGGATGTAAAATTAAAAATAGGACAACGGATAAGAGAATTGAGACAACAGAATGGTTTGTCTCAAAAGGGTTTATCATATGCTTCTGATTTGGAAATGAGTTATGACAGATGTCCTAAAATGTGTTTAGGTGAAGACTACATGATTGCTATTCCAGAATACGATGAACAGGAGATAAAGAATAAAAGCGTTGTTTTTAAATTAAATTAGATTTCTCCTTTAATCACTTCAAAAAAATTATAAACGTCCTCTTCATTTTTCAGATAAACTTCATATCTTTCTACACCGAGACTCCCTTTCTTTTTTGCCCCTGGTCGAATCCTATCATCAATATCTATCCCAGTAAGATTCATAATAGCATCTAAATCAGTATTAACTTGTAAAAACGCTTTTCTTGGACCTTTTCCACCCGAACCCATAATAGAAAACGTATGTTCTTTTAATGAAACTTTAACTTTTGTTTGTTGAGTTTCTATCTCTACACTGGAAAGAGTCTTCAATAATTCATAAAAAATAAGGAATAATCTTTTTGCTTCATCTTTTTTATGAAAGAACATATCAATCTCGGTTATATTATCGATTATAGGTTTGTTATCAATTATAGCCTTAATCTTCTTTAGCTTTTCAGTGTTTTCCTTTTCAATTAACTCAAGAGGGTCATTATTCAAATAATCAATTAAAAGAAGTTCTTCTTCAAACCACATATACCTAATAAGTGTTATTTCACCTTTACTTTTTTTTGCCTTATCTACATCTAAGTTATTAAATTCTTTAGAAATTAGAATAAGATCAATAGTTTCTTTTGATATTTCAGTAAATTTTGGTAAATTCACGTTATACTTTTGAATCGTAAGTAAGTAAATGTTTGCAAAATTATCTTCAACAAAATCTTTATAATCACTTGCTTGATTACGGATATTTTTATCTAAATCTCTTTTTAATTCTATTACTACAAATTTTTTACTTTGTGGATTAAATGCTAAAATATCTATACGACCAGCTGTACCACGACTTCTTACATTTCCTTCAAGTGAAAATTCACTTTTAATAAACTTCAAATGAGGAAAAAAATCATTCCAATTTTCAGAAAGAAAACGATTTAGTTCAGATTCTGATTTATTGACTGATTTTAGAAATTTTTTATTATTTGATGAAAATATTCTAATCATTTTTTTTACCTTTTTCCGTTTCCTCTATATGCCATATTATGCTTCTTCCCAACTCAACTAATGCATAAAAATCTTCTAGTTCTAATGATTTCTCATCGTCCCCATCAATTTCTTTAAATAGTGCAATAGTCTCAATCATTTCTTGATACTTTTCCGCATTAAATATTATTTGCACCATATATATTGCTTTAATTTTTAATTTTTTAGACAACTAACTTAATGATGTTACTCAAGATTAGTTAGATTACTGGTTATCCGTATCAGTTTTGAATAAGAATAGCCAAAAAAGTCCAGTCAAGTACTACGCCTGTTTTTCATTACTTGCCAGTTAAAACGTATAAACTTATTTATTAATATAGACTTAAGTTGTAGTTCTGTAAAAAAGGAATACTTGTTGATGGCAGGTGTAGCACCTGCCTGGACATTTGGAAAAAACACAATGTCTTATTCCTGCGTAACATCTGTAACTAATTCTTTCTAATACAGATCAGCATTTATACTCCAAAGACCTACAAAGCAACTTGAGTTTCAATAAATTTGTTTATCTGCAGTTTTTCATCATAGCTTTCTGGGTTGAAGGTGATAAAACTACGAATAATTTTAAACTTTTTTACGTAGTAACTCAAATAAAATTGTATTTCATCTACCCCCTACCCAAGAACTCCTCCACCATTGCCACCGTCAATTCAGGCACTCTGCTCCCCTTTATGTATGAATCTGCCTCGCCGATATACGTACCATGCCCGCCGGGTAGAATAGCCAGTGTAGCGTTGGGAAATATTCTGCTCATTTCAGCAGCGTGTTCCGGAAAGGATAAATCCTTATCACCTTGAATGATAAACACAGGAGCAATTATCTTTTTCAAATCTTCATCGTCAAAATCTTCGAACTCTTGCATTCGTTTTGCACATCGGTCGTGCATGATTATCAAATCTTCGGGTTTGGGAGCTACTTCTATGTATGCTTTTTGTAATGTGATCGGCATATTATCCAAAGTAGCGTTGTTCATAAATTCAAAAAACTCTTTAGGCACTCCGCTTCGCTTGGTGAATGCTGATGCAATTACTAATTTATTTACAAGTTCTGGGTGTCTGATACCAATCTCAATACAGGTTTGCCCGCCGTTGCTGAACCCGAAGAAGTCTGCTTTTTCTATATTCAGGTGTTTGAGCAAGGCAGCCACATCGTCGGCATCGTGTTTAAATGATAAATCGCGGTCAATATCTGCGGTGCGTCCGTGCGATTGCAGTTCGACTGCAATTACCTGTCTGTTCTTTGCAAAAAACGGGAGGACATTCCCAAATGTAGTTTGAATAGTAGATCCGCCTCCATGAATCAATACGAGCGGTTTGCCTGTTCCGTGAATTTCGTAATACATGGAAAGTTCGTTAACCGGAGCATAGCCGCTTATACTTTTATGATTATTGTGCTTAGGTTGTCCGTTGTAATTTCCGGGTATAGATTTTGCAGTTGTCATATTAATTGTAAAGATTATCAGATGTTGTGTTGAAACTTTCCACTTTCACAATGTACCGGAACTAATGTACATATAAACCCCCAAAACTCCAAATAAAGAATTCCTATCCCATTGCGAACCTTTGCGCCCTCCCCAAGCCCTTTGCGTTAAAATTCCTCAAAACCCTTAGCCCCCAACAATTCCATTTGAAAATAGCAATAACCGTCGTAAATTGCATTCAACAATGTGTAATTTCATAATCCTGAAGGCAAATCAACGATGGCATCTGCTACCAAACCCTCACAATCTTCACGTTTAAATTCCGCACAAGCCCCAACAATCAAAGATATTTCTACGTGGATAGTCCTGCTCCTGTTTGCGGCTACCACTGCAATTTTCTTTCGAGATATTCTGTTTGGCAACAAATTTTTCTGGGATGACATTGCCGAATATTATTATCCGTTCACGGTTTTTGCGGCACGACAATTAGCACAATTTCAATTGCCTTTTTGGAATCCCTACACATTCTCGGGAATGCCCTATTTAGCCGACTTCCAAGCGCAGACCTTCTACCCGCCGCATACGATGATGGCACTCTTCCTAAAGGGTAACGGGATGCTGCCCTCCAAACTTGTGGAGACGATAATCATCGCGCACTTTGTACTTGCGCAATATGCCATGTATGCTTATGCACGTTCGCGGTCAATTTCGAGTTACGGGTCGCTCATTGCAGCTATTTCTTATGGTTTTTGCGGCTCGCTTGCGGTGCGGATTATCCATCCTATGGTTGTGTATCACCTTGCACTATTCCCTCTTATCCTGCTTAATTTCCATAAGGGAATCGTTGAAAAGAAAATTAAGAATACGATTTATGCAGGACTTCTGCTGGCACTTGCAATGATTTCGGGTCACCCGCAAACTACGTCGTATGTGGTCTTATTCCTTGCCGGGTATGCCCTTTGGAACGGGATCGCAATGATACGTTCCAAGGAACTTACAGGCGGTGCAATCGGAGGATTTGCGCTTCATGCATTCCTTCCCGTTCTTATCGCCGGAGGGATTACAGCCATTCAATTCCTTCCTGCGCAGGAGCTTGCCTCGCTCTCGGAACGTACAAAGATAACCTACGAGAAGACACCCGAAAACCCCAAACTCTACGCCTCCGACGGCTCTATGCGCCTCGGACAGATATACTCTGCGGTTGTAGCGAACATCTACGGCAAAGTATCGCAAACAGACGCTAAATCCAATAATTTCTATCTCCCGAACGTGGACGAAACAGGGACTGACCAACATTATTACTGGGATACCGCCTTCTATTTCGGGCTTGCCGCACTCTGTTTGGGGATATTCGGACTCAGCTTGAATTGGCGCACCCGATTTGGCGGATTTATGCTTGCAATGATTGCCTTTGCTGTCCTCTACGGCTTGGGTGCTAATGGCTTTCTCCACCGGATGATGTTCTCGGTTCCGCTTTTGGGGTCATTCCGTAATCCCGGGCGGATGATGTTTTATGTGGGGTTTGGAATGTGTTTATTTGCAGGAATCGGGTTTGATTCCTTGTGGAAATCTGCCAAGAATTCCAAAACTCAGATGCGACTATTAGCTGCGTGTGCAATTCCTATTTTAATTGCACTCTTGGCAGCATCCGGCATTCTCCAAGGGTTTATCGATACACCGGAAGAGGTTATTTCCGCTACACAAAGTGGTGGGGTGACGGCTTTAATGCTTGCACTTGGTGTGGGTGTAATTGCATTTTTGATGTATAAAAAGATTCTTTCTCCATCAGTTGGCGGAGTTGTATTAGCAGTTATATGTATTATTGATTTGAATGTCGCATATTCGGGATTTAGTGGCAGCAAGGAGAATCCGGCAGAGAAATTCACCCTTGACCCTGCAATGAAACAGCAATTTGCAATCAAACCGCCTAATGATATTTTCCGTGTGGAGATGCGCCACAAACGCGGGTCGGCTATGCAGCGCAACCAAGGGGTTTTGGATAATATCATGTTATTTGAAGGGTATAACCCAATTCTTTTGCAACGCAGATCACCTCCGGCAGAGAATGGTAATATGGTGGAAGACTTGCTCGGCATCCGTTATAAATTTGATGTGGACACTGCCCGCCAGCAACTTGGTTTTGTGGAGCGTCCCAGTTATTTCAAACGTGCATGGATGGTCTATCAGCCGATTGTAACATCGGATGAGAATGTTGAGAAAACAATGCAGGCAGGGGGAATTAATTACAGAAATCAAGTAGTCATCGAGCGTTCCCCTACTCTTTCAATGGGGAATCTTCCTGCTGATGAGGTGCGCCATTCTGTGCAATGTTTGAATTATACGAATAATGAATTTACATATAAAGTAACTTCGGATAAAGCAGGTATTCTCTGTTTTAGCGAAATTTGGTATCCTGCGTGGAAGGCTCAGATTGACGGTGCATCAACTGAAATTCTTCGGGCAAATTACAGTTTGAGAGGAGTTGAAGTTCCGGCAGGTGAGCATACTATTACAATGAAATATGATTCGGATACGTTCAAAACGGGAGCATGGGTTTCACTTGCTTCGCTTGTGTTATCAATTGGGGCTATTGGCTTTTTTAAGATGAAGGAGAAGTAAAGATAGAAGTCTTGAAGATTATTTAATATTCTTTAAAAAAAACTTGTCACACTGAGTTCCTGATAGTCGCTAAAGCCAACTGCAAAGTAAGACGATGACAAGGAAAGTTGAGACTGTCATTCTGAAGGAGTCTCCGACTGAAGAATCTCAGTTTAGACTGCTCTCAGAGAATTAATCATTTTACTATTATTGGCGTTAAGATTTTATACTTTATCAGACTGTTTTTCAAATTCTCGAGAGTCCATTAAACTGAGATTCTTCGGGCTAAGAAGCCCTCTGAATGACGGGCAAAATTAAAGATGTCTCACAGAGCCCGCCGTTGTCAGAACACTTACCTTATAAAGCCATTACAACTGTTTCATTCATTATATAACAGCGATTAAGGTGTCAATGAAAAACCTGATAATAAGTATTAAAAATATGGAAAGTATTTAGACAACGACGGTTCAGTGTGACAAGTTTACTTTTTTGATATATTCTTATTCTATTGCACATTATTTAATAGGTTGGTTTTACCTCTACTCACTATTTACTTCAATCATGGCACACAAAAAATACCCGCGAGTAGTGATCATCGGTGCCGGATTTGCAGGGATTAATGCAGCCAAAGCCCTTGCCAAAAAGCCTGTTGATGTCATAATTATTGACAGGACAAATCATCATTTATTCCAGCCGCTTCTATATCAGGTTGCCTCGGCTGCGCTTTCCCCTGGTGATATTGCCTCACCAATACGTACTATTTTCCGTGGTAAGCCCAATATTTATGTAGAAATGGATGAGGTGACAGCGATTGATACCAAAAACCAAGTCGTTAAACTCTCCGAGCAAGATGATATAGCATTCGATTACCTCATTGTTGCACCCGGTTCACGACATTCCTATTTTGCCAATCCCGAATGGGAGCAATTTGCCCCGGGCTTGAAATCGTTGGATGATGCGCTTAAAATACGGGAGAAAGTACTGCTCTCCTTCGAGCAAGCCGAACATTTGGTCGGTACGGATGAAGCAACTAAATACCTTACATTCGTTATCGTAGGCGGAGGTCCTACAGGTGTGGAAATAGCTCCAATGTTATTTGGGGAGCAGGAAATGCCGCTTCCCCAATCCTGAAAACACTTAATTCCCCTCTCGACAGGTTAGGACGGGTAATAGTCAATTCCGATTGCGCGCTTCCGGGAAATCCCAATATATTTGTCATAGGAGATGCGGCACATTTTGAAGACAGTAAAGGAAATGTCCTGCCGGGTGTAGCCCAAACTGCCATTCAACAAGGGCGATATGCAGCTTCCATACTATCAAAGAAAATCCCGAGAGAACACCGCAAACCGTTTATCTATAAAGACAAAGGTATTCTTGCCACGATAGGACGCGCTAAAGCAATCGCTCAAATCGGAAGATTGCAATTTTCAGGCATAGTAGCGTGGTTGATATGGGCTGTTATTCACGTTGTTTCGTTGATTGGCTTTCGCAATCAATTCAGAGTGATGACCGAATGGTTGTGGTATTATATTACCTACAATCCCGGGGCAAGATTGATAATTCGGTCTAAATTGAAGAAGGATTCGGATAAGTAAATAAATATTATTAATTTAGGCATTGTTATTTACATATAGCCTCTGTAGAAAAACGCACATAAATCCAAAACAGTTGCAAATGACGAAAGGAGTTTCTTAAACAAAGCAAGCACCTGACAACGACAAGCTCAATACGACAAATAAGTTACTTCTCTCCTGCGCCCATAGAAGGGTTCAATTATTTACCAAATTGTGACAAAGATATTATTACCGGAAATATCAAACTATAGTAATTTAACAATACCTTAATTTAATATTATTGGGTCTCTGACAGTTTTTGTGAACGTATTTGCAAATTCCTTCATTTCCCCTTTAACAAGCAGGTCTGTTTTTCTAAAGAATATAGTGCCCTTTGTAATAAACCTTAGTATATTTTGTGTTAAAAGATGAACACAAAGGGTACAAAAAATCAGCAATTTTATATCTTATAATGAGAGATACAATATCTCCACTCTATAACTTAACAGTCTTGCTTTAGCAAGAGGATGACGCAGGTCATTCTTATTTGCTTATCATGTATCCTCCTTGCAAAAGCAAGGTTGTTTTTTAAATTTCATAGTGAACTTTGTGAAAAAACCTTAGTGTACTTTGTGTTAAAGATGAACCACAAAGGTCACAAAACATACACAAGGCTCACAGAAGCAAGTGATTGTTATCTATTATTTGGATTTGGCAATCTTAAAAATAGAAAATTGCCCTGCTTGTTAAAGATTGATTACTGCACTTGCAGAAGCCACTAAAATGTCTGAGAACCGTAATTTTTTAATATAACCTTACACTCCACATGACCTACGAAGAATTACTGCAGATTCTCTATCAAGCAAAACAAGAAGAGCGAGGGTATAACTACTCCGAATGTGAACGGTTATGCAATGTTGTATTTCAAGCTGTAGAGATCGAAAAACTCACTGAAGATGAACAACAATCGCTGCGAACAAGAGCATTTCATTTATCTGGCAATGTCTCCTGCCGGTTACATCATTATTCCCTTGCTATCGAGAAGTTCAACCGAGGGCTTGAGATTGCTATAGCACAAAACAATAGAAACGGTCAAGCGGGTTTGTTAGATGAAATAGGCGGGGTTTACTGGTGCATTTCAGATTATCCCAAGGCATTGGAGTATTATCACAATGCCCTTACAATAACCGAGGAACTTGGTATCCAACATGATATAGCGAAGGTTTTGGCAGATATTGGGTTGGTGTATATGGATATTGAAGATTTCGACCGTTCGTTGAAATATTATCAAAGAGCTTTAGCAATTGCAGAAAATGAACAGGATAAATCATCGATTACAATCTACCTTGGAAATATCGGGAATGTATATGGTGCTTTGGAGGATTACAACCGTTGTCTCGAATACAATTTAAAAGGTCTTACTATTGCCAGAGAAATTGGCAACCTCAGAAGCGTTTCAGCAAAATTGAGTAATATTGGAATCGCTTACCGTAAGCTGAACGACTATTCCATGTCAATGGAAAAAATACTAAAATTTATGTTTTATCTTTATTTTTAATAGTTAAATATATAAAGATTTATCATATTAATAAGATTTTAAGTTTTTCGATAAATTTTGGTCACAATCTAAAATAAATTTATTAGACAACGGTTGTAATCCATGCTCACTTGCCTTAGAAAAATATTATACTCTCGACAAGGAAATTCAAAGTGAGGATACAAAGCGAATAGCAGATAAATATGCTTATGAACTTCAAATAGTGGAGCAAGAAAAGCAAATAGCTGTCGAACAGGCTCGCAATGAAGAAATTAGGCGGCAACAGCATATTCTGGAAGAACAGGCAGCTAAAATTCAACTTGCCAACACTGAACTTCAAGAACGAAATATTCAACTTGATAACGCCAATTATCAACTCTCGGAGCAAGCTGCTAAAATTCAGCTTACCAACACAGAACTTCAAGAGCGAAACATTCAACTTGATAACGCCAATTATCAGCTCTCGGAGCAAGCTGCCAAGATTCAACTTACCAACACTGAACTTCAAGAACGAAACATTGAACTCGATAATGCCTATTTGCAACTATCGGAACAAGCAGCTAAGATTCAATTGAAAAACACAGAATTGCATGAAACAAATATTGAATTGAACGATGCAAACCTGAAACTCGAAGAAGCAGGCAAATTCAAAATGAAGATTCTTGGAATTGCATCTCACGACCTGAAAAACCCGATTGCAGGAATTAATTTATCGGCAGAGGTATTGATGAGATATGAGAAACTATCCCCTCAATCTACCAAAATGATGAAAAACATAATGAATTCATCCAAACGTATGTTGGATATAGTTGTGAACTTAATGGACGTTTCGGCACGGGAACTTGGCGAGATTAAACTTACACACTCGAGTTTTGATATTGTTTCACTCGTCGAAGATATTTCTAAGGAATATCTGATGCGAGCCACAGAAAAAAAACAGATGTTGGAGTTTGAGTCGGATGGTGCTTGCACTGTGCTTGCCGATGAGCAATGTATGCGTCAGATATTCGATAATCTAATCAGTAACGCCATTAAGTATTCACCACAAGAAAAACGTATCAATATATCGGTTATGCCGTCAGCGAAAAAAGTGAAGGTTGCCATCGCCGACCAAGGACTTGGTTTGAGCACAGAAGACAAAGCTCTCATGTTCAGAGATTTCCAGAAGTTATCCTCGAAACCTACAGGCGGTGAAAGTTCAACGGGACTCGGCTTGTCAGTGGTCAAACATTTAGTTGAGCTTCATGGGGGGAAGGTATGGGCAGAAAGCGAAGGGAAAGGTATGGGTAGTACGTTTTTTGTGGAATTGCCCCTGTAGTTTTTACACTTTATTCTTCCTCATTTTTTCCCCTATATACCTTTCTGCCATATCCGCAATCATAATCAGAATCACACCCAACAGCATTCCTTCAATCGCCCCGCCAATTACATCAGAAGGATAATGCACACCAACATATACCCGTGAAAAAGCAACCAACGTTGCGATTGAATACACGAGCCATCTGGCTTTCGGGAAATAGGCGGATATCACAAGTTCTGCTTTAAAGTTGTTGACAGCATGGGTAGAAGGAAACGACTTACCGCCTCCGCACGGTACTAACAGCCGTACACCATCCAAAAATTGACATGGACGCTGACGCTCAAACAATTCCTTTATGAAGCGTGAGTTGAGCGGGTCGGCAATTAAAACAGCTGCTGCCAGAACTGCGGCACATATTCTCCCTTTCTTCCCGCCTCGCCAAAGAAGCCAAACAAAGAGCAGCACATACACTGCATAAAAGTTCTTTACTTCCGTCACAAACGGCATTACGGCATCCATTACCGGGTTTGCAATCCATGAGTTACAGAGATGAAAGAAAAAGAGATCAATTGAGTAGAAAAATTCTATCATAGTATGGATTTTTTTAACTGTGCAGGTTGTTTACCGGCGTGTATTACCTTATTATAAAAATAAAAAACAAATCAAGTCATGGCAGTTGTTACAACAGCCATTCCGCTCATGCGCTTAGAATGAAGGTCGATTGCAACAACCGACCAGACCTAAAATTTGGTTTTATAACTATTGAATGCACGGGGGTTTACAATCGGCATCCTTTATGAGCTAATTAATTACGAAGTCGTATATAACAACCTACCGGACAGAAATTTACTATGTATTTGCTTCCTATCTTTTGCAAATTGAGCCAACATACCCGTTGCCGTCCAAATTAAAAGACGTAATTTTGCATTAAGAATCTACAAAAATAAACTAAATTCAATGGGGAATCCATAATGAAATTTGACCAAGTTAAAATCAGCACGATAATCCGTGAATCGATTGCTACCAAAGAACAGCTTATTGCAGAGTGTTTGAATGAAATTGAGAAGTGCGGAGAACTTCTTGCGAATGTCTGTAAAAACGGCGGGAAAATGTTATTCTGCGGTAATGGCGGCAGTGCTGCCGACAGTCAGCACCTTGCTGCTGAAATGGTCATTCGTTTGCGTGGCAATATTAACAGGGCAGCGATTCCTGCCATTGCCCTAACGGTTGACCCTTCGATTATGACTGCAGGTGGCAACGACATCGGCTTTGAAAACATATTTGCCCGTTGTGTGGAAGCTTATGGACGACCCGGAGATGCCCTTATCGGCATATCCACAAGCGGAAATTCCGAAAATGTTCTGCGTGCAATTCATCAAGCAAAAAAGCAAGGTGTCCTTACAATCGGACTTTTAGGTGCAGGGGGAGGAAAGATATTAGCTGATTGTGATGCTTCTGTAGTTGTACCGAGCAAAGTAACTGCACGCGTTCAGGAATCACATATCCTGATTGGTCATATTTGGTGCGAGATGATAGAAGAAAATCTTTTTCCTGAACTGTTTGTATAAGTTATTACAGCAGATAACATTAGCGAAAACGACAAAAAAATATTCACCCAAAAGTGAAATTTCTTTTGGTAAATCTCAAAAAACCTCTTATTTTTGCAATCTCGATTAGAGATATTCGAGTAAGCCAACTTAGCTCAGTGGTAGAGCAGCTGATTTGTAATCAGCCGGTCTGCGGTTCAAGTCCGCAAGTTGGCTCATAAGATAAGCCCTTTGTAAACATAATAGTTACAAAGGGCTTTCTTTTTTTGCGGTTAATTATTGGAATTACCAACACTCCACATAATCTTCGGTTTATAATATTTAATGGCTAACCTTCTCGCCTGCCGCAACCTTTTTAATCACTTCAAAAAGTTTTTCTTCATCTCCAGGTGCATACGAATTGTGCATCCACACTATTTTACCGTCTTTGTCAATCAGGAAAGAATGCGGACACATATTGACATTCATTGCCCTTCTAAATTCTCCGTTCTCGTCTATATATACTTCAAAGTCCCAACGTTTTCCATTGATGAACGGTGCTACTTTGGAAGAATTACGAGCATCATCGGTAGAAATGGCAATGATTTTAACTCCTGTTTCTTTTTTCCAATCATCATACACATTATTCCAAGCAGTAAGTTCTTGAATACAAGGCTTACACCAGGTAGCCCAAAAATTAATGAGAATCGGCTTACCGCCATTTTCAAATGTGGATGTATTGATAATTTCTCCTTTCAGATTCTTGACATTTGCTGCAGGAATCTTTGTTTTGGCAGGGTCATCTGCAGGCTTAAAGCTTGCTGTGACTAATGTCACTATCAGCAGGAACAATATTCGTTTCATGATAACTACCTTTCAATTCGTTAAAATACCATACATAAATTGGAACTTATTTCACTTACATATTTTTAATTCTAAAAGATATTTTCCTAAAACTACAGAAAATAATGTTCAGAACAGCATTAAAAACTGTAATGCGGTCAATTCAAATACATTTTATTTCTTAAAACGTTTCTACTGTACATTTGGTTTGAATTTGCAAGCATCCATATCAATCAATTCTTTGGGTATCAGCCTTTTAAATATTCATAACTATGAGCTTCCATCATACGAGAAAGGTTTAATTTTTTGTTTTTAGACAAAACCATTATCTCCTTGTGCATATCAAATCAAAAGAAATATCCTCTGTTTTCATTCGAAAGCTGTTGACACTGCCTTACTTGAATACTCATTGAATAACCGACAGTACACGAATCGAGCCATTACCCTTTATCCGAACAAAAACCACTTGGTCGGCATCCATCTGGGGCAACGGAATCGAATGTGCACCCGAACCAAGACTTGATAGAGTTTGCTCATAAATAACTTGCCCGATAAGATTGAAATATGTAATCGAAAAATCAGCAGGAGAATTTGAGGTGTTTGTTATTATCAGTGTATTTTCTGATGTATAATATTGTGCTATATTAGATTTACTGTCCTGATCTACACCTGTTGAAGTGTATGATGTGATCGGTACATTAGTAAAACATAATGCGCCTATTCCCTTTTTATTGGTTATCCACGGACCTTCGTATATCACCGAATCACCGCCATTATAATAGGCATCCGGCAAATAGGATATATAATGTGCCTGAGAAGGGTATCTGAGCGTCAGAGTAAGTGTATCACGGTTAAAATTACCATAAATTACATTCCCGAAGATTCCGTCAAGATAGAAATAATCTTCAAGTGTACATACCCTTCCCAAATAATTCATCTTGGAGGGATACCGCAATTCATCTTTTTTCTGAATGTAGATAATCTTAATTTCATCATGATTTTTGGTAGAATAGAATGCCCTTTCTACATTTGGAGGAGTCGTATTTGCAGAATCTTTCGAATTGTAAAAATCAACTTCCATTTGCCAGAATGATTTTTCCGCAAGGTCAAGATACCCTTTGTGATAGTAATGACAACCGTCATGTTCTTTAATTGCATTGGTTGCGATTATTTTTATATCAGGATACAATTTAGAAAAGTTCCGTTGTAACTCCCTCAGTTCCCAATGCGAACCAAAAGGACACCCGGGACGCAACTGATCTACATAAATCACTTTTAGATTCGGATAGTCTTCCTTCCAATCATGATACAATTCGTTAAATGCTTCCCCGTATCCGCCTACGTTTTCACCTTCACCCTGAAACCAAAACATTGCCTTTACCGCTTTATCAACGTTTCCTCTCCAAGCCCTATATAATCCTCTACCATAGATAGTGTTCAGATTCTTATGCGAACTGTCGTCCCTCTGATTGGTGTAAACACTCGATGACCCTGCCCCGGCATTAATGATGCACGTAGGAATCCCGTATTTTTCCAAAATAAGACGTTGAATTTCTATTCCCCATTCACAGGTCATGTATGGTCCGCTTCCTGCACTGTAAAAGTAATTAAACCCATGACCGTTCGCCATACCCCATGATGAATCTATTATATTATATGGCAGTAAATTCCCAGCCAAATACAATACTCCCCACGATTTAAGAAGCGGATTCACATAAAGGGATGAATCACTTGCTGTGTGTGCGTTCGATTGCCCTGAAATCATATAGACATCCCCGCATGATAGGTCTGCAGATTCTCCAATAAGAAGACGTTTATCTTCTTTACTCACATAGATTCTATACGTGAATAGAATAGGGCTTGCGGTAATGTTTGTATTGAACTCAAACCTCGCGGTATCATCGGTATAGTTCAACGGATAGGATGTATATTCAGCTAAAGTGTCATTTTTAAACGTTAGGATAATGACAGAATCCCACCCGTTGCTATTTATTTTTCCGGCAATGTGTATCGGAGCAGAATTGGTGGAATCGTTTCGAGGAAAGAATTGAAAATGAGCCGGTTTTTCAAGGAAAGAAATATCAGGATATTCTGCATCGACAAGAGGAGCTCCCTCAACATTGGCAATATTCTGTATATCCCCGTAAATAACAGCATTTTTTGAGGTATCCGGTGCGATGTTTGGGATAACTTCTCCAAATTTCAATGCAAATGAATCCATATTATAATATTCAATCAATCCCTTTTCATTGCCTGTCAGATCCTTTTGGAATGATTCCTTGATTTCCTTCTGTGAGCGGGTAACACCCCACATCCTTATTTCGTCGATAGTTCCGGTATAATAAAGAATCTGAAGTTTACTTGTGGAATCAATGTTCGCCGGGCAATCCCCATTGCCTACATATTCGCCATTTCGATAGAATCTCCACCCTACGCTGTCGTGAGTGATTGCAATATGTGTCCATGTATTCAATTTTAACCTGACCGGATTACCTGCTGCTGAATGGGATGCACTCGGTATTCTTATTGATGCGTAATTTCCTCCGCCACCGTTAATCCCATTGTGCAAATGAATCCCGTAACCATAGAAGTTCGACCCGAGAAACAACGGATACGAATGTTCATCGTCACGCTCCGGTTTTATCCAGAATTCCATAGTAATATTTTGTGTAGAGTAGGTAGGAACAGGTGCATAAAAAATTGCACTGTTTTTCATATAAAGAGCTTTGTTTTGTGCAGAGATTTCTACACCGGAGATGGTGAGGAGAAGTAAGATAAAAAATAGTAATTTCATAGATAAATTTCGAGGTAAAAATAAGTAAGTAAATGGTGGTACTAAAATAACCGAAATGTTAAATAAAAAAAATATTTATCTGAAAATTGGCAAATAATTAAATGCTTCTACTAAACTCATCATTACAATCGAGTTATGTCACACATGGTTCATGACAGTCGCGAAAGCCGCCTACAAAATAATATAATGACAAAAAAGAATAATTAAGATTGTCATTCTGAAGGAGTCTTCGACTGAAGAATCTCCGTTTGTGAGTTAAAATTGCAGGACTGATGCGCTAACGGAGATTCTTCACTACGTTCAGAATGACGTACATATTAAGAGATGTCATTTACATCTGTAAAGTTTGCTTGTCATCGTCAGTTTTTATCTCCAAGTCATTGCATTATTTTACATCTGCTTTGCGACTGTCATGAACTCTACATGACAATACCACATAATTTATAGCAAAGAATATAGCACCGGTTTACTTGGTGCTGCATCAGTTTCAAGTGAGCATATTTGCAAGTTCAGCAAGTATAATCCGTCCGGAATTTCATCAGGAACAAAAATAAGTTCGGTGATTGTTGCATTTGTGCGCGGTTCTGAAGGGTAATTCCAAAAATTATGATGTGCTTCAAGTTTTCCCCCGTCCTCTTCCCTATCTATTGACGGCAAATCTATCAATAAATGCAACACTCCCCGTTCTCGTAGCCATGTTGCGGCATCTGCATCCAGATACGCAGGATTGTCGCCTGAGTATATGAAGTGCTTTTTCTCCGGTATGTTGGGCAGGGTTCGAATAATTAGGGCTTCCGTGCTTGATTTAATTGCAGCTTTAAGACTACCCGAAGTAACGATTTGATCTCCATTCTCAATATCAGTAGGTTGAACGCTAACTACTTCCGAAAGAAAGAAAAAAGTTGTGAGGGATTGATTGATGGTGATAACTTCTTTGGATATATGCCCTACACTTTCAGTATGCGTACCGTTGCCGTGAGGACTGATTGTGAGCGTTTCGCAGTTACACGCTCCACCTTCGCGCGTAGAACCTACAAAATCATATATTCTGAACGGTTCAAAGGAAGGATTCGGTAAAAAAAAGGCATTCGGATTGTCTGCTCCACTTTTCATAGGGATGGAAATATCTATCGGCTTTGATAAATCAACTTTCAGCGTTTGGTTATTGTGGTTAATTGTAGCAATCATACTCTTAATTCCCTATTGATGAATATTGACAGGACTCCCCACTGAAATATGCCCGGATGCCATTCTGTTGGTATAATATGCACCAAACCATACTTTTCCGGTGTGGTGGTCACGTCTGAAATTAGCAAGCTCTCGCAGAGGCTCCTGACCCTTTTCGGCAGTTTGTTGGTTGATGGTTGTCACTACACAGCGAGCGCATCGTTTCCCAAAATCGAAGAGCTTGTTATCAATTTCAAAAACGCGCCAATCATCTTCTGCAAAACTATCCAAATCACCTTCGATAATGATATTTGCGCGGAATCTGTCCGATAGCATAGGCTCTTTGATACGGTGATTCAGTTCACGAAGTGAATTTTGAGTGAGGACAAGGAGAGGATGACTATCACAAAAACCAACCGGATGTTCACCGACAATCAACCCGGAAGCAACTACCCTGTTGAATGATTCGGAACGGTTGACCAATCTGCACTTACAATTGAGAATATCTGAAAAAAAATCTGCTGCTTCCCTACCTTCATCATACACAGAAAATGGTGCAGAACCCCACAGTGCAGTATAAAACTCATGCTCTTTCTCTGAATTCAAAGGAAGTTCAATACTGTCGCCTTTATAAGTAGCCCTAAGAACACCCTTATCAATCGCAGTGCGAACAAGTGCAAGTTCAGGATTATCACGCTGGGAGATTAGTTCTCCGTTTATATCGGTTATCATCCACCGTCTATCATTTTCAAATCCGTATTTATCGAGATTTACCTGTTGCAAGGATATTCCTCCGCAGGATTTAATCGGGTAAATGTGGAGTGAATGGACGGCGGGAGAATTCATTATTGTGTTTTGATTTAAAGAAAGGAATTAAAAACTATCGACACAATTAGCGGGACATATTTATTTACAGTATTGCTATTTAAGTATAGCTGTTGAATTATTGAATAAAAACGGGCAAGTATCAGATACTTCTACTACGCTCAGCATGACAATTTTGCTGTTCAATTTATTTATAAATACTTAATGTCACACTCAGAGCGCAGTTGAAATGTACAAACAACTGCCAAATTTTCAGTCTATAATACGGATGTACTTTCTTTATACAAAGTATTAGCTATGCTAAAGTAGCAACGCCTAATCATATTCTAATCTTTAGGTTCCCACAATTGAATTTTATTTCCTTCAATGTCTAAAATATGAACAAATTTTCCATAATCATAACTTTCAATTTTATCAACGATAGTTACGTTTTCCTTTCTTAATTCCTCGACCAATGTTTCTAAATTCTCAACTCTATAGTTTATCATAAAGTCTTTTGTAGATGGCTCAAAATATTTTGTTTTTTCTGCAAAAGGATTCCACTGGGTAAGCCCCTTTTTAGTACTGTCATCAATTTGCCGCCATTCAAAACTTGTTCCATACGGACTTGTGTTGAAGCCTAGATGTGTTTTATACCATTCATTAATTGCTTTTGGGTTTTTGCATTTGAAAAAAATACCACCAATACCTGTTACTCTTTTCACTTTTACTGGATTCTGTTGTGATGTCATTGTCTTAAATGCAAAACCGAAGCAAAATGACGTTGCGGTTATCAGGATTATGAAAGTCGCTTTTTTCATTGATTATATAAAATTATATTTTTTTAAATAGGGCTGGGATAAAATAATCGCAAGATTACATTCAGAATATTATTTGCCTAAAAAAATGGCAAGTAATTAGATGCTTCGACTAAGCTCAGCATGACAATCAATCTCAAGTCACACTGAGCATAATCGTTGTCAGATACCAGCCAAATTATGAATAGTAATTGTGACTATTATTTTTTTTCAAGCACTTAACATTTTAAGCGATGTCATTTACAGTTCATGACATCTTTAAATTTGCACGTCATTCAGAGGGCTTCTTAGACCGAAGAATCCTTCTGAATGATATGCTCTAAATATTCTATTTTAATGTCATTGGCTTATTTTGTAGGCGGCTTTCGCGACTATCTGGAACTCAGTATGACAAAACTTCAAATGCGTAATTAATTTTGACCCATACCTAATTTAAGTACTAGGACAGATTTATTTTAAATAACGAACGGTTGTCATTCTGAGGTCTTCTTAGACCGAAGAATCTCCGTTTGAGCGTGACATCTACTTGTCGGATGTACAAACGGAGATTCTTCGTTACCGCTCAGAATGACAAAACTTCAAATAGATAATTAATTCTGTCCTGCTACTTAACTGTTTTTACAATTTATACTTTGCAAATACAAATCTGTCACCTAATATTACTTACTTCACCGATAAAACACCGGAAACTTCTTAGGGTTCGATTCATTCATCACATCATACACACATTCAAAAATATGCTCCATTTCGGGTTTCGAGAAGTAATTGCCGTCTGTGCCATAGGCAGGACGGTGTTCTTTCGCCGCAAGTGTTCGCGGACCAGAATCGAGATACTTATACCCGTTCTGCACATCGAGTACTTCACGCATCATATATGCTGTTGTTCCACCGGGGACATCTTCGTCCACAAAGACAATTCGGTTGGTTTTGCGAAGGGATTCCACAATTTTTCCATTAATATCGAACGGCAAAAGAGTTTGAACATCAATCACTTCAGATGATATGCCCGTTTTCGCAAGAGTTTCCGCAGCATCAAGTGCAGTTTTGCAAGTTGCACCATAGGTTACTATTGTAATATCAGTACCCTCTCTGATTACCTCCGGCACTCCAAGCGGAACAGTGTATTCTCCCACATTCGACGGTAATTTTTCTTTCAGACGATACCCGTTCAATACTTCGACAATCAAAGCCGGTTCGTCTGCTTTTAGAAGAAGATTATAGAATCCTGCAGCTTGGGTCATATTACGCGGCACGCACACATGGATACCTCGCAAAAGATTTATTATACCTGCCATCGGGCTTCCACTATGCCACACACCTTCCAAACGGTGTCCGCGGGTACGGATGATGACCGGGGCTTTTTGTCCCCCCTTAGTACGCCACTGCACAGTTGCCAAATCGTCCGACATAATTTGGAGCGGGTACAGCAGATAATCCAAATATTGAATTTCTACAATCGGACGCAAGCCGCGCATTGCCATTCCGATTGCCTGCCCCATAATCGTCACTTCGCGGATACCGGTATCCGACACCCGCAACTCTCCGTGCTTGGCTTGCAATCCTGCAAATCCCTGATTCACATCTCCAATTTTACCAACATCCTCCCCAAATGCAATTACACGGGGGTCACGGGTAAGTGCAGCATCAAAGCACGCATTCATTACCTCGGAACCGTTAATCATCGGGGAGTCTGCATTGTACGTTGCTGCAATAGCTTGGACTTTTAAGGCAGATTCTTTGGATTCACTATAGAGATATGAACTGTATCGTTCTGCTCCTATTTTTTCCTGAGATATTTTCCAATCGACCAATTGTTGTTTTGAAGCGATTGCCTCGTTGCGAGTGATGAGCAACACCTTGTGAATCGCGCTCATATAATCCTTGCGAAACGGCTCACGAATGGAACAAAGTTCCTGGTTAATTTTGTGTATTTCAGCTGAATTTGCAGATTCGTTTGCAGTTTGCGTAAGCATCTGAGAAACAGTATGTATCTCCGTAATAATCGGCTGGAGATATGCTTGCCATGCTTCTTCTTTCCACGAACGTACAAGAGCAATGTCTTCTTTCTCAAATTCATCCAACTGCTTGGCAGTCGCTAAGTTTTCGCCGATCATCCAGTCGCGCATTCTTGTTACCGCGTCGAAATCCGCCTCCCATTGCAAACGCTCCTTGGATTTATAGCGTTCGTGACTGCCGGAGGTTGAGTGTCCCTGTGGCTGGGTAACTTCAATTACATGAATAAGCTGCGGAACGTGTTCGGTTCGGGCAATTTCAGCAGCACGTTTGTATATATCCACCAATGCGGGATAGTCCCACGCTTTTACCACGTGAATATCATAACCGTCAGTTGAACCGGGTTTGCGCTGGAAACCGCTCAGAACCTCAC
>JACPWH010000053.1 GCA_016197185.1 Ignavibacteriota bacterium
CAGGGGAGAGATGTCCGTTTTTTGTTTCGTTTGTATGGGCTGTATGATTTTTCATTGTAAGCGTAATAAAAGTCAAAAAGATTGATTCACGGGTAACATAGTACAAAAATACTCAATTCTCGGTATGGTATAAAGTTTTTTGGATATTGGAGGGGTGGAAGGGTGGGATTTTTGGGTTCTGCCGATTGGTTTTTGGGCTTGCGCTTGCGGTCACCCGTTGCCGTCCGGGCGGCGGAGGAGATGTAGGTTACCACCCTGATTCTTTTACCATCCTGATTCTTTTGTAAAAAGATACAGCATACAGATTAACATATAAAATACTAATGATACAATAAATGCTAAAAAACGATATTCAGATTCTGTTAAAGAATCGTCCTTTTTCTTATTTACTTCATCCATTTTCTTTAGTTCGTCCAAAATGCTAAAGTGTCTATAACCTCCCATGCGAATTGCTAAATAAATCAAAAATGGAAAGCCCAGTACAAGAACAATCATTAATAAAGAGCTTATCATATAGTTGTAATTCAAGATGTACGTGTCTGAAAGGTAATATCATATATTTCATTCAAAAATATATAAAATATTTCTGTAATCAACGCAGACTGAAGGTCTGCCACACCAAAGCTTGGGGCATCGTCCCAAGAAAGACCCCCAAAATCAAAAACATGGTACAATCTTTGCGCACAACGAACAACATACTCCAAACCTTCAAGGTTTTCAAAAACCTTGAAGGTTTATAACAGTACTAAGATTAGATTTCCCAATTATTTACGCTCAATGGCTCGCTTACGTTTCCCCTTTTACAAGCAATACGACTCGATGGACTGTGGTCCTACGTGTCTGCGTATGATTGCAAAACACTATGGGAAAACGTATCATCTCCAAACTATTCGCGACCGCAGTTATCTCACCCGTGAAGGCGTTTCATTGCTCGGAATCAGCGATTCAGCCGAGTCAATCGGCTTCAAAACACTTGCAGCACGAGTCAATTATAAAAAATTATCCGAAGTTCCTCTTCCATGCATCGCACATTGGCAACAGAATCACTTTATCGTGATTTACAAAGTAACTAATACTAAAATTTACATTGCCGACCCCGCCTATGGACTTTTGAGCTATACTCCTAAAGATTTCATGGAGAGCTGGGTAAGTACAGGTGATGATAAAGGAATTGTTCTGCTCTTGGAGCCAACACCAAAATTTTATGAAATGGGAGATGAAGCCAAAATACCGGTAAGCGGTTTTGGGTTTCTAAAGTCATATTTGATAGGTTATCGTCGGCATTTGATACAATTAGGCTTAGGTGCTGTTCTTGGCAGTGTTTTGGGATTGTTATTTCCTCTTATTACACAATCGGTAGTTGATTTCGGAATTAACACACAAAATACTAATTTTATTTTTGTAATGTTAATTGCACAATTAATATTATTTATCAGTAGAATAAGTATAGAATTTATAAGAAATTGGATATTGCTGCATGTAGGAGCACGAATAAATATTTCGATTATATCGGATTATTTAATGAAACTCATGAGATTGCCGATGTCGTATTTCGATTCCAAAATGACAGGGGATATTCTCCAGCGAATCGGCGACCATAAACGAGTGGAAAATTTCCTTACAAATAACGCCCTCAATGTAATATTTTCGATGGTGAATTTGGTGGTATTCAGTATAGTGATGGCTGTTTATAGTACTACTATGCTTTTTGTGTTTATTATCGGGAGTGCTGCTGCAGCCGGGTGGGTATTGCTGTTTATGAAAAAACGAGCAGAGCTTGATTTTAAGCGGTTCACCAAAATGAGTGAAAACCAAAGCTCACTTATTCAGCTTATTACCGGAATGCAGGAAATAAAATTAAATACAATAGAAAAACAAAAAAGGTGGGAATGGGAACGACTGCAAGCCGTATTATTTCAGATAAGTATGAAAAGCTTATCAATAGGTCAATACCAACAGTCAGGATTGCTGTTTATTAATGAATTTAAGAATATATTACTTACTTTTTTGGCGGCAAACGAGGTAATCAACGGACGTATGACGCTCGGTATGATGATGTCCGTTTCGTATATCATCGGCGCGCTTAGCAGTCCTATTGAACAATTGCTGGGCTTTGTTGCAAACGCTCAGGATGCTCGGTTAAGTTTGGAACGAATGAGCGAAATCCATACAAAGGATGATGAAGAAGATGAAACAGCAGAGAACGTAAGCGTTCTCCCTACTGATAAAACAATTCGTATTCAATCGATATCATTCCATTATGACAGCCCGCATAGCGAGCCGACCCTCAAGGAAATTGATTGTGTTATCCCCGCAGGAAAAGTAACCGCAATTGTTGGCTCAAGCGGAAGCGGTAAAACCACTCTTCTAAAACTACTGCTTAAATTCTATAAAACTTCAGCAGGTGACATTCGTGTCGGGAATACGTATTTGGAAAATATCAGCACTAAGCTATGGAGGCAGCATTGCGGAGTTGTGATGCAAGACGGGTTTATCTTTTCTGATACAATTGCACGAAATATTGCACCCGGTATTGAAAAAATAGACAGGGATCGGCTAATTCGTGCTGCTGATGTAGCAAATATTCGTGAATTTATTGAGTCGTTACCGATAGGGTACACTACCAAAATTGGCTTGGAAGGACATGGATTAAGCCAGGGGCAGAAGCAACGAATTCTGATAGCACGTGCAGTGTATAAAAACCCTGATTATCTATTCTTTGATGAAGCGACCAGTGCGCTTGATGCCAAAAACGAACGGGTGATTATGGAAAACCTTAATGAGTTTTATAAAGGGAAAACTGTAGTTGTGATTGCACACAGATTAAGTACGGTGAAAGATGCAGACCAGATATTGGTAATAGAACGTGGAAGTATAGTAGGGCGCGGGTCACATGAAGATTTAGTACGTGAACGTGGAATTTATTACAATTTGGTGAAAAATCAACTTGAATTGGGGAATTGAGTAAACAATAGAATATCTCAACAATTACTCAACTTCTTATTCTAAAAAGAGAAACCTTCGAGATTTTGAAAACCTTGAGAGGTTTGTGGATACAAGTATATTATTTATTGTTATCTAAAAATGCCAAGAGAAAAACCAATAGAGCTTCGTAGTGATGATGTGCAGGAAATTCTTACGCAGATGCCTTCGTGGGTTGTGCGGTGGGGGATTACTGTGATCTTTTCTGCAATAGCTATATTGATTACGGCATCTTTTGTTATTAAGTATCCTGACATTATTACAGCAAGAGTTGTGGTTACTACTCCCGTTCCACCTGTAAAAGTAGTTGCGCAGTCGAGTGGTAAGATTGTAAGTTTGCTTGTGAAAGACAATCAAATTGTCAAGATGGGGACTACATTGCTTGTCATTGAGAATCCGGCATCATTGGAAGATGTAAAAGCATTGCGGCTTCAATTGAATCATTTTCAAGGAATGATGACCCAACCTGAACTTGCAACTGATATTCATTTAGAGAAATATTCGGCACTCGGCGAACTTCAAGCGGACTATTCTAGTTTCGTTCAGAATTTTTTGGAATATCAATTTGCAGTGAGAACCAATTTTGCTGCTTCTAAAGCCGCATCACTTAATCAGCAATCATTGTATTACAAAGATTTGGCTGATAAATTCGGTCAACAAAAAGACCTTCTCGTTCGGGACGTAGAATTGACTCGTAAAAAGTACGAAAATGACAAGGGATTGAAGGCAAACGGGTATCTTTCCGAGACAGAACTTGCAAGCTCCGAAAGTGCATATCTACAGAAAAAATATGCACTGCAATCTGTGGAGACAAATTCGCTAAATAATTCCATACGTCTTTCCGAAACACAGAAATCCATTCTGGAATTACGTCAGCAGTTCAGTGAAAAAGTCTATCAATTGACAGTATTGATGCAAGAATCCTACAAAAAACTTGAAAGCAGACTTGATATGTGGGAGCAGAAATATATCCTGAAAGCTCCTATTGACGGCTCTGTTTCATTCTTCAAGTTCTGGAGCAAGAACCAGTTTATAACATCAGGCGAAGAAGTTCTCGCTGTTGTTCCACCTTCATCGGTACTATCAGGAAAAGCATATTTACCAAGGGATGGTTCCGGTAAGGTGAAGCCGGGACAAATAGTGAAGCTAAAGTTTGACAGTTATCCTTATTATGAATTCGGTACAGTGGACGGACGAGTAGAGTCGGTGGCTCAGGTTTCTAAAGACAATGAGTATCTGACCGAAATATCACTACCTAATGGCTTACATACCAACTATAACAAGAAGCTGGATTTTAAACAGGAAATGCAAGCGAATGGGGAGATAATCACCGAAGATTTACGATTGATTGATCGAGTGTTTTATAGGTTCAGATATTTGATAATGTCGGGAGGTAGGTAAACCTTTCAAATAGAATTATGTATATAATGGAGTTTTCAAATTTTGAAGCTCCATTTTTTTTGGTTTAAAATATACAGCTTCAATACATTGTTTTTTTTACTTCACCAATTTATTAACTGATGTTACGCAAGAATAAATTATTATGCTTAATTCAAAGTATTATACTTAATTCAAAGTATTATAGTTCAGTAGGAACGGCATATCGGTAGAATCTTCTTTAATTTATATAGAATTATTTCATGGCTCTATATTTAATAATATTGATGTTTATTTAGCTTCGAAATAGACATAAGCAAAATATAAAAACCTAACCCAACGGTGAGAAAACGGTGAGACCCAAATAGTAATTTGCATCGTGGCATAACAAAAATTAAAGAATAATGCCACTGTGAAATTTTAAAAGAGCGATGCGAAAATGAATAAAACGCCGCTATTTTTTTATACTATTTGGAGGAGTCCAATATGAAACGTTTTTTTATTCTGTTCTTTTTTATGATTGCTTGGGGTATGGCAACTGTGTATGTGAAGGGGCAAGTTCCGCAGTCGGTAACAATCCCCAATCCGATATTATTCTGCACACAAGTACCAGTTGCCCCTTCGTTTTTAAATATGATGGATGCATTCGGAAATCATCGCAGTGAGACAGATGCTGCTCCGCGTGGAGGTGATTTGTATATTTTATATCCCGATGGAACATTAAAAAATCTGACTTCGGCAGCCGGGTATGGCGGGGTCGGTTTGCTCACTAACAACGGCATTGCAGTTCGTCAGCCATGCGTTCATTGGAACGGACAGAGAGCACTATTCAGTATGGTGGTAGGTTCACCAAGCGGAGTATTCGACGGGACAAAGTTCTTTTGGCAAATATACGAAGTAACAAATCTCGGCGAAAACGAATCACCGATTATTACAAAGATTCCAAACCAACCGTCAACATATAATAATATATCTCCGATTTATGGAACGGACGGGAGAATTATTTTTACTTCCGACCGTCCACGTAACGGGCAATCCCACCTTTATCCGCAGTTAGATGAATATGAAACTGCACCTACAAATACAGGCTTATGGAGCTTGGATATAACGACAGGCGATCTTAAATTAATTGACCATGCTCCATCTGGGGCTTTTTATCCGTCGATAGACAGTTATGGTCGTGTGATTTTTGACAGATGGGATCACTTGCAACGTGATCAGGAAGCTGACTTGGATATGGATGCATTCATAGCAGGTCAGTCTCTTCCGTATGGAATGTTCAATTATTCTGATGAATCGGCAAATGCATCCTATAAATATAATGACAGGGCTGAAATTTTCCCTGAGACAAGAGCACTAAGCAAGGATACTATTCAAAATTTGATTACCAATGTTCAGCCATTCACATTCAATTTCTTTACAGCTTGGCAGATCAACGAGGACGGAACTGAAGCTGAAACGGTTAATCATGTGGGGCGTCATGATTTTATGGCGTATATCAACAGTTCATATACTGCTGAATTCAATTCAGACCGTTCGGGGCAAGTTCGTAAATTTACTGCTGCACCTACATTGGACACACGCCAAATGGTTTTCTCGCCTGTTACCCATGATGAAACGTATGGTTTTATTAATGATGATGCTGTTGCAACCGCCGAACATACAGGTCATTACCGCAGCCCCCTTCCTATGACTGACGGACAATTAATAGTAGTACATACGGCAGATTCAAGAATTGAAAAAAATGACAGTACTGCAAGTAACCCTAAGGTGCGCTATGATTTCCGAATGAAAACAATGAAACCGTATTTGGGTTTACACGCAGCCGATAAATTAGTAACAACCGGGATTTCGAAGAATGTGCAATATTGGTCTCCAAATCAAGGAGTATTGGTAAAGTATAATGGAGTATTATGGGAACTCGATCCTGTAGAAGTTGTCGCCAGACAAATGCCCCCAACGAAAGCTGCTCAATTACCTTCTATTGAAAAAACTGTCTTTACAGAAGAAAATGTAGATGAAACTGAGTTCAAGAATTATCTGAAATCAAATAATCTTGGTGTGATTATAAGCAGGGATGTCACTCACCGAAATACAGACGACAAACAGCAACCATTCTTCCTAAATGTTGCAGGAACAAATCATCATAGCCCGAATCCAATTGGCAAACTTTATGATATTTCTTATTTGCAACTCTTGCAAGCAGATCAAATTCGAGGACGGGGAATGAGAACTCCAACTTCGTCGCCAATGTCAGGCAGGAGAGTATTGGCGCAAAATATGAAAGGTGTAAAAGTTCCTAAACCATTTAGTCCTGCTTCTACACCCGGTGCGGCATTGATTGCAAATGACGGTTCAGCTGCATCGTATGTGCCTGCAAGCCGTGGAATTACTTGGCATCTGACTGATGTTGCTGGAAAAAGTATCGTGAAGGAACGGTATTGGGTAACATTTCAAAAAGGTGAAGTTCGTGTTTGTGCTTCGTGCCACGGCTCTAACGAGAATGCAGCCCTACCCACACAAATGACACCGCAAAACAAACCGGAAGCATTCCGTACACTAATTAAGCATTGGAGAGACAGTGTGGTAAATGTTGCCCCTACCGCTCCTATATTGCTATCACCTTTGAATAATGTAGGGAATATTATCCAAGCTCCATCTCTTCAGTGGAATGCTGTCCCGGCGGCAGTTTCCTATAAACTTGAAGTATCAGCCAACTATAGTTTTACAAATGTTGTGTATCTAAATAATACAGTTACCGATACTGCGCAGATTGTAGCAGGTTTGGCACTTGCCACAGACTATTTTTGGAGAGTAACGGCAATGAACTCGAAGGGGAGTGCTACTTCAACTATTTATAGATTCATAACGAAAGGTGCAATGCCGGCAGTACCTACACTTGAAACTCCTTCAGACGCATCAACCGGAATTTCGATAACTCCGACTCCCCCGTTCCGGCTGCACGCGGGCCCGCGCACGGCCGGCGGTTTTTTTGGAATGCAACAAACGGAGCAGTTACGTATGGTTTGCAGGTATCGACTCAAAGTGATTTTTCCTCGACAATAGTATCTAAAACCGGCATCGGTACTATCCAACAATACATTACCGGATTGGGTTCGAACGTAGTCTATTATTGGAGGGTAAATGCTGTAAATTCTGGAGGAACAAGCAGCTGGTCGGATGTATGGAGCTTTACCTCAACAATCGGTGGCGACAGTCTTCCACCAGCAATACCTAAAATTACAACCCCGGTAAATAATCAAACAAATACTTTGCTCGACAGATATTTCAGGTGTACCCATACTGCCGGAGCAACTACGTATGGTTTGCAAATATCTACTTCTCCCAACTTTACAAATTTGTTTCTGAATGTAACAGGAATGCCTGATACCCTATATTTCGTCTATAACTTGGCACCAAATACAAAATACTATTGGAGAATGAACGCTGCAAACAGTTATGGAACAGGTGGCTGGTCATCTGTATATAATTGTACAACCGGTTCTACTCATGGTGATGTACCTCCGGCAGCACCTGTGCTCTCAACCCCTGTAAATAATCAAACAAATACTCTTTTGAACAGAAATTTCAGGTGTAAACATACATCCGGTGCCATTAAGTATGGATTGCAAATATCTACTGATACAAACTTTGCAAATTTATTCTTGAACGTCTCAGGGTTGATGGATACAATCTATTACGTTCAAAATTTAGCTCCTAACACAACCTATTATTGGCGAATGAATGCAGCAAACAGCAGAGGAAACGGTGCATGGTCGTCAGTATTTATGTGTACAACGGGTACAACTCCTGCTCCTCCTCCTTTGGCAATCGACGAGGATGTTTTCATAAGCAATGATAAATTCTCTGTTTTGCCGAACCCTATAAATGATAGAGGAGAAATTCGGTTTGATTTGGAAAAGGAACAATTGGTAAAAATTTCCGTAAGGAATAGTTTGGGGATGGAAATTGCAACTCTCTTTGAAGGAGAATTTAGTGCAGGACAGCACACTTTGCCATGGAATACAGAAAATCTCTCATCAGGTTTGTACTTCATTGAAATAAAAAATTCATATCATTTTTCAACAATTCCTGCGATAATTTCTCGGTAGATAAACATCTGTAATTATATTAAGACCTGATAAGTTAGAAAACTTGTCAGGTCTTTTTTTATTTCTCATGAAATGGTCACTATGAACCGATGCTCGAAAAAAAATAAAAAAAACCTGTAACAAGATTTCGATCTTTTGGTTAGTATCATCAAAATGGAAATGCATTCCCAAATAAATTCTCGGCTTTAATATTTAATTTTTTTTCTGGAGATTGACCATGAAGAACACAATGAAAATCACATTATCAACTGTAGCGGCAGCCGTTGTAATGTTCGCAATAGGATGCTCAAATAACGATAGCAGTCCACTCGCCGCAAACTCTAGCGAAAGCACGACGCTTACTACAATTCTTGCCGACGGTTCTGCAGATTTTACTTCTGTTAGCGACGAAGGACAATTTCCAAATGATAACGGAGAAACTCCATTTTGCAATCCTCCGAGTGGTGACAATCGTGGTCCAAGAGGCGGCGGACCAAATGGCGGCGGACCGGGTTTGAGAGATTCAAGTAAATTTGGACAATTACCAAGAATTCTTCCTTGTTTGGAACTTACTGCAGACCAAATGACACAGTTAAGAACATTGCTCGAAGGTGGAAGAACAGCAGTTGAGCAAATTATGAAAGACGAACGCACAGCAGAACAACCGTTCAGAGCAGCGGCAGACTCACAGGTAAAAGCAATCAGAGCAGCAGTAGCAGCAGGAACTTTGACACGCGCTGAAGCACATGCACAAATCGACGCAATCCGCACACAATTAATGGCAGATACAAAACCATTACGTGAAGCAGCAAGAGCAGCAATCAGCGATTTACAAGCAGGACTTATACCGCAAATTCGCGCAATCTTGACAGATGCACAAATGGCAATATGGGATGCATGGATGACAACAGGCACAGTTCCTTGCACACCTCCACATGGCGGCAGAGGACACAGATAAGAAAATAAAAAATATCACCACATTTATTATGTAAGAAACGGCAGAAAATTAATTTTTCTGCCGTTTTTTTTTTGTTGTTTAGTGGTTGAATATTATATCATCAGGCTCCAGAAAGAATGAGTAATGCCAATTGATTACTAACATTCATGTATATTTACATATATGTAATTCACAAAGGAAGTATATAATGATGACATTAGAAGAAAACAGCCACAATACATGGTTCTTTTTTCAAATACATGGGCTTCATATGAAGTCTGATGAGAATTGGAGAAAATTTATGTTTGGCGATGCGACAATTGCGAATGGAAGCGATATTAAAAAATACTTAATAGAAATTAAAGAAAACCTTATTCAGAAACTACCTGAGAAAAATCAACTTTCAGAAGATCCCGGTATTATGGACTTTAGATTTCCAGATGAGAACTCATTTATAGTAGTTTCTGTTAATCGTTTTTTTACAGATGAAAAATCTGAAAGAATTAAAGAAGAAGCAGTATCCAGATCACATCAAATTATTGGGTTAGTATATTTCTATTTTCTCTTTGCATCATATCTAAAAAGTGCTATATCGTTGACAAATGAGATTTATTCATATGATGAAACAAGTACATATAGGTATTATAATTCAGAGGGGTATTGGGGGGAATTAAATCTTCACACAAAAGGCGAATATGTAACGTTTGTACCAACTCCGAACTTTGTATTTTATAGAGAAGCACTTTTAAAAGAATTAAATAAAGCACCTTATTCTTATATAACAAATATTATTGTTGAAAAGAAAAGCAAGCATTTCAATATAATTGGACTCTCATTAGAAAATTTTTATAGAACTTCAAATGTACCTTCACCTATAACACAGCAACTAGGTAGTGTAACTTCAATTGAATTATTATTAAGTGATAACTCTCAAAAATACGGTTCAATTGAAAATAGAATTAGAGTACTTCTTGGAGAAGAGATTTTTAATGATTTTGTTAGAAAAAGGAAAGTTGACAACAAACAAACAAATCAAGATGAAAATGAAGGAGTATTGGAAAAGAGACATTCTGCAATTCACGAAGGGTCTAAGTGTGATGCTAATGATGCCTTTAGGGCCATGAATTTGTATTGTATGGTACTAATGGGATATTCTAAAATATGTTCAAAGTTCACCTCAAAAAAAGAGATTGGATTATATTTAGATTTAATATATAAATATACATATGATGAAGATATAAAAGGATATGACACATTAAATATTAAGAAAGAATTTGAGAATGATAGAGTATCATTGGAAGAAATTGACTGGGTCGTACGAAACTTAATTAACCGTTTTCAACTTTGCAACCGGAAAACTCCGGTGAGCAATGAGAATTTTGTAAGGGCAGTGTATTACTTAAAAGGAATACGAAAATTAAATTTAAAAGATGCATTTCAGAGAATTTGTTATTGCATTTATTACAATACAATTCCAATTAATAGTTTCGAGAATTTTGAACTAGAATATAATCAGAATCTAAAAAACTATATAAAAGCACATGATGATAATGAAATTAGCAAATATAAAGTGTAAAAATATAGAGTTAAAACTACAAAGGGATTGAAATTAAATAATTTCAATCCCTTTGTAGTTCTATATGTGATATCAGAATCTCACTCCCACTCAATCGTAGCAGGCGGCTTACTCGAAATATCATAACATACCCGATTAATCCCGCGCACTTCATTAATAATACGATTACTCATTTTGGCAAGAACAGTATAGGGCATGTGATACCAGTCAGCCGTCATACCGTCGGTACTTGTTACAGCACGGAGTGCGCATACATTTTCATAAGTGCGTTCATCACCCATTACACCCACGCTTTGCACCGGCAGGAGAACTGCAAATGCTTGCCAAATATCATTATACAGACCTGCACTGCGTATTTCATCTAAATAAATATCATCTGCTCTGCGGAGTATGTTCAAACGCTCTTCGGTTATTTCGCCCAACACCCTTATCGCAAGTCCCGGACCGGGGAACGGGTGGCGTTCGATAAACCATTCGGGAATCCCCAATAATCGTCCTACATTACGCACTTCATCTTTGAATAATTCTCGGAAAGGCTCTATGAGTGCAAGATTCATCTGTTCGGGCAATCCTCCCACATTGTGGTGCGATTTGATAGTCACCGACGGACCCTTCACACTCACTGATTCTATAACATCAGGATAGAGTGT
>JACPWH010000110.1 GCA_016197185.1 Ignavibacteriota bacterium
ATCCTTGAAGAGTTTTTGCCGAAGCAAATGGATGAGAGTGAAATTAAATCTATAGTTGAACGTGTAATTGCCGAATCAGGTGCTTCAGGTGCCAAAGATTTCGGCAAAGTTATCGGTGCTGCGATGAAGGAACTTCGAGGAAAAGCTGATGGCACGGTAGTACAAACTCTCGTGAAATCCTTACTCGGAAATTAACAATAAAATCAAAATTATCCATGCCTCCTGAATTGCAAGTATTAATTGATCAATTTGAATATTTACCTACAGTATCTGAGAAATTAGATGCTTTAGGGAGTATTATTCAATATTGCAGTTTGAATACTCAGTATGAATCAGGACAACACTACGTTGAAATTGCCGAAAGACTTCTTGAATCTCTCGAGAATAAAAACGGATGCTTTAATCTTATTACAAGTATTGGAAATTTCTGTTCGAAAACAGGAAATTACTCTAAAGCAATTTCATTTCATACCGAGGCTGAAAGAATTGCCTACTATAACAATGATACAATTCAATACTGTAGAGCCTTATATAATCTGGGCATAGTATATTATTATCTTGGTGATTACACAATTGCTTTGGAGTATGTGCTTAACAGTTTTAATAGTGGAATGGATTTGAATGAGATTGATGCCAATGCGCAATATTCTAATGCTCTTGGAGAAATCTATCGTCAAATGGGTGATTACGATTTAGCTTTAAAAAACTTGTTCCGCTCTCTTGAAATTCTAACTGTTTCCGTTTCTAACAATCGTTTAAAAGGTCAGTGTTTACAAAATATTGGCTCGGTATATTTAAGCTCCAATCAATACGACTCTGCTCTTGAATATTATCTGAAAGCATTAGACCTCTATCAAAAGGAAGGTTATTCGGAATTTGAGGCATTAACCTTAAATAATTTGGGTGCATTGTACGGAACAATGGAACAATATCACCTTGCTGTCGAACAACTTACAAAAGCAATCGGAATTCACAGGAAAATAGGAGAAGTAAACAAGGACTCAATTACCAATACACTTACAAACTTAGCTGAGGCTTACTTTAGGATAGGGAAACATGATTTAGCAATTCAACATTGGTTGGAAGGATTGAGTATCGCCGAGCCAATCGGTGCAAAACATCGTTTGTTCGAAATACATAAGGGATTGTACTCTGTATTCAAAAAAATAGAAGACTATCCAAAGGCATTGCATCACCATGAACTATATATGAGCTACAAGCAGCAGGTATATACTCAGGAAGCCTCTGATAAATTACAACACATGAAGGTAGTTCATCAAGTAGAGGCTCACAAAAAAGAGACTGAGATTGAGCAAATTAAAAATGCAGAAATGAATATCACTAATCAAAAGCTCAAAGAGTTGAATGATGAGAAGGATGCTTTTCTGGCTATCGCAGCTCATGACCTTAAAAATCCACTTACAGGTATTCTTTATATTGCCAATGCAATGAAATCAGGTAGTTGTATGCAGGAAGAAATAAAAGAATTCGGTGAAATGCTTCGCTCATCAGCCCAAGCAATGTTTGATCTTATTTCAAATTTGTTAGACAGTAACAAATTTGAAAGTGGGGTGATTGAACCGGCATTTGCATCAATCGACTCTGCACAGTTGGTACGTCATTTAGCAAAAAACTGCCGTCAGAACGCTAAACCAAAAGGTATTACAGTTGAATGTATCACACCCGAACATTCATTTGTTCTTGCAGATTTGCAATTACTCAGGCAAGCAATTGATAATTTACTTTCAAATGCTGTAAAATATTCTCCTTTCGGTTCTGAAATTACCGTAGGAATTATAGATAAACCGGAAAATTCTATTGTTCAAATTTATGTAAAAGATGCAGGTCCCGGACTGACATCAGATGACCACAAAAAATTGTTTGGAAAATTTCAACGCTTGTCGGCAAAACCGACCGGTGGTGAACATTCGTCCGGTCTTGGTCTCTCTATAAGTAAGAAACTTGTAGATATGATGAATGGAACTATTCGTTGTGAGTCGGAATTTGGCAATGGTGCCACATTCATTATAGAATTGCCGAGTACAACAGAAGAAGTTTATGAATTTTGAATATTAAATTCATTAATTTGAACCGTTCTTGTATCAATAAAAAATAAAATATCTCAAATAAAATATAATCAATGACTAACGAAGAAATATTACTACACGATACTCTTATTGAACTTGAGTTTCCATTGGTGCTGGAACAAGTTGCCAAATTTTCATATTCTGACCTCGGACGAGAAATTATTCTGCAAACTGTCCCGGTAGAGGATGTACATTGGTTGCGCTCAGAACATGAAAGGATTGAGGAATTAAGAGGATTACTTGCTCGCAATGAAACGATCCCTCTTGATGGACTTACCGATATTCGTCCTCAATTGCACAAATCACTCATTCAAGGGGCATACCTTACACCTCCCGAACTTATCACGGTTATGGAGGCAATCCGTTCATCCAGACTTTTAAGGGCATATTTTAAGCAACAAGAAAACACTCCAAACCTTACTGATTTTTGCAGCATTCTTCATGAAAGCAGATTTCTTGAAAAACATATTAATGATGCAATTGATGAAACAGGAATGGTTCGAGACTCTGCAAGCCGTGAACTTGCCAATATACGAAGAGAAATTCAGGAAACTTCCGCTAAACTCAGAGCAAGACTCAGGAAGATTCTCCAAAAAGTTGTTGAGGAGGATTTGGCAATGGAAGATTATGTAACTCAGCGCGAAGGGCGTTATGTACTCCCGATTAAAGTGGAGCATAAACGGCAAATTCCCGGTGTTATCCACAGTGTTTCTCAAACCGGTTCTACTGTTTTTCTCGAGCCGTCAGAGATATTCGAGTCAAATAACCAATTATCTATGCTCTATAATGAGGAGCAACGTGAAATTATTAGGATACTATCGACTCTTACCGGAGAACTTGGGGCGGAAGCCCGAGAATTTTTAAGTTCGATTGATATCTTAGCAAATTTTGATGCTATCTATTCAAAAGCGCAATATGCCCTTAAACGTCAAGGTATCAAGCCACAGATTTTAGACGAAAACCGAATAGAGCTTCGGAATGTGTACCACCCATTATTACAATGGAGTTCAGGTTCACGTCCAGTTCCCCTTTCAATTGAATTTACATCCGATACTCGAGGACATCTTATTTCCGGTCCGAATGCCGGAGGCAAGACTGTTGCACTTAAAAGCATTGGATTGAATATTGCAATGGCACTTTCAGGAATTTTCCCTTTGGGCGACTGTGAGACAAATGTCCGGTCGATTTTCTGTGCTATCGGGGATCACCAATCAATTGAGAATAATCTCAGTACATTCAGTTCACAGATAGTGCGGCTGCGTGATATATTGTCATTTTGCTCACCACAGGCATTGATACTTGTAGATGAAATTTGTTCAGGTACCGACCCACAAGAAGGTGGAGCACTGGCTGCAGGAATTTTGGACAGCTTTATTGAAAGAAAGGCGATGTTTGTTGTAACTACACACCAATCCTCGCTAAAAAGTTATGCACTCAGCCGACCTGAAATTCTGAATGCTTCTATGGAATTTGACGGTGTGCGCCTTATCCCTACATATCGTTTTCAATCCGGTGTCCCGGGTAACAGTTATGCCTTTGCTCTTGCCAAATCAGTCGGGATTCCTGATGTTGTGATGAGCCGTGCAAAAACATATCTTGGTGATCGTCACTCTGAACTTGAAGAAAGTATTGCTGCTCTCCAAAGATTTAAACAGGAAGCGGAAGAACATTTGCGCAAAGCTGCTCAAGAGCATATCATTTCAGAAAAAAAACGAATTGATTACGAAGAACGATTAGCAGAAGTAAAAGCTAAACGAAATCAAATTATCGGAGATGCAAGAGACGAAGCTAAAGATATTGTCCAAAGATCCAATGCACTTGTAGAACAAACAATAAAAGAAATCCGCGAACAACAACGCTCTGCTTCTGATATTAAAAAAGACTTTGAAACAGGAAAAAAAGACATAGAAAAAAAAGCTGAGGCAATGAAACCAAAGCTAGAAACAGACAATGAAGTATTGCAGGCAGGAGACGGTGTTACTATGGTTGGTTCTAACGAGGTAGGGGTTGTAATTGCTATTGATACTGCTGCCCATTCGGCGGTGGTTGAGTTTAACGGTCTAAAATTCAAAACTGCACTTGCTCAATTACGCAAAGCTGGAAAGACAAAGCAAAAGGAAGCAAGTAAAAGCTCAGGAGGACTTGTAAAATTCGATTCTAAAATGAATTTGGATTTGCGTGGACAACGTGCTGATGCAGCTTGCAAGGAGGTTGAGCAATTCATTTCGGATGCTATGCTGAGTAATCTGCAAACACTTACGATAATTCACGGTAAGGGAACGGGTGCACTCAGGGTTGCAATCCACGACCAACTTCGTAAACATCCACTTGTTGCTAACTTTAGATTGGGGACAATTCAAGAAGGCGGGGACGGGGTTACAATTCTTGAATTGAAATGATTTAGCTTTAAAAATTCCGTATCAGTGGGTTTGCAAACCCACCGATACGGATTAGAGCATGACTTTATGAGTTGAATGATTCTAAAAACCTTTTAAAAATTTTAGGTCTGTTCGGTTGTTACGACCAACATTCCTTCTAAGTATATCTGTGGAAAGGAAGTCTAACAACTTCCTTGACTTATGAAATATCAGTTTTATAGCAACTCAACACACGGCAGTATGTAACTGCCATGACTTGTAAAATCATTGTTTGGAAGATACCATACTATGCTCCAAGCACTCTATTCGTCTATTATAAAAGTCAACTCGTATCTTTATGATATGAACAAAAGAGTGATTAATCATGTTGGAGTGCCAGTAATAAGCGTAGGGAATATTTCAACCGGGGGAAGCGGCAAAACACCATTCACGCAAACTATTGTCAGCAAACTTCTTGCACTACACAAAAATCCGGTAGTTATCGGTAGAGGATATAAAAGAAACAGTAAAGGAGAAGTAATAGTTTCCAACGGACAAACTATACTTACCGATGTCATGACTGCAGGTGACGAACTTTTCCTCCATGCTGTTAAACTTCATGTACCTGTGATTGCTAATAAGAATAGATACGAAGCTGCACAAACAGCAATCAATAATTTTCAGAGTGATGCAATAGTCCTTGACGACGGTTTTCAACACCGTAAACTTTATAGAGATTTAGATATAGTGCTTCTTGATGAATTTACTCTTCATCAAAAATACTTGCTTCCCAAAGGGAGATTGCGTGAGGATTTCTCATCATTGAAACGAGCGGATATAATTTGCATTCAAGAAGGAATAGATAATAATCACATTCCTTATACATTCTCAGCGAATCAACTTCTCATTACTTCCACCAGTCTTGCAGGAAATCCTTACACACTGAAACAACTAATTCAAAATAATGAGGTTGAGCGAACTACATATTCTTCAATTCCAAAAATTATGATAGCAGTTTCTGCAATTGCGCATCCAAAAAAATTTGAAAATACGCTTGATCAGAACGGAATGAAAATTATTCATCATTCAATTTTTAATGATCACCATTCTTATTCATTACAAGATATTAGGTTTATTCTGAAATCTTGTAATGATTATTCTGTACAAGCAATTATTACGACTGAGAAAGATGCAGTGAAGTTATTACAATTTATATCCTATTTTGATGAAATAGGAATAGAAGTATATGTTCTTCCTATTAGGGTAGTAATTACAAAAAATGAAGATTTATTTGACAAAAGAATCGTGCAACTGTTTAACAATTAATATTAGTACACAATGAAAATAGCAATTTCAAGAGCAAGCGGAACAGCAAAATATGCACTCTATGCTCATTGGCTGCGTTTGGTTGAACCTTCAATTGAAATTATTGATCTTTTTGTCGAACCTGAACAAGCAGAAAAGAATTTAATGGAATGTTCCGGCTTGATTCTAACAGGAGGACCTGATGTAAATCCTGAAAAATATGGTAAAGCAGAAAGACATGATGAGTGTTTTATTGACGAAGACAGGGATTCACTTGAATTTCCAATATTTGAGAAAGCACGTGAATTGAAACTGCCTATCTTGGGAATTTGCCGAGGAGCGCAGCTAATAAATGTAGCACTTTGGGGTACGCTTTTCGTTGATATTCATACAGATCACCCATCGGATATACATCACCAAAGTAATATGCAAGGTGACAGCAGTCACAAAATTGATGTTGTTGCGGGTTCTTTACTCAAAAAAATAACAAAAACAAGCGAAGGGGAAGTAAATTCAGCACATCATCAGGCAATAGAATATTTATCTGAACATTTACGAACTTCTGCTGAATCACCGGACGGAATGATTGAAGCCTTTGAATGGAACGAACCTACAGGGAAACCATTTCTATTGGGTGTGCAATGGCATCCTGAACGATTGGAGTTTGATAATGTATTTTCACATCGAATTGCTGAACATTTCATATTTGAAGTAGAGTCCCGGAGTTTACTTTTTCGTTCTTTGTAGGAAAATTGGCGTGCAATTTGTAGGATAAAAAGGAAAGATAGAATTGTATATTATCCATACCTTTTTTCTACATTTATGCGCACACTTTACAGTCATTTGGAACACCTACTTGCATACGATGAGCGATTTTATGCAAAAGGTAAGCTCCGTAGAAATAAATTAGTTGAGTACGCACTTCGTTCTGACAGCGAACTCTTGAAATATTTGCTTTCCGATCAAATAATTTCAATGTTATTCTTCAAGGAGGAAGACGGTAAGTTAGTTTTTGATAAAGCTCAATTTCAAGAATTCATTGATACCAAGTCCTTTGTAGGAAATAATCCTTCTAACGAAAATGTTAAAATAGAATTTATTTTCGACACAGGGATTAGACCAACTCCTCAAGTAGCGTAACATAAACATATAAATATGAAAAGACGGTATATTGTTCTAAGTACCTCGATAATTCTACTTTTGATATGTGTATCATCAGCAGTTTATTGGGGTATATATAATGTACTTCCATATTCTGCAATCAAGCCCTTCCGCATTACTCCTCAAATTCTTGAAAACAAGTACCATAGAATAATAGAACCTCATAAATACGAGCAATTTCGACGGAATGATTTCACTTTCCTTACAAGTGACAGTTTACTTATTCACGGATGGTTTATTCAACCACATTGTAAACCTAAAGGAACTATCCTTATTCTTCATGGAATTGCAAGTAACAAAGAACTAATGCTGCCGAATGTTTCTACATTACTTGTCGACAGTTTTAACGTTGTCTTGTATGACTCACGAGCACATGGTGAAAGTGGTGGCGAATATTGTACACTCGGATATTATGAGAAGAATGATGTCAGCAAATGTATCGATAAGATAATCGAAATTCTTGGTGATTCCTGTGCTCCTTTTGGGATTATAGGGAATTCGATGGGTGCTGCAATAACTCTCCAAGCTATGGCTCAGGAAAAGAGAATTGTGTGCGGTGTTTCTGAAAGTTCATTTGCCGACTTGCACGAAACGATGTGTGATTATTTAGAGCAGATGATTCACGTCCGCTGGAATTGGATTACAACACCTGCTTTTGCCCGTTCAGAAGAAATTGCTCATTTCCACATTTGTGATGTTTCACCTGAAAATTCAGCGTGTTCTATCACTCAACCTGTACTTTTAATTCACGGTGATGCTGACGAGAAAATTAACATCAGATATGCTCACAGGATATTCGACAACCTTCATTCACCCAAGGAATTCTATACTGTTCATAATGCAGGGCATGAGAATTTGCGAGTGATGGGAGGGGAGGAGTATACCCGGAGGATTCATGAGTTTTTTGGGAAGTGGATGGTGAGATGAAGGAAAAAATAAAATCACAACAAACCCTTTGATAAAACATCAAAGGGTTTGTTGTTTGTATATTCTGCACCCCCTTATATAACACTAACCTTCGATAAATCAGCCCCCATCCCTTTAAGCGCAGCGTAGGTCAGTTTATCCATCATCGCACCATCAAAATTGATAGTTTTTATTGCCCGAAAGTTTTTATTAGTCAGCGCAAACGCCGGGCGGAAGGATACATTTCTAAGTGTCGAGCCCTTAAACGTTACTTGATTCATTGCCGCTTTGTCAAACTTGACACCAATAAAGGACTGTCCGTCCATACTTAGTCCACGCAGGTCAGAGTATTGGAAGTCCACACCTTCAAAAGAACAGTTCTCAAAGACTGTCTTTCTAAGGTCGCACATGGAAAGTTTGACATCAATCAGCTTTACATTGATAAATTTACATTCTTCCAATGATGACTTGTCGAACGTAGTACGTACAAGGGTAGTTTGATTGAAACTTGCCCCATTCAGATCAAGTACATTGAAGCTGCAATCTGTCAAATTTGCTCTGTTAAAATTGGTTTCACGTACATCACTTACGATAAACGAGCTGCCGGTCAAGTCCGCACCGGAAAAGTCGGAGCCACGCAAATCACTCGCTTTAAATTCTCCTTTGTGCGCGGTAACACCGGCAAAGTCACTCTGCGTGAGATTTGAAGCATTGAAGTTTGTCAGAACCTGCCGTTCCAGCGAGCGGGAGAGACTTGCAACTTCTTGCAAAGTTTGCTCAATGTCTCCAATACTGTCTATAGTCATCTCGAAAGCAGTTTCATCATCCTTGCCTTCTGCTGTGAGCTCTTCAAACCTCTCCTGTAAATCAGAGTACAATTCTGCTTTTAGTTCGGCAACGCTTTTCACACCTTCGTAAGATGCAAAAACTCCATTCAAATAATTTGCTAATTTCGTATTCATACTCCCAAATCTCCCTATAATAATTTATCAATTACACTCTTTGCGAATTCCCAGTTTTTTTTGTTTTCTGCAAATGTAGTGTTTCCTTTTTCTGTAATCTTATAATATTTCCTTCTGCCACCTTGCGTTTCGTCGCCCCAATACCATGTTATACATCCATCACTTTCCAGACGCTTGAGACTGGAATACATAGTCGCCTCTTTCAATTCATACGCTCCGGCTGAAGCGGAATGAATCGTTTTACTTATCTGATAACCATACATATCCTCATTCAGAAGCAATTTCAATACGATCGTATCGATATGCCCTCTGATAATATCTGCTGAGATTTCCATTGCATTTTTCCATATATGTTCAAAACAACAATACAAATATACGGAAAAGTACTTTGTCTATCAAGGTAATTTTTCTGAAATAGTAAAATACAAGCAAGAATACTATGCTTTTGAAGATTTTGATACTGCACTCGAGATAATACTTTTTTAAGCTTGCAGTAATCGGCTTATAACATTTTTTAAATATCTCCGGAGACCTTGAAGGTTTTCGAAAACCTTCAAGGTCTAAAGTATTTATTGTAAATCTTAGGTAGTATAATCTAAGGGTATATCTGATTTTACGGGAAGAGAAGGAGATGGTAAAACTTAACTCCAAAAAAAAACAAGAAAGCCCTTTGATAAATATCAAAGGGCTTTCTATAACATATAGTGGAGATGGCGGGAGTCGAACCCGCGTCCGAAATGCGTGAGCCGTAGATTCTACAAGCTTATTCGTTTTTTAAGTTTAACGTAAACGGTATCCAAACGACAGGAGCGTTTCCGCTGTTTGCGGTGTTATCTTATATGGAACGCCGAAAATCCATTCCATACCAGTTTATCTAAGGTTTAGTTACACCTACCTCAAAAGCCGATAAACGAACATTTGCGCAGATGGTTAGTCACTTAATTATTAAGCAGCTAAACTATATACAGGAACTGAGTTCATTGCATATACTGGAGTGTTATTAGCACTTATTGTTTTGCAAGTTGAATTAACGTGCACCACTTACCAAGCACGACCTGCTCCTACGTGAACACTTCACCCCGTCGAATCCGGTACATCCCCATGCTTTCTATTACAAAGATACGAAATTTTAAGCTGATAGCTGTTGACTGATAGCTTATTGTTTGTAATTAGTTGTATGACGTAATTGTAGATATTCGGTTTAAATTTTATGATCCTTTAAGAATTTTTGCAGTTTCAGTCAACGGAGAAATACCCTTAATCCGCTTTAACAAACTGGACAGTTAAGTTCTAAAGTTCATCGTGAACTTTGTGAAAACCTTTGTGAACTTTGTGTTAAAAAGATGAACCACAAAGGTCACAAAGTGTACACAAAGGTCACGAAAATTAGCAATTACTTTCAATTATTCGGAGATTATTATCTCAAAAAAAAAGAACTTAACAGCCCTGCTTATTAAAGGAGAACGTGGAGGTCAGAATTGTCACTACAAAAAAAAATCATAGTAGATAGTATTTTTTCCATGTTTGTGGTAGTAAATTATAGACATTTACCGACATCCACCAAGTCCATGAACTATAATCGTCAATAAACGAAGATGCTTCCAAACGAGGTTTTTCATTATACCAATGGGCAGGAAAATATGTTCCTTTCGGTGTGAAGTTCTGTAAGAAGGGGATATAATGTTGAGCAAGGTAATAGCCAAATCCTGCAAGGTCACCAAGAAAATCCGATGTAGAGAACCCCCAGTTTTCACCAAAACCATCCATTATTTCAATATATAGCTGATAGCCGAACCCCATAAATCCACCATAGAGATAAGCATTATCGAAACTGAATCCTGAACCGATTAATGCTTCCGTAGAGCAGTAGCTTATGAAATATGCTCCCCAAAAGTGACCTGCTTTGTCGGAATAAAAATCTTGACTACCATCTTCAATAAAACGAAAAGTACGGGTCTTGTTCCAGATGGTGTTTAGCTGGTAAATATGAAGTCCGCCTAAGATTCCAAAATACGTACCGCCTACCAATGCTGTTGTCAAAGGTTTTAGCTTGTTAGTCTTGCGAGGATGGGAAGCATCTATTGTGTAGCGGGGATCACCGGCTATTGTAAATTCTTGAAGCGGAAGAAGCCCGTCATCGTTTGTTTCTGCTACTACAGAATCAGTTTGTATAGGTTCATCAGCAGGTGTGGTTTTTGAAACAACTACTGTCGGTAAATCGTCTAAACATTCGTCAATAGCCTGTTGTACCGGCATACCTGTAAGAGCAGTACTTTCGTTTTTTATACTATCATTTTGAGCATTAGAAACAGAATAAAGACAGAATAAAAGTATAAAACTGAGTCGTGTTATCATATTGTCTTTCTGATGATGAAAAGAGTGATTATCACTACGAATTTACAATTTTTCTTTCAATTCAGATAGATGACTTTATAAAAATGTAAATTGGCAATTACGCCCAAAAATTCGTAAATCTTTCGTAGTTTCGTAGTGAATTATGGTTATATCCACATTGTTTATTCTTCACGGAGAACATTATTATGGCAATACGTATTGCAATTAACGGATTTGGACGCATAGGTCGTTTAGTGTTTAGGGCAGCATTGGCACAAGCCGGCGAGATTGAGATAGTCGGAATTAATGATCTTACAGATGCAGCTACACTTGCTCATCTTCTCAAATATGATTCAGTTCACGGGAAATTCAACGGCACTGTTCATACTGATGGTAATAATTTAGTTGTAAATGGAGTTACTATCACTATATCTGCACAAAAACAAATCGAAAATTTATCGTGGGGATCAGTAGATGCAGTAATTGAATCTACCGGTGTTTTCACAAACCGTGAATCTTTGCAAAAGCACGTTGCAAACGGTGCCCGTAAAGTAATTCTTTCCTCGCCGGCTAAAGATAAATTGGATAGAACCATTGTATTAGGTGTGAATGACACCGATCTTACGGGAGAAGAGAAACTTTTATCCAATGCCTCATGTACTACAAACTGTTTAGCTCCGATGGTAAAAATCCTTCATGATAACTTTGGGCTTCAAAAAGGATACATGACGACTGTTCATGCCTATACAAATGACCAGAATATTTTGGATTTACCACATAAGGATTTGCGACGCGCCCGTGCTGCAGCAGTAAATATTATCCCTACTACAACAGGTGCCGCAAAAGCTGTTACAGAAGTAATGCCTGAGCTTAAAGGACGTTTAGACGGGTTTTCTCTCCGTGTACCTGTCCCTGACGGCTCAATTACAGATTTTACTGCTATTTTGGATCGCGAAACTACAAAGGATGAAATCAATGCTTCTTTTAAAGCTGCCTCTGAAGGAGC
>JACPWH010000111.1 GCA_016197185.1 Ignavibacteriota bacterium
ATTCTAAATTATCACTCTGCACCCCGTAATGAAATTTAGACAGATACTCACACAGGATATTTCAAAAAAGGTGAATTTTTATGGCTTGCGAGTGGAAAGATATTGGTAATTTTGCACCAAATTGATGGGAACTACGCTCGTTTTACTATGATATTAACTAATTATTTCAAATTTTAGGTGTTGTATGGAATTATTTACTTCTCGACTGATGGAAATGTTGCCGGGGCTTCGAGCTGACCGTGCTGCTTTGATGAAAGAACACGGTGATGTTCAAATCGCAACTGTTGCAATTGAACAAGTTCTCGGCGGTATGAGGGCAGTTCCTGCCTTGTTATGCGATACTTCTTCTGTTTCCGCCGATGAAGGTCTGCGAATCCGCAATATTCCTATTCTTGAACTGACAGATGCAACTCCCGAAGATATTTTCTTTCTGCTCTGCACAGGTTCCAAGCCGAACGCGAACGAACACGATGAAATTAAACACGCATTTGCAAAAAAAGCAGCAGTACCTGAGTATATCTGGGATGTTCTGAAAGCAATGCCTAAGGACTCACATCCGATGGTAATGCTCAGTGTCGGGGTTATGGCTCTTGAGCGTGAATCGAAATACCGGAGAGTATATGAAGAAGGCGGCTCGAAAGATGCCCTTTGGCAAGCAACAGCCGAAGATTCAATTACACTTCTGAGCGGAATTTCGACCATCGCAGCAGGTATCTACCGTATCCGTTTTGGTAAGGGCGACCCTATCGCTCCTAAAGCCGGACTTGATTGGAGTGCAAATTTTGCCCACATGCTTGGCGTTTCCGATAATGAAAGTTTCCGTGATTTGATCAGATTGTATCTTGTATTGCATAGCGACCACGAAGGAGGAAATGTTAGTGCAATGACTTCTCATGTTGTAAGTTCGGCTCTTTCGGATGTATTCTATTCCGTAAGTGCCGGATTGAATGGTCTTGCAGGTCCGCTTCACGGTTTGGCAAATCAAGAGTGCTTACGCTTTATCTTGGATTTGAAACATGAATTTAACGGTGTACCGACCGATGAACAGCTTCGTGAATATACATGGAAACGGTTAAGTAGCGGACAGGTCATCCCCGGATACGGTCATGCAGTGCTTCGTGTGACTGACCCGCGTTTCACTGCGTTCCATCAATTTGCAGAAAAGCACAATTTGGAGGATGATACCATTCAAATTATGCAAAAATTATTTAGAATTGTACCTGAAGTTCTTAAAGAACAAGGTAAGGCGAAAAACCCGTGGCCCAATGTGGATGCAGCTTCGGGTTCGCTGCTTCATCATTACGGCTTGCAAGAATTTGAATTTTATACAGTGATGTTCGGTGTATCGAGAGCAATGGGAATTTGTTCGCAGATTCTGTTCCACCGTTTATTCAATTCTCCGATTGTACGTCCTAAGTCTATGACACTTGCTGAAGTAAAGAAATTAGCAGGAATGTAATGAAGGTAAAAAACCTCTTATTAAATAAAAAAGCTCCATATTTGAACGTATGGAGCTTCTTTTTCATCTGAGAGTTTTGGGTGAACCCTACTGGACTCGAACCAGTGACCTTTACCATGTCAAGGTAACGCTCTAACCAACTGAGCTAAGGATTCGTATGCCGAAAACAGAATACGAAGATAAGGCGAAAACGCCAATTGACAAAAAGTATTTTTAAGTGTGTAGGTAGGTTGTCAATGACCTTTATTGAAGTAACTCTTGAAAAAGGTATGTATTAGATGCTTTGACAAGCTCTAAATGACATCTGATGTTATAATTGTCATTCTGAACGTTAGTGAAGAATCTCCGTTAGAAAGTGTAATCTGCCGGACAGATATTCTAACTGAGATTCTTCAGTCGAAGACTCCTTCTGAATGACAGATGCGAAATTTTTTATCGTGTTTATCTTCTCAATCAGTCAAAAAAATCAATCTGTATTGTTTCACATTTTTTCAAATTATATGGTTATTTGGTTAATATTTGGCTTGGGCGCATTGTCGCTGTTGGTGGCATTTATGTACTCGCGGATGGTTACCTCTGTTTCAATTGAAAAAGGTGCTGAATCCCCGCAAGAAGTGGCAAAGCTCACGGAAATTTCTGATGCGATTGCCGAAGGTGCAATGGCATTTTTGAAGCGTGAGTATCGTATCCTTGCGCTGTTTATGGTGATATTCGCAATTATTATTGCTCTTACCGTAAATGACCCACATACGAATGTTGCAACAGGAATGTACTCTGCAATGAGCTTCTTGATTGGTGCTGGAATTTCGGTTGCAGCCGGTTTTATCGGGATGAAAATTGCAACCAAAGGAAATGTTCGTACTGCTGCTGCTGCACGGATTTCGCTTGCTGAATCATTCGGGATTGCGTTTAAGTCGGGTGTGGTGATGGGATTTGGTCTTACAGGACTTGCAATTATCGGGATGATGGCTGTGTATATGGGTTTGAACGCTTTGTTACCCAATATTGAAACACATATTCTCATGGAGATTCTATCTGGATTTGCACTCGGAGGTTCTTCTGTAGCACTGTTTGCACGTGTGGGTGGCGGTATTTATACCAAAGCTGCCGATGTGGGTGCCGACCTTGTGGGTAAAGTGGAAGCGGGAATCCCTGAGGATGATCCGCGTAATCCTGCTGTTATTGCCGATAACGTAGGTGATAACGTGGGAGATATTGCAGGTATGGGTGCGGACTTGTTCGGTTCAGTGGCAGAAAGTACATGTGCTGCGATGGTTATCGGTGCAGCAGCCTTTACATTGCTTCCTGATGATACACGACTTTCAGCATTGCTTTTCCCGCTTTTTGTTAGTGGTGTGGGTATTATAGCAAGTTTGATTTCGCTCTTCTTTATCAAACCGAAAACAGAAGAAAAAGTGGAAGGTGCGCTCAAGACTGCGCTTGTACTTTCTACCCTTCTTATGCTTGTTGGTTTGTATTATCCTACAATGATGATGATTCCGCAGACATTTGTTATCGGAACGAAGGAATATCATAATTCAGGTGTATTTATCTGTTTGGCAGCAGGATTGATTTCCGGTTTGCTTATCGGATTAATCACAGAATATTTCACATCACACAGATTCAAACCTGTTCAAGAAGTTGCTGATGCATCCAAAACCGGTGCAGCTACCAATATTATTTACGGTTTGTCATTAGGATATAACAGTAGTGTATTGCCAATGCTTTTGATGGCGATTACGGTTGTTCTTGGATTCTCATTCGCTGGTATGTACGGTATAGCAATGGCTGCTATCGGTATGCTCGGAACAATTGCGGTAGGTCTTACCATTGACGCTTACGGTCCTGTTTCGGACAATGCGGGCGGTATTGCTGAAATGGCAAGTATGGGTAAGGATATTCGCAAGCGTACAGACGCTTTGGATGCTGCAGGTAATACAACAGCAGCTATCGGTAAAGGTTTTGCTATCGGTTCTGCAGCACTGACTTCACTTGCTCTTACAGCAGCGTTTTTGACACGTGCAAATTTACCGGAAATCAATATGCTTAACCCTGAGGTTATGGCAGGTTTGTTTGTAGGTGCTTCACTTCCGTTTGCATTCTCAGCAATGACGATGCGTGCGGTTGGTAAGGCTGCATTTGACATGATTGAAGAAGTTCGCCGTCAGTTCCGTACAATCCCCGGACTTTTGCAAGGTACAGCTCGTGCTGATTACGCAACTTGCGTTGATATTTCAACAAAAGCATCATTGCGCCAGATGATTGCCCCGGGTATTTTGGTGATTGCATCTCCGCTTGTTATTGGCTTCCTGTTTGGTGTTCAGATGCTTGCAGGAATGTTAATCGGTGCTTTGATCGTGGGTGTTATGCTTGCTATTTCGATGGCTAATTCCGGTGGTGCATGGGATAATGCAAAGAAATACATCGAAACAGGTAAACTCGGCGGCAAGGGATCTGATACACATAAGGCGGCAGTTGTAGGTGATACGGTTGGAGATCCGTTCAAGGATACATCCGGTCCTGCGCTTAATATTTTGATCAAGCTAATGGCTATCATTTCGCTTGTGTTCGTGCCGTTCTTTATGAATCACGGCGGGTGGCTGACAAAGATGTTTAAGTAAACATCTTAGATGTTTTTGTAAAAGAAAAGCCGCTTTCCTGATTGGGGGAGCGGCTTTTTTTGATGATATTTCTTCTGTTTTTCTCGTCCGGTCAGGTGTTACACCTGACTTTAATAAAGAAGCCATATTTTTTACCAAGTCTTTTTTATGGCAAATAATTAAAGTCAGTTGTAACAACTGACTTGACCGTAAAATCAATAAGTTCTATAACCCCTAAAGGGATTAATGCTTATCAATTACCTCACTCAAACGGCATCCCAACAATAACTGCCTCCACACTACCATCCCCCGATTCCACACTAACCACCGACTGCGGATGAGCATGTTCACCCCGTATATACCCCAAAGCAATCCACCCGAATTCAGGCGATAAAACAGAACTGGTTATCTTCCCGACAACTGTATTATCCACTTTGATTTCACTTCCCATAGGAAGCTGGGTAGCCGATGTAAACCCCATAATACGCTGCTTTACTTTATTATAGCTGTCAATACGGGCAATCACTTCCTGTCCGATATAGCAGCCCTTTTTGAAATTGACCAAGTGGAGCAAACCTGCCTCCAGAGGATTGTAACTGTCGGTTAGTTCCGCTCCGAACGTACCCATGCCTGCCTCAATTCGCAATATTTCATAGTCTTCAGCAGTCATTACTGGAACTTCTGTGGCTAGTTCATCACATTTTGCATGGATAGCTTCATTTTGAGAGGCATCAAAAAGAAGTAGAAACGAAAACTCACTCATTGCCGGCTGACGAAGAAGTATCGCGGATTCACCAAAAACGGTAACGTTTCGCCAGTGGCTCATCGGTAAGTCCAATAATGTCTCGCCGGATAATTCTTGAATCAAACTTGCAGATTCCGGTCCGTGAATTTCCAATGCACAAAACTCATCAGTTGAAGTATTTACTTTGCAGTCATCCATTATCGTATATTTCCGCAGCCACGATACTACATTCTGTTCATTATTTGCACAGCACAGTAACAAAGCACCCGCGTTATTCACTATTACAGTCAGCACATCTACAATACGACCCTTATCGGAGGTGAGGACTGTTTTTGCACCTTGATTCGGCTGTAATTTGGAAAGTTCATTGGTAGAAAGCCGGTTTAGCAAATCCAATGTATCTGTGCCGCGAGCGCGGATAATCCCGAGTTTGGGAAATGCAAATGCAACGGATTGTTTAGCGGCTGTGTATCCGGCGGTCTTTTTATCTGAAAACTGTGTCATGGGCTTATATTTTCAAGAAAATTAGGTAATTTAGTTTTACTGTAATTCAACAAATTGATTAAAAATGATTTTGCAATCTACTAAAATTCATATTAAAACTGCACTTCTTTTGGTAAGCGCGTTAATCGTATGCGCTTCAAACTTCTCAAACGCACAAACCTATACGTATCGTGTATTTTTTAAGGATAAAGGGTCGGAAAAGTTTACAGAAAATTCTAGTATCTATAAAAAAACACTTGCTCTGCACAATCAGCGTTGCCTGGAACGTCGCGGGAAAGTGCTAACATCGAACAATCTTATTTCGCTTGAAGATGCACCGCTTTACGAACCGTACCTGCAATCTCTTGCATTTCTGCAAGCAGAGGTCATTCTACAATTACGGTGGAATAACTATGCGGTAGTTCGATGTGATTCAGCGATTGCAGAAGGTGTTAAGCTCCTGCCTTTTGTAAAAAAGGTGAAACGTACTGCTACGAAATTTCAAGCACTTTCATTGAACAGTTCACTCAGTCAGGTTCGTTATCTGGTACAAACACCGATTGACGGTTCGATTCTCGAGGCAACCACAGATTGCGGGGTGTTTCGGTACGGTCCTTCGTTCAATCAGGCACAAATGCTCGGCATTCCAGAACTTCATTCAATGGGAATTTTGGGCGAAGGCACTCTCACGGGCTTTCTCGATACCGGATTCAGATGGAAAACCCACGAATCTACAAAGAATGCCAATGTACTTAATGAATACGATTTTATCAACAGGGACTCTGTAACGGGAAATGAGATTAACGATGTCGGGGGGCAGGACAACCACGGATCAATTGTATTCTCTACCGTTAGCGGGTTTCAGCAGGATTCTCTGATTGGAATAGCCCCTCATGCACAGTTCCTCCTTGCAAAAACAGAGGATCTTGCCACTGAGCAACATCTTGAGGAGGATAATTATGCTGCTGCAGTCGAGTGGCAGGAAGCACAGGGAGCTGATATTATCAGCTCATCACTTGGATATTCCGATTTCAATCAGGCAGATGAAGAAAATTATTCGTTCGCAGATTTCGACGGTAAAACTACAATTGCAGCAATTGCAGTCAATAATGCCGTTCGGCGTGGTGTAGTATGTATAACCGCAGCAGGAAATGACGGACCTCGGGACAGCACACTAATAACCCCGTCTGATGCCGACAGTGTTATTGCCGTTGCTGCAGTTGCTCAGGATGGAATCACACCGGCAGTATTCACTTCACGCGGACCGAGAGGTGACGGAGAAATCAAGCCGGATATAGCCACTCAAGGAGTGAAAGTAGTTTGCTCATCTACAGGTGATACAACTGCAATAGGTGAAGCAAGCGGAACATCGCTCGCAACCCCATTGATGGCAGGTTCGACCACTCTTTTCCTGTCGGTTTTTCCCGAACTCCGTCCATGGGAAATTAGAAGATATTTATACGAAACAGCGACGAATGCAAGTGAGAAGAATGATACTTTGGGATATGGCAGGGCTAACATACCTGCTGCTATGCTCAAAGCAGGGATTATCATTTCTCCTGCCGTTCCAACGTTTCCTGTTCGAGACAGGCAGAGGGTAGTTGTGTTTATTCGGAGTGAATCACCAATCCTTTCAGCCAAAATTTCCGTACAATTTGAAAATGTAAAGTATGTGTATAACCTTTATCCAACGGATAAACAGTATCAATATATAGCTGAATTCCCGATTGTTCATTTCGCGGGAAAGAATGCACACGCTTTCGTAACAGTTGATGACGGAAAAAGTAGCAGAAGGATGCCGTATAAGGCTAATACTACATTCGCAATTACCCCAAATTCATCAGTCATTCCGTGCGGGATTGACCCTGAATCGCTTCCGTATGCTCCTGAATTGCTTTCGTCGGTGGAGGTGGTTCCGAATCTTGCTGAGGCAAAACATGATGAAGTTACGGTTCAGATGCTACTGCAAAAGGAAAGCGACATCAATATTAAGATATTTAATACTGTGGGGCAATTGGTTTATACAATCGATTCACCTGCACGGTTGAGGGGTGTGAATGTGTTGACATTACCGATTACAAGTTTCCCGATAGGGACATATTTTGTGGTTGCACAGTATGAGGGTAGAGTAGAGCTGACAAGGTTTATTAAGATATAGGGAATAAGTTGTTATTCAATAAAGCAAAAAAACCGTGTCACACTGAGCGGGGTCGTTGTTCAAATACTTGCCAAATAAAGAACTATATTGTATATTTAATATATAGCCAAATGTTTGTTTACATTGTTGAGTGTCCAGACAAAACTCTTTACACGGGTGTTACTAATGACATTGAAAGAAGAATTGCTGAACATAATATAGGGTACAACCCTAATTCGTATATATTTTCCCGTCGTCCTGTAATATTGAAATTCTTTCAGGAATTTGATGATGCACTTCAAGCAATTCAAGTTGAGAAACAGTTAAAGGGTTGGTCAAGAGCTAAGGAAGTAGCATTAATTGAAGGAAAGTTTGATGTTCTTAAATCGTTGGCAGTAACGTATGAGTTAAAGAAATAAAAAGTTTGTGTAGTGAATTGGTTTTAACCTGTAAGTTTTTATATTGTAAGTATTTAGACAACGACTACGCTCAGTGTGGCGTTTCTAAAGTAATATTTAATAGTAGTTCTTCTTGGGTTTTATCATGCAAATCCCCCAAATTTCCCTTGAGCAATTCCAGCAATGGATGAAAGCCGTTATTTCCTATCCCGGGAATAACGATGATGCTTGGACTTCGCCCGAAGCAACTGCTATCCTTCCTACAACAATAGCGGAAGCAATTGTATTACCCTCAAAAACCCTTACACCCAAAGAGAGAATGCAAGCATATCAATATGCTTATTTCGCGAGGCTTGAAGAAGCACTTACAAGTGATTACGAAGCTGTGAAGCATTTTCTGGGTGATGAGGAGTTTGAGGAAGTTTCACGACGTTATTTTGAACAATATCCGTCCAAGAGCTATACTCTAAATGTTGCAGGAGCGCATTTCCCTGAATTTTTGGGAACGCTTCCATATAAGAAACGTGATTTTCTTGTCGAATTGGCTCGCTTGGAATATACGATCAGTACTATTATGGATGTGGAGGAATCACCTGTACTGTCTGCTGAATCCATTGCAGCAATTCCAACAGATAAGTGGGACTCTGTGAAATTAATTCCTATTGCAGGTTTTGCTCTTTTGGCGAATGAATATCCTGTCAATTCTTATTTCGGTGCTGTACTTGGCAATAAACCCGTACCAAAAGTTATTAGGCGAAGGAAAGAGTATATAGTTGTCTTTCGCAATGAATATTTAACGTGGAGAATGTCCGTAGAGCACCCTGCTTTTGTAATCTTATCAGGATTGGTTTCAGGTAAGACGCTTGGTGAATCACTTGCTCAAATGGGAGAGCAGTTTCGGGAAGAAATATCTGTGATAGAGCCGAAAATATCAGAGTGGTTTCAGAGTTGGATTGAGAACGGTTTTTTTCAGGGGGTAGAGATAGTATGGTAGGGGATTATACCTATTTTTGTGGTAGAAATTAAATTGAAAAGTAAATCAGCAAACGACTGAACTAATAATTATGAATAATAAAGAACTATTTATAGATGGTTTTTTGGATAGAATTTCTAGAGAATTTCTTCAAGTTTCTGACCCCAAAAAGAATAAAGACCTAGCTTTTGAAATATTTAGCATTTCCGCAGTTCTTGATAAGCCATTTCAGGAAGTGTTTGATAATGTTATTATAAAGGATAAATCAGGTAAGCGTTCTGGAAGTAAAGATGGTGGAATAGATGGAATATATTTTCGTGATTTAGGGGATTATTATGAAATGTTAGTCTTTCAATGTAAGAATGTTCCCGGGTTAAAAGATAATGAGATTAACAAATTTAGGAATGATGTGCGAGAAATTTTTTCTGAAGGAAACAGAATTGGAAAAAAGAATATTGAGGATTTAGAAGCATTCATTAATGAATACAAAAGTATTTCATTGAGCGGTAAGTATATCGAAATAAAATGTTACTTCATTTATAATGGAAATAACATTGATAAAGATTATGGCAACAATGAACCTACTTATAATCTTTATCATAATCCTGCGATAGATTATTATATTTATGATTCGAATTGGGTTTATGATAAAGTACGTTCAGTTGCTAAACCGCATCGAAAAACAATTGAGTTTACATTCAAACCTCAAAATTCTAATTTTTCATTATTAGATCATCAAGCCCTTTATACATTTTCAATTAGCAATACAAGGGCAGCAAATTTTAGAGTGTTGGCTTTGGATATATGTGAATTGATGCAAAAAGAGATTAATATCAATGGATCATTTGACACTCTCTTTGAAGAAAATATTCGTCAATATCTTGGGACATCTAAGTTTAGGGCTAATAGGGAAATGAATAAAACACTAAATAGTGAGAATTCAGTTCTTTTTCCATTTCTAAACAATGGAATTACTATTATCGCTGAGAAAATAACTGTTCCTAAATCAGCCCAAGACGGTCAATATTACTTACCTGTAGTAAATCCACAAATTGTTAATGGACTTCAAACAAGCAGAGTTCTTTATGATTTATATAAAATAGATCCTTCAAAGCTAAAAGAAGTTTATGTAAATATTAGGGTATATGAAACTACAGAACCAAGTTTAGTTGAAAAAATAACCGATGCGACAAATACTCAAACTCCTATTACATATAAAGATAAGATTAGCAACAAGGATTTCAAAGAATTTGCAAAAACTGTTTTTTTCAACAAAGGTATAGTGTATATTACAAAACGTGGAGAAGGTTTTAATTCTTCTTCACAAAAAAATATTCGCAATCAGATTGATAGTGAAACAGTACTTAAGTTTTGGTATGCAACATTTTATGAAGAGCCGGAAACTGCCAAAAACAGCATAGCACGTGTATTACAAGATATATATGATGCTGCAACTTCTGAAAACAATCCGCTAAAAATACTTTTCGACGGAAATATTGACTCACCAATATATAAACAATTTATAGCTGTATATCAAATATATCATCTTATCCAGATATGTAAACATAAAATGGTTGAAGATAATAAGACATACTTAATGAGATATGAACATCTTCTATCGTAGGATGAGTTAATGAGTTATGGTGTTTATAAATTTATCGGAACAGATTTGAGTAGCTATGATGATGATCAATTGATGTTAAAGGCTTATGATGATACAGCTAAGACAATAGATTCGTTAGTTAAAGATAAAAAAGCTGAGATGGAAAAAATGGGCAAAACATTTTCATATAACAGCTACTTCAAAAAATCAATGTGTCGATATGATTTTAATGAAAAGAAAGGGATGATCGATAATGAAAATATAGTTGAATTTATAAAAAGTATTCGTTAAATAATGTTCGAATTTAAATTATTCCATATCATTTGTGTTTTTACAAATGAATTCTAATGTACATATTTAAATTAACATAAATAAGGATGCTGCTAATATAATCTTCCGGCAATTTATTTGACTAACCTTACCCTTCTAAACCTAATCATAAAATAAAACAGCACAACAATCGCCCCGCAAGCAGTTACATAAAATGGCACTTCCGGTGAAATAGCACTCCATAATAATCCGGCCAGCGCACTCGAAACCAGTGAAGCAATACTGCTTACACCATTAATAAACCCGATTGCAGTTGCCGCTTGTTCCTTTGGAACTATATTTGTAACCCATGCCTTGCTCACTCCTTCGGTGGCTGCAGCGTAAATTCCATACAGTGCAAGCATACAGCAAATAACAATGTAATTACCAGTAAATGCCATACCTGCATATACGATAACAAAAACACCGATTCCAAACATAAACATTCGTTTTAACCCAAGTTTATCGGCTATAATTCCAAATGGATATGCCGCCAAAGCATAGACCAGATTATAGAGAATATACGCTTGTATCACCCGAAGATCACTTGCTCCCCTATATTTTATCATTAATAAAATAAATAAATCGGAACTATTTATAATAGCAAAGAAAATCAACCCGAAAGCAACTGCCCGAAAATCAGAAGGTGAATCTTTCCAATAGCGCAGAAAAGAAAAGAAGCCCGGGATAGTTTTTGCTCTGGGAGTTGTGGCTGCACCTTTCTCTTTAATCAAGAAAGTAACGAAAGCTCCGAGAACACCCGGAATAAACGCAATGATAAAAAGAGTGGAATATTGGGCAGGATAGTAATAAAGATAAATAATAGCGAAAATAGGACCGAGTGCCGCCCCGACTGTATCTGCACTTCGATGAAAACCGAATACCTTGCCCTTGTGTTCAGGTATTGTTTCGGAAGAAAGGAGGGCATCGCGCGCGCTCGTCCGAATTCCTTTCCCAAGACGGTCAACTGTCCGTGCTGCAAATACCCACCCTGTGGCGGCATACAACCCGAGCATGAGTTTGGAGAGTGCGCTCAGCCCATAGCCAAATTGTACGAATGGCAAACGGCGTTGGTAGGAATCGGATAGTTTGCCAAAGTATCCCTTGGAGAGTCCGGCGGTTGCCTCTGCAATTCCTTCCAATATTCCGATGAGAAGTGCAGAAAACCCAATTGATTGGAGGTAAACGGGCATTATCGGGTAGAGCATCTCACTTGAAATATCGGTAAGTAAGCTGACAGCAGATAATAAAAGAATGGTGGGCGTAATTACTTTCATAATGAGGTTATGTCCAAAGTTTCGCTATCCAAATTCCTGAATAGACTGCAAGTAGTCCTCCGATTGCACTTGCACCCACATAGAGAACAGCTGTTATAATCCTATGGTATTCAATCAGGTTTGTTATCTCGAGCATAAGAGTTGAGAACGTGGTAAATCCACCGCAGAAACCTGCTGCAAGGAAAAGTCTCATTTCGGGAGAAAGAACGTCGTTTTTTACTGCTATTTGACTAATGAAGCCAATAATAAGGCAACCCAAAACATTAGCGGTAAGGGTGCCGATAGGAAATTGCAAACCGAACCGCAAAGCCACAAGAGATACACCATACCGCGCTGCCGACCCTACGGCACCGCCAAGAGCCACAAGTACAAACGATAGAAAAGAAGGTTGCATTGAGAAGGGATATTATTGTAACATTGAGATAAAAAAGTAAATATGCTGTTTTTGGGAATGATAATCAAGAAAAAATATGAGCAGGTATAAGGAATATGGCATTTCTACGAATAGGTTGTACCTACCGGAACTATCGAGAATTAAATCCCGGAGGAGTGACCTGATCCCTAAAAAATACGCAATGTTTACTATGGGGTTTACATTTTAGAGTGTAATTTCACAATATTTCGTAAATTGCCAAAAATTCTTTACCGTTAATGTAACCTTTCAACTATAAGTGTCACTTCCTCCACAGTTGAACACAAAAACATCCTTTTGCATACTAATAAATGAGCAGTAATGAAACGAAACAAGAGCGTTTTCTTCGTCTTCTTGCTCAAGTTTTGTTTTTACAATTGCTCGAAGGACATTCTATAATCGTAAAACGAGAACCAGAACATTCGAGCGTCGTGAAAATCACGAAATAGACGAGCTGTTTAGCGGTGGAGGAATTGCTCCTGATGATGCAGTTGATGTCCAATTTCTCTATAAAGCACTCGACAAGCTGCCGCAAGCACAACGTGAGGCGGTTATGATGGCGGAAATCATGGGATTTTCCCACAAGGAAATTCAGAAAATACAAGGTGGAACTGTAACAGGGGTGAAGGTTCGTATCTTCAGGGCAAAAAGACAATTAGCCAAGATTCTTGGCGTTGGCGGCAAGAATAGTATAGCTGAGGAAATCAGCAAAGGGGAATTACATTATGAATAATAATCTACAATCGTATTTCGATACGGCAAAAGGTATAAAAAACCATGAGCCGTTGCTTTCCAAGGACGAAATATTTTCGCTCGTAGAGAATGTAAGTCCTGTTCCCGAGCCAAAACGCTCTCACAAAAAAATAGCGTTTCTTACTCTTGCTGCAATTGTGGCAATAAGTGGTGCGGTAACAGCAGTAAAATATACATATCCTCCTGTCCAAAAGGAAACGCAGGTAACTTCTGAACATATTACAGCCAATAGTAGAAGCATTCAACATAATGAACAGATTAGTTCTCTATCGGAGAAAGCTAAACCAACAGTTGAAAGTCCTGTTCAACCCGAAAAACAACAGGTACATCAGGCACTTAGCCAAACTCAAACAGAAAAGCACGTAATTCATCAGTCGGTTTCGCAAAATCAGCCTGAAAAATCTTCAGTCTATCAGTCTATTGCAGAAAATAGTGCTGTGAGCATTAAGATTCCTGAACAAAGTATTAATGTTCCTCATAGAAAAACGGTTGCGAAGGACATCGAAGGATTGAAAGTTATTGAATTGTCCGAAGATGAGGCAATGGTTCTTGCGGCATATTATCCGAAACTTTATGTATGGCTTCATAAAAACTTTTCGGCAACGGATACATGCGATATTACCCTAACGCCTACATCGGCTTCTCATGAAAATTCAGTTTCTGAGCTACATTCCGTCGTGTTTCTAAAAATACGTCGTGAAAACACTGTACAGAATCCCAACGATGAGTTTATTCTGTGGTTTACGCCTACGGTTGAATTTGCGGATGCACTTCCCGAACGGTATAAAGCTCCATTCAGATCGGAATTAAAAGCACGGACTGATGTAGTGGCAAATTGTTTACCTGCCGAGCGTGCTTGCAAAGCAATGAAAGGAAGTTCTCCTTTCTTTGATTTATGCAGACGCGAATCGGGTGCATTATCGGCTGTAAATATTTCTCCTAATCCTGCTTCAGAATCAGCCGAATGCACGTTCGCCCTTGAGAATCCTCGTGATGTATATATTTCATTGCATGAAGTTAGCGGGAGATTTGTTAAAACAATGATTCACAACGAACACAAAACATCTGGTGAGCAAAAAGTTCCTCTTCTTTTGCAAAGTATTCCTGCGGGTGCGTATTTGGTAGCAATCAGTACAAGCAAGGGAGAGCAAGCGGTTATCCAGTTGATTATTCAGAAATGACAAGCAGTTCTTTTTAAGTGGAAACACATAATTATTATACATTTCAGCATAAACTAAATTGGTAAATAATTGAACCCTTCAACCGGTTCAGGTTGACGTAACTTGATTGTGACGTAACTTGATTGTCTTGCTCAGAGCTTGTCGAAACATATAGATACTTGCAAATTTCGACTCTTTTACATGATCTGCAATTAAATTTATTATGCCTCAATATATATCATTTAATCATTTAATTAATTTATACTTACATTATCAGAAAACCTGTATGAAATATGTTGTTTATTTTGCTGCTCTTTTTGTTGCAGCCGCTTCAATTGCCATTGCACAGCCTAAAATCGAAATTGTGGGTGGCGATACACATGATTGGGGCAAAGTAAAAGCCAAGGATTCTCCCTTGAAAGCAGTTGTAAAATTAAAAAATGTGGGATCTGAACTTCTAAAAATTACCGAGGTACACCCGGGATGCGGTTGTACCAAAACCGCAGAACTTGATAAAAAAGAATTGAAACCGGGTGAAATTGCTACCACTGAAATTTCCCTGAACTTAGGTACATCCAGCGGTCAATTGACTAAGACTGTTGCAATTACCAGCAACGACCCTGTA
>JACPWH010000082.1 GCA_016197185.1 Ignavibacteriota bacterium
CTGCTCTTTTTTTTCTCATTGCTTCAAAGCGTAATAATTATTATTCTGTCTTTACTTTTAATTCTTATCTTTTAACCTAATTTATTTTTTCTTTCCTTTTGCCGGTGCTGCCGGTGCCGCACCTTTCTTAACTCTCTTTGCGCCGTATTTTGAGCGTCCCTGTCTTCTGTCCTTCACCCCTTGAGTATCGGCTGCTCCGCGAATGATGTGGTAACGTACACCCGGCAAATCTTTTACCCTTCCACCACGAATCATTACTATTGAGTGCTCTTGCAAATTGTGACCTTCTCCGGGAATATACGCCGTCACTTCAATACCATTTGTTAATCTTACACGAGCTACTTTTCTTAACGCTGAATTTGGCTTTTTTGGAGTAGTTGTATAAACCCGAGTACAAACTCCTCTGCGTTGGGGACAATCATCTAATGCAGGTGATTTACTCTTTACAATTACTTTTGCGCGTCCTTTTCGGACTAATTGGCTTATTGTTGGCACTGTGTTATCCTTTGTACTCCGAAAAAAATTGCTTGCGTGTTAGAGAGCTTGCAAAAATACGGCATCTTCTTAAATTGTGCAAATTATTTTTACTTTTTTCTTACTTTTCTTTTGATTTATTTTTATCTGTTACCTTCGGCACGACGCTGCTGATAATCCTTAACCATGTCATCCTGTACTGATTTAGGCACAGGCGCATAACGCAAGAATTCCATTGTAAATTCTCCCTTACCTTGGGTCACACTACGGATGTCTGTAGAGTACCCAAACATCTCGCTTAGGGGCACTTCTGACTCAACAACTACGTATCCGGCATCATTCGATGTACCTACAATAACCCCTCTGCGCTGGTTCACCTGCCCAATCATCACACCTTGGAATTCTTCCGGTCCACTCACCTCCAGTTTCATAATCGGCTCAAGGATGATAGGCTTCGCTTTTTGATAGAATTCACGGATAGCAGTCATGGAAGCAACCTTAAATGCAAGTTCAGATGAGTCCACTGCGTGGAATTGACCGTCATTAAGAACAACACGCACCCTAACTACCGGCTGACCGATTAATTGACCGTCTTGCAATTGCTCTTTAAAACCCTTGTCACATCCGGGAATATATTCACGTGGAATTACACCGCCCACAATATCATCTACGAATTCATAGTTTTCGACTGCATCCGACGGCAATGGCTCAAGATAACCTGCAACTCGTGCAAATTGACCGGAACCTCCGGTTTGTTTCTTATGGGTATAATTGAACTCAGCGCGCTGAGTGATAGTCTCGCGGAAAGCAACTTTAGGACGACCTACAATCACTTCACAGTTATACTCACGCTTGATACGTTCAATATAAATTTCCAAGTGAAGCTCACCCATTCCCTTTACAATCGTTTCACCACTTTCTTCATCGCGATAAACACGGAAGGTCGGGTCTTCTTTTGTAAAACGGTTCAGTGCTTTCGAGAAATTTACCTGACCTGCTTTTTCTTTTGGAGATACAGCAAGCTCGATAACCGGCTCGGGAACAAACATTGATGTCATAGTTATTGCAACCGAACCGTCGGTAAATGTATCACCGCTGGCACAGTCAACACCGAACATCGCCACGATATCACCTGCGTGCGTTTCTTCAATATCATTCATTTCGTCAGAGTGCATACGCACCAAACGGGGAACTTTTACTTTTTTACCTGTTACCATATTGAAAATCGTATCACCTTTTTTAATAGCACCTTGATAGATTCTCATATAAGTCAATTGCCCGAAACGACCGTCTTCGAGTTTGAATGCAAGACCAACAAACGGTTCAGCCAAATCATCTGACGACAACGTTACCTTTGCTTCGTTATTATTTTGGTCGAGACCTTCATTCTTAATATCAGTCGGACAAGGCAAGAAATCAGTAATACCGTCTAAAAGAACTTGGACACCTTTATTCTTTTTAGCAGAACCAACGAATACTGGAGTAATTCTAAGCGAAAGTGTTTCTCTTCTGATAACCGGCTTCAATTCTTCTTCAGTTACGAATTCATCCATTAGGAATTTTTCAGCGATGTTATCATCAAAATCCGAGAGAGCTTCTACGAGCGCATGACGGTGCTGCTTTGCTTCTTCAAGAAGGCTTACAGGAATTTCTTCCTCACGGATAAACTCACCGTTGTCCCCATCAAAATAATTTGCCTTCATCGAAAGGAGATTAACAATACCTTCGTTCTTATCTTCCAAACCGATAGGCATTGTAATGAGTACGGGATTATGGCTGAGTTTTTCGCGCAATTGCGCCATCACCCTTAAAGGGTTGGAGCCTGAGCGGTCAATTTTATTGATAAAAGCCAAGCGTGGAACGCTATAGCGGCGCATTTGTCTGTCAACGGTGATTGACTGACTTTGCACACCTGCAACTGCACAGAGCACAAGAACCGCTCCGTCGAGAACACGCAATGCACGTTCTACTTCAACTGTAAAGTCAACGTGACCGGGAGTGTCGATAAGATTAATTTGGAAATCTTTCCATGCGCAGTATGTTGCAGCGGATTGGATAGTGATCCCTTTTTCACGTTCGAGATCCATCGAATCCATTTTTGCACCTACACCGGATTTTCCACGAACTTCTTCAATTTTGTGAATCTTACCTGTATAATACAAAATACGTTCGCTGAGAGTGGTTTTACCGGAATCTATGTGAGCTGAAATTCCAATGTTGCGAACTTTAGTTATATCTGCCATGGCGGTTATAATCCTAAATAACTTATAAATTGATAGTATTTATTTTTGTCATAAAGCCCGTTTTTTCGTGCGGACTAAATCTTAACAGATTACAAAGATAGGTAAAAATTCAAGAACTTCAAAATATCCGACCATTTTAGTTCCATTTAATTCCATAAAAAAAGCGGGCACTCAGTAAGTACCCGCTCTTGATTTTCCTGTAATATCCATATATTATTTGAACATAAACATAAATTTCATTTTCCAGACCAAGAACACCGCTTCATAGACGATGCTTCGACTCATTTTTGATGTTCCGCTTGTGCGATCAATAAACACAATCGGGATTTCTTTCATCTTTGCACCGGCTTTCCAAAGACGGTAATTCATCTCTATTTGGAAGGCATAACCGTTAGAATGTATCTGAGAGAAATCAATTTTCTTAAGAACTTCTGCTCTAAACCCTTTGAACCCACCGGTTGCATCCTTTATTGGCATTCCGGTAATTATTCGGGTATATAGATTTGCTCCATAACTTAGAATTAGCCGTCTAAGAGGCCAGTTAACCACATTTACACCATTGGAATACCGTGAACCAATAACTACATCGTTAGTTTTCAGTTCCTCAAGAAACCTGGGTATATCATCGGGATTGTGTGAAAAATCGGCATCCATTTCCATAATGTACTCATACCCCCAATCCAATGCCAAACGAAACCCCTCGCAGTATGCAGTACCCAAGCCTAATTTCCCCGCTCTTTTCAGTAATTTGATCCGTTGGTCGGTAAGCATCATCGTCTCGACCAAACCGGATGTCCCATCCGGTGAATTATCATCAACAATGAGTATATGTATTTCAGGTGCAGCAGTGAGCACCGCAGAAATTATTTTCTCAATATTTCCGCGTTCATTATATGTAGGTATTACAACTATTGACTTCACTCGCACCCAATCGAAAGATATTACAAAATTCTATTTATTTGCGGCTTCTGATCAGTTCATATAACCGACTTTTATTTAGGTCAGGTGGTTGTTTACCGCCGCGCATTGAATAGTTATAAACTTCATTTGGGTCAGGTCGGTTGCTACAACCGACCTTCCTGCTAAGCATATATTCGGAATGGCAGTTGTAGCAACTGCCATAACTTTACTTTTTTATTCTTATAACTTACAAATGCACGTCGGCATACAACCGGTCTTCCTTCTAAGCGTCTATACGGAAAGGCAGTTACAACAACTGCCTTGACTTGTTTTTAACTGCAATACACAGCAACATTCGACTAACATATTCTACGTCTGCCCATGCCCTGTCACCACACAATATACTGTTCGAACCAAAATTTCAATATCAAGTTTAAGAGAGATATTCTCAATATAATAAAAATCGTCTCGTAAACGGCTTTGAATTTCTTCGATTGATTCTGTATGAGCTTTATATTTTACTTGCCACCAACCTGTTATCCCCGGGCGAACTTTTAGTCTGCGCGCATAATATGGTAAAACTGCGGAGTATTTCTCAACAAAAAACGGCTGTTCGGGACGTGGACCAACCAAGCTCATTTCTCCAATAAGTACATTCAAGAATTGAGGTACTTCATCAAGGTGAGTTTTCCGCATGAATCTCCCGAATTTAGTTACCCGTTTATCACCCGGCAATGTCCATTGTGCTTTGCCTTTATCACCTTCTTGTGTCATTGAACGAAATTTGAACATCTTAAAAGGTATTCCGTTTTTCCCAGTACGATATTGATTGAAAAATACGGGTCCGGGGCTGTCAATTTTAATTGCAATTGCAATTGCAAGCCATACAGGAGAACCAATCACCATAATGACGACACTTGCTATAATATCAATGATTCGTTTGACCGCCTCCTCCCACGGTTTCATGAGTTGCGGACTTATTTCTATTAACGGTGCTCCATAGATAGGCAATGCCCGTGCCTGACCGCTAAATACTTCATATAAATCAGGAACTACTTTTACCCGAATATTATTATCGGCACACATCATCGCAATGTTCAACAGTTCAGAATGCTCGGGGATGCTCATTGAAATCAATATTGTTTCCGGCTTGGTTTGTCGTATTATTTTTTCCAATTGTTCAGTTAGTCCAAGCACAGGGACTGATTTTAATTCTTGTTCTTCTTCCCAAACGGTTTTTTCCGTTTTATCCATAAGAACAGCTCCATACAGCTTATAGCCCCACGACGGATTAGTGAGTATTGACATCCACAAGTCTTTCAAGCGGTGAGCACTTCCAACCAAAATCACAGAAAGAGTTATGATACCACGCCGACGAAGATAACGCTGAATAAGCCGCCCTACAAGCCTCATACCAATAATCACTACACTCAATGTTATCCAATATACTATGATTTTAAGTCTGATATGCGGATAATTGTGAGTGTCCATTACAATTAAAAAGAACAGAAAAGCACAACCGAAAAGTGTATATTTTAATATTGAAAAGAACTCTTCGAACGGTGAGCGTACAAGCCAATTTTTATAGAGTCCGCCAAACCAAAACAATAGGAGCCAATAAGCGGAAATGGCTGTGACAACAGGTATAAAAACTTCCGGTGCCCAAAAACTACTTTTTACGGAAACTTCAAACAACCCACTTGAAAATGCAATAATAAAATAAAGAAAGAAACTTCCAATAAATCCTATGCAATCACCAATCAGCTGAAATACTGACGGAGACGAATATAACAATTTCATCATACGTCGGATCCCACTCTGGCTTTTGGTGGTTGAATGCGATAACGGTATTTCTGCAATGCGAGAATTCATTTTATGAATTTACGTACAATTGAATAGCAAATATAAGTAAACATATAAAGATACTTTCTTAATCCGAGTTTCCTGCCTCCAATAGTGTATTCAGAATACAAAATTGCATTTTTTTGGAGCATGAATACCTTAGAACGTGAAATAGACGTATCCACAAGACGATAGAACACCAACTTTTCTTTCAAAATCGGACTTTTAGCTATATGGAATTGATGAATTAACAGCCAACAATGATAATCTTCTATTGCTTTATAACGAATATCCTCTATAAAATCAACCATATCCATCAATTTTTTCTCTACCATCACACTCGAATTATTGATAATATTCTTTTGAATAAGTCGCCAATGCGTGATTTGTCCTTTCAGATGTGCTTCAGTATAGGTAATATTTGAAAGTTCTTTAATTTCATCTAATGTACTGAACCTTTCAAATTCGGTACAAGAAAAGGCAGCATTATTCCTCTTCATAAAGTCGAGCTGAAGTTCTAATTTCTGACGATGCCACAAATCATCAGCATCAAGAAAAGCTATATAGTTACCGATTGCCAAAGCACACCCGATATTCCTCGGAACTGCAGGGCGACCGCTATTTACATCCAATTCCACCAATCTTATCCGTTCGTCTTTTTCCAAAAAGGTACGGATTATTTCCCGTGAAGTGTCGGTAGAACAATCATCAACTATGATAAGTTCCCAATATTGATATGTTTGCTGCTGAACAGTAGCAATTGTTTCCGCAATGAAAACAGCAGCATTATAGCATGGGACAATTATGGAAACTATATCTGTCATATTAAAAATCCTCGAACCTCAGCGTTAGTCCCGCTGTATGAATCATAGTGGAATTAATACGTTCAAGTCTGTAACTGGCTTGAACATTAAATCCCCGGATAATTTCTACTCCACCGGCAAATTGAACCAAAAATGTATCTTCTCGTTTTCCTGCTAAAAAAGGTGCTTTCTCAGAATCGGTATTTCTGCGTACTTGGAGTACATCGCTTCCTGCATTAAATACAAGTGAATCAATATCTGCAGTATTTTTTTCGTATATATTTTCACCGTGTCTTCTACTTGCAACCGTTATCGAAAACGGATAACGATTTCCCCACCACCATGAAAGGTGAAGTGAAACTTCATCACTGTTTGGCTTTAGGAAGCCCATCATTTGTAAACCGTCATTAGTAGTGGCATTTTGAACATTAAAATGAGTAAAAGTATAAGGAAATACCTTTGCATACTCTAATGCTGCGTCCACACCGAAGGGTAAGGAATACATTGCCCCAATATTGAAAGCTGCTTTATTGCTCCAAAAATCGGTACCGATTAAACTGAATACCAAATCATCTAAGAAATAACTCCCTTTTAACTGTAAATTTTTCATCGGACGATACGAAAGCCATCCTCCGAGTGCCGAATTGTCCCGATCGCGTAAAGAATGTTCTACCGATTTCATGAAACTGAATGGGTTCAAGTAGGCAATATCTATTCCGCGATTACTGTAAATTTCACTTTCCCAAAGCCCAAACTCACCCCATGATGGTTTAAATGTAAGCTGATGGATTACAATATATTTGGGTGGCAATTGCAAGAACGCGCCTACTTCTGCAAAAAGTCCTGTTCGTGGTACAGGCAAACCATTGGTGTCTAACTGAACACCTAATATACTCCCGTGAATAAATTTATATTCTACCCCTTGAAATTTAGCAGTTATACTAATTGCATCCATCGGAGGAGCAGTATTCGAAAGTAAGGTTCTTTGGAAAAAACCTGCACCTTGCAGACGGGTTTCCCGTCCGATTGAAGCAACAAACCAATCTTTCTGGAATTGAATATGTGATTCTGTAAAATCAAAATCACTTTCTAATGTAGTAAATTTTATATTACGTCTTATTTGGGGATCTTCGAGTGCCAGAGCTCTTTCACCTGCAAGAATAGATCCGTTTGTCGCCTGAATGTAAAAACCTACAGTTTTACTCAAAGTTCCGAAAACTCTGAAACCACCCTGAGCTTTTACTACATTTTTCATAGAGCTGTCACCTCGTTTCTGGATGAGAATATCACCGCCACCGATAAGATACCCTTGAACCGTATGCTCAGAATCGGCATAATGATAAATCATTTTCTCATCATTGGAAAACAATCGTTCCGAAAAAAGCTGAGAGCTGTCTGTTTTGCTGTATATCATAACCGCATTAGTACGTTTCTGAATTTCAAATTCACGTTCATAACCATCTAAAATAGTTACTTCGGAGGATGAAAGTTCTACTTGATGCGAACGAATTTGATGCAAAGCATCAATAATTTCAGACCGTTGAAGAGGCAACGACGACATAGTGAAATGCTCAATAAAGCCACGTGTTTCAGCGTGCACCAAAAATTGATATACCGGATGAGCAACCTGAACATCCTCCACTTGTGCTTGTGAGCGAATAAAACACCCAAGAAACAAAGCAACAAGAAAAGATATTCTAATGAAGGGTAGTTTTATCATCTCGTGCTATTGAGATAAATTCCATAGAAAAATCCGGCAAGGCTTACTACAGCACCAATTGCAGATACAAGAAGTGTGTAACCTTGCAGCTCGTAGCCAATCGGTTTTTGAGTTGGAGGCGGTGCATAGATTTCATCTCCCGATTGAACGATATTATCCTCTCCTCCAAAACTCCATACTTTTGTCCTGCCTTTAACTATTCGTGCTAACGACTTATCTGCACCTGCTGCAAAACCTCCGGCTTGTGCAATATACCATTCCATCGTCTTATTGGGAGTATATGCCAAATAGCCGGGTTTATTTACCTGCCCATACACAAAAACCCGTTGAGGATTTGCCGGTACTACAATCACATCACCGTCTTGCAGTACAACATTATCAGTATCTGATTTACGATTAAAAGCCGCAACAAAATCACACGAGACCAATGGACGGCGTTCTTTATTATGTAAGATAAAGCGGGAAGTATCTTCGGGTACCAAATCTGTATATTGCAACCCTTGCAATATTTGATTGCCCTTTTGTTCCGTTGTCTGGAATTCTCTTTCCCGTCTTAATATATACGAGAGAGGTAAATATGCTTCATTTGTAAATCCGCCCGCTTGCTCAATTACATCGGTAAGTTTAGTTACATTTGATTCAACAATGTACGAACCGGGTAACTTTACATTTCCAGTAACTTCTACTATCCCCTGTTGTCTCATTCCTGTCTGTTGATTTTCCTTTTCAACCACTATTACGCTTCCTGCTTGAAGCTCAATATCCGGCTCTGTTAAATTAAGATTTGCATCCGTTTTCAATGCTCTTCTCTCTCCATTTTGCACCAAAAACACACTATTTGCACGAGCATTTTCGGATGCTCCACGACTTAATTTGAGAAGTAAGGAGGCTTTATCCCCTTTTTTATAAGATACTATTTGTGGTGAACGAACAGCTCCTGTAATTGCAATTGTCGCATTGCTGCTTGCCTCGAACGGAACATAAATTTCATCACTTTCCCTGATGAGCGGATCGGCAGCAGCATTCCCCATTGCAATTGCTTTTTCGAGGTCTGCTGTTTCGGAAGTTCCGTCAGAATGTAGAACTGTAATATTTCGAGCAACGAACGATGACAGACCCGATGCTGAAGATTTGAACAGCAGCTTATCTGCCTCACTTATAGGAGGTTTCGAACGTGAAGTTTGAGTTGCAGCAGCACCTGACGGACCTTCTTGATTCGCAAGTTTAATCGCGGTGGATACTTTCATTGACGCAGGGAATGAATACATACCGGGTGAAAGAACATTCCCCTTGATTGTCACATAGCACAAACGCGGCTTACGAAGTGTGACCGAAACAACTGCATTAGAGTTTCTTTTTTGAATAATTGCAATAATCGTATCTTTTGCTTGAGACAGTGTTTTACCATTAAGCGACACTTCCCCGATTCTTGGTAATAAAATTGAATTTTCAGGTGTTACAGATAACAAATACTCAACGGAAGCCCCTGCAAGAATTTGAACGGCAAGTACATCACTTGGTCCGATATGGTATAGTTGTGGAGAAATAATATTATCCACAGGCAATGCTTCAGTCTTTAGTGCATCTGGATTGATTGGTGTTGCGGCGGCTTGCATCATTTTTTCAATATCCGCCGTTGAGCTTCCTCCTGCTCCACCTGTTTGCTGTGCAAACATAGAACTTATGCCTATTATCCCGATAAGAATGATAAATACCGCGTATTGTCCTAATTTTGTCATTATAGTCCTAAACATTGTGTTACAATTATTTCAGCGATACGGTCAGAGGCATGACCGTCCCAAAGGGGTGGAATTTGTCCGGTTTTTCTGCGTGAATTAAGAATTGAATGAATACCTTTGCGAATGCCGTCAGAGGTTGGTTCAATAAGTGTATTCGTACCTATTTCGCACGTTATCGGACGTTCGGTGGTGGTACGAATTGTCATACACGGTACGCCGAGTGCAGTAGTTTCCTCTTGTATTCCACCGGAATCCGTCAGGACAAAATCACTGTTTTTCATCATTGCAAGAAATGAAATATATCCTTGAGGATCAATGAGTTTTATATTTGGGTTTTGCTCAATAATTCTATTTAAGCCATGAGACGCAATATTCTTGCGGGTTCGAGGATGAACAGGAAATACAACAATACGGTCTTTAGAAAGTTCAGCAAGGATTTCGAGTAGTTCTCCAAGTTGTTTCGGTTCATCAACATTACTTGGTCTGTGCATAGTGACCAGCACATATTCTTTTGGTTTTAACCCTATTTCATTAAGAATATCAGATTTGTCTGCTTTTGGAAGTGCATAGTGAAGAGAGTCAATCATAGTGTTGCCTACAAAAAATACTTTCTCCTTCGGACTTCCGTTTTGCAATAAATTATCCAACCCGCTTTGCTCGGTCACGAACCAATAATCACATATTGAATCTGTAGCTATCCTATTTATTTCTTCCGGCATCCCCCTGTCTCCACTACGAAGCCCTGCTTCAACATGAGCAGTAGGGATTCCCATCTTCACTGATGTAAGGGTACAGGCAATAGTAGAATTGACATCACCGACTACAATCACAAAATCCGGCTTGAGCTCCAGCATTGCCTTTTCGAATTCCACCATAACCTTTGCTGTTTGCTCTGCATGGCTTCCCGAGCCTACCCCCATAAAGTAAGCAGGTTGTGGCATATCAAGGTCTTGAAAAAAAGCGTCGCTCATGGCGGCATCATAATGCTGACCTGTGTGCAAGATTAGATGTTCAACATTTGGATATTTATTAAAAGCACGGTGAATAGGTGCTACCTTCATAAAATTTGGGCGTGCTCCAACAACGGAGATAATTTTTTTCATTGTTTGGTTATTGATGTTCTAATGTTCTAATATTCTGTATTTTTCTGCTGAATAGTCTTGCTAATTGCTTAATTGTTTCAGTCAGTAGTTTTATTTGAAGGACATTATTAAGTACGTAAGGAAAAATAACTTTCATAAATTTCAATAAAAGTTACTTCTAAAAAAGGTAAGTATCTGTAAAACGCCAGAACTGGGTCACGCCAAGATTGTCGTTGTTCAATAACTTGCCAAATAAACGGGTTCTATTGTCTCGATTATTTTTGTCTAGGTACTTATCATGTACGACTAATTAATTCTCTATTTCCCGTCGCCTAAAAGCACCACATTGCTCTTATCACCCTTTACATTTTTGCAAGCATTTCGTGTATCGATAACCACACGGCTGTTTTTGACAATCATATCATAATCAAAATCTGAATGATCTGTTGTAATCACTATAATATCATGACCCTGGAGCAATTCAGGAGTAAGAACTTTTTCTGAATTGACAATCGTCCCAAGAATATTCGTAGAGGGAATATAGCTATCATAATATGATATGTTTTTTATACCGTCTTGAATCAGAACTTCCGCAACTTTAAGTGCGGGTGAATGACGCAAGTCATCTACATCACGCTTAAACGCCATTCCTAACAACAGTACTTTTGCATTATCCATAGTTATCGGCTGACGTGCAATTTCCCGTACAATCATCGTGCGAACGTAAAACGGCATTGACTCATTAACCTCTGCTGCAAGCGTAATAAAATTAGTCTCAAAATCAAATTCGCGTGCCATCCACGAGAGGTAGTACGGGTCAATCAGAATACAGTGCCCTCCTATACCCGGTCCGGGATAGAACGGCATAAAACCAAACGGTTTTGTTGCCGCAGCATCTACTACTTCCCAAATATTCACTCCAATACGGTCGCAAAGCTGGGCAAGTTCATTTACAAGTGCAATATTTACACTACGGAAAATATTTTCGAGCAGTTTTTCCATTTCGGCAACATCCGGTGAGCTTGCAGGAATTATTTTTTCAATAATAACCTGATTCACTGCACATGCAAGCATTGTACAAACTTCACTCACACCACCAACAACGATAGGCGTATTGCCTGTGTGCCAGTGCTTATTACCCGGATCAATACGTTCAGGGGAGAATGCAAGGAAATAATCACGTCCTGCTTTCATTCCGTCTTTTTCCAAAATCGGCTGCACATATTTGGTAGTTGTGCCGGGGAAAGTTGTGCTTTTGAGAATAATAAAATATAAAATTTTTTACAAATATTTCTTTGTAAAATATTTCTTTGAAAAATAACTGCTGGTTCCTTCTTTCCATTATTGTTCATTCCTATGTCTGAAATATTCTCTATGAGGGCGGCCAATTCTCA
>JACPWH010000083.1 GCA_016197185.1 Ignavibacteriota bacterium
CCGATTAAGCCGAGACCTTGCGGATTGGATAATTGAATTGACTTCACCTGAAAAGGGGAATGTAAATCATTAATATCGATTATATCAAGCGAATTTATTCCACGAGAACATCGTGCCCTTCCTGTGCTGAGAGTACAATATGCAAAGTGCTCGTCGGCAACCACCGGATCACAACTGACAATATGCTGATATGTTGATAAAAACTGAGGAGATTCACGTGTTGTAATATCATAAATATGAACTCCGTCGCTTGCGCCAAGAAACAATGTATTGTCACGAGCAAAAATTGTTTCGATTGAAAATCCTACAGGTATTTCACTTAAAAATTTTGCACCACCCGAACTGAGGTCAAAAAGACGTAAAGTGGTTTTATCGACTGTGTAAAGGTAATGATCGGATATAATAAACTGAGCAAGTGAGCCGCTATTTCCTGTACCATTATTCGAATTATTTGAACTTGTTTCTGTACCTGACGAATTGCCGGTTTCGCATGAACCAAGCATCATAAAAGAGGCAATTAGTACTAAAATTAGATGTGCAGTTTTCATTTGCGTCTCCTCCATTCGATAATCACTGTGTTAGCAGGGCGATTATTAGCAACATAATCAGGATCTAAAGGAAGGTTGTCCGGTGGCTCCTGTATTGGGAAAACGTTTTCAGTTCTGCTGATTACCTTCGGATGGTTTATATCTGAAATATCCAAAGAAATGAGATCATTCGAACTGTTACTGTAAAGAATCCCATTTCGAATAACAACTTCTCTGCTTGCCAATATTGACAGAAAGCCGATGTTCTTTGGTGTAGCCGGATCGGAATTGTCAATAACATGATAGCCTTTATCCAATTCGTTTATCAAAATATAATTTTGATAAGAATAGATTTTGCCTGTGTTGATAATTGGCTTTGCTTCATTAAACGTTATTGTGTTCAAGATGCTTCTGTCTGCGAGAATAGGCTCGTATTCGCTATATTTAGTCGGCACTGCAGGCACTTCACAACCGAGCCATAATAAGCAAATCAGCAATGGTACTATTTTACTGATGTTTTTCATGAAGGGTATCCTCTTTGTATAATGAAAAATATGTATGAAAAACTAAATTGTTGGATCAGTCTAATTGATGTAAAATGTTGGTTTTATTTTACAATGGATAAATTCAATTCTTATTTCAACTGTATCATAAGTTCAAATAAGAATTATATACAAAACTAAACAAATTTCATTAAAGCAAAAGCAAGTTTTTATAGTTAAAAATGAGAGTAAACAGTTGTTTCATATGCTTACCCTCCCTCCAAACATAAAAGATCAATTTTATCAAACCCTCAACAATGAGATTTCAATTGAAGAATTTGAAGCATGGCTATATGACAACAAAGAAGTTGAGGAAACATTACCGTTAAATGAATATGTTGACTTAATCTCTTTTAATTACAAGAAAAAAGGTGATTATTATGAGTTATCAAATTTATTAAAAAAGCATATAGATGTAAGCGAATATGAAACATATCGAATACTTATTCTTTTAAAGGAAGCGCAACAGAAAACCGACAGACTACCATATTTACTTTTGGAATTTAGTGACTTATATTATAATGGTTATGAATTTCTTCAAGTCCTTGGACAAGTTTTTGGATTATACATTGACGAGCCCTATATGAGTGGCTTTGGAGATTACACATTGGATGAACTGTCAGATGAACACAAGAAAGAACTTCTCCTTAGTTTTTCCGATGAGTTTGACAAAGAAATCGTGAAGGTTATCGATTGGATAGAAACCAAGAAAATTTTTCTATTAGGATATCAAGACGAAGACAATGAATATAAGTATCAGGACTTCAGACCTGAAGAAGAAAAAAAATCAGTGGTTTTGTAAAAGGGCTGATCTTCAGAAATAAATGCTTGAGATTTAGGATGTTAAAGCAAGATATTATTAGTTTTATTCCCCACCATCTCCATAACCTCCGCAACCCTAACAGCATTCTCCACCCTAAACTCCCCAATAGCAGTCCTCCTAAGTGCAGTAAGATACCCACCACATCCTAACACAGCCCCAATATCCCGCGCAAGAGAACGGATATACGTACCCTTTGCGCAATCCACAGTAATATGGATGTAAGGAAGTTCAATTTTAGTAATCGTAACTGAATAAATGGTAACTCTGCGGGGTGGAAGGTCAAGCTCAATTCCTTTTCGAGCGAGCTTATAGAGCGGTTGCCCGTCTTTTTTGATAGCGGAAAACATTGGGGGGATTTGGTCTATTTCTCCTGTGAACTTTGAACAGGCACTTGCTATTTCGCTATCGGTAATATGCTCAAAGGGGAGGATATTTTCTTCGGGTGTTTCGGAGTCGTCTGTTTTGGTGGTTGCACCAAGTTTGATGATTGCCTCATACTGTTTGGGAGCATCTTGAAACGTATTGATACTCTTGGTCATTTTCCCAAAACAGAGAATGAGAAGACCTGTTGCAAGGGGGTCTAATGTTCCGGCGTGTCCTGTTTTTTTGATACGGGTAAGTGAGCGCATTTTAGCGACTACATCGAAAGAAGTCCAGTCGGTGTCTTTATCTATGAGGGCTACTCCACCGCTAATTGCAGCTTCGGATTTCCATGTGTCAAAGTCGTGTAGAGTGGTGCGGTCAAGAAACATTGGGTGAATTAGTCAGTTGACAAAGTATCAGCTTCATCTTCATCTGCAACGGTTTCTTCTTTATGAGGTGTGCGTCCTGCTGCTTCATCATCGCGCTTTACTTTGTCGAGCAGTGCTTGAATATTATCCATTGCATCGAGAGTATCGTCAAGGAAAAACCGTAAATCAGGTGAGCTGCGTAAAGTAAGTTTCCCGGCAATTGAATGTCGTATTCTTCCCTTTTCGTCTTTAATACGTTCCAAAACCTTTGCCGCAGATGCCTTGCCTCCATACACACTAAGATACACCGTTGCGATTTTCAAATCGTCGGATACACGCACTGAAGTAACGGTGATTAACCCAGCAGACATTTCGGAGGCAATTCTCCGAAGCGGCTCTGAAAGATAATCCCGTATTAAACCTGCAACTTTTTGTGTGCGAATGGACATGGATTTGTTATACTATCTTCAATTTCATGAACTATACTTTGTCTGAACTATGATTTATTTGATTGATATGATTTTGTTATTTTCAAGTCATGACAGTTGTTGCAACTGCCATTCAGAATGCACACTTAGAGGAAAGTCGACTACAACAACCGACCTGACCTAAATCTTCGTAATCACAGTAACCATACAAATCACAGTTCAAATATTTTCTTCTTATGTCAACTTCCGTTTAATTTCCGTCAGCTTGAAGCTCTCAATAATATCGCCTACTTCAATATCATTAAATCCGGCTAATGCCACACCGCATTCGTATCCGGCATCAACTTCTCGTACATCATCTTTGATACGTTTGAGTGAATGGAGAGAACCCTTGAAAATCGGCAATCCGTCTCGCAGAAGTCTAACTTTATCATTACGGGTAATTTTTCCGCTCTGAACATAACATCCGGCAATAACACCTACACGGCTGATTTTGAATACCTGACGTACTTCCACAGTAGCAGTAATTTCTTCTTTGATATCAGGCTGCAAGAGTCCTTCAAGGGCAAGGTGAATTTCGTTGATACAGTCGTAGATAATATTGTAGATTCGAATATCAACACCTTCATTTTCAGCAGCCTTACGAGCAGCTCCTGACGGAGAAATATTAAATCCTATAATAACTGCATTCGAGGCTGCTGCAAGCATAACATCCGATTAGGAAATTGTACCCACACCTTTATGGAGAATGCTTACCTTAGCTTCGCTGCTTGATAATTTCAATAATGAATCGCATAATGCCTCCACAGAACCGCCCACATCACCCTTGATAATAAGGCGTAATTCACGTGCGCCACCAGCTGATATATCACGCGATATATCGTCGAGGGTGATATGCCGTACTTGTTTGAATTGCTGCTCACGCTTGAGCATTTGGCGTTGTTGTGCAACATCACGGGCTTCACTTTCAGTATTTCGAACAGTAAATATATCACCTGCCTGGGGAAGACCGTCGAATCCTGCAACCTGCACAGGAACAGAAGGTAACGCCTGCTCTACCCTGTTACCTCTCTCGTCATACAAAGCACGAACACGCCCTGCGAACATACCAGCAACGAACGGATCACCTACTCTTAGAGTACCTTTTTGTACAATAACTGTTGACAGTACTCCCTTACCTTTATCAAGGTGAGCCTCTACCACTGTTCCACGTGCATTTCGATTAGGATTTGCCTTCAAATCCAAAATTTCAGCTTCAAGAATAATTTTTTCAAGTAGAGTATAAACATTTAAACCTGAGCGAGCAGAAACCGCTGCACTTTGGTATTTACC
>JACPWH010000084.1 GCA_016197185.1 Ignavibacteriota bacterium
ATTATGATCAGTATCGGAGTGATGGTCTGATGATATCGAGTGGAGCAATTGAGTCAGCACATAGAACAGTATTGCAAGTGCGAATGAAACGAAGCGGGCAACGATGGTCAAATCATGGATGCGATAAAATGATAAAACTACTGGTAGCACATAAAAGTAAGAAATTTAATTTAGTCCTAAATGTGCTGAAAAATAAAGCTGCGTAGTTTTGAAATACACCCGAATATAATGCCAAAATGTATATTCTGCTTAGCAACCAATAGTACTAAGTTCAATACCAAAGAGCATATCCTCCCAGAATCATTAGGTGGAGGTGACTGGGCAATACTTCCAGAAGGACTTTATTGTGATAATTGTCAGAATATTTTTGGTTCCTCAATTGAACAGCAAGCTCTTGCTGATCATCCTTTTATAAATCTACGAACCTTATTAGGAATTCCAACAAAAAAGAACAAAGCACCTTGGTTTGACTATATGGAAGGCCGTCTTCACTCTGCTGGCAACCCTGGGAGAATAATATATGAACCCAATAGTCGTTTCAAAAAAGCATTTGAAGAGGGTAGAAAAACAATAACCATAGTCCCTACAACTTCTAAAAAACCAAGTATGGTTTTAAGGACACTATTAAAAATTGGATTAGAAACAATAGCTGGTGATAATGGCGAGAATAAAGTATTTGACAGGAGATTCGATCCAGCGCGTCAATTCGCTCTTACAGGTATTAAAAGTTCAAATTGGTCATATTTACAAATAACTCATACTGATAAATTAAATATATATATTCAAGGTATAGCAGCAGATGAAGAACCATTTTTTATGGAAGTTCATGATTATGATAATGAACAAGAATATTTATATTTAAGGGTATTGTATTTGGATTTTTTTGTTCCATTAATTGAAGATGTCGTAATTGATCCTGAAATAATAATAGTTTTGCCAAACAAAAAAATGGATATTATCACAGTTTGAAGAAGCGAGAAATTGTATAATTTACAAATCCACCTCTCTTCGTCTACACACAAAACATACTTCTTTCTCCGCCTTTACGATGCAGTAATTTTACTAGGCAATGTATTCTATCTCTTCTTTCACCGCAACAACGCCCTCCTCACCTGCTCATTATGAGTCTGATTATGCAGAGCAACCTTCTCAAACTCCATTTTCAGTGTTCTCAGTCCGGCTTGGTGATGTATAAATTCTTTGTTGCCATACTCTTCGTAATACTTCTCAATTACATTGTAATTCATTTCACGGCATATTGTGTACAGCTCCTTCTTCCCGTCTAACGGTTCAGTGATATAATCAAACGCATGATTCCAGTCATCCTGGTTGTACGCCAAAATTACCTGTCTGGGTTCTGCAATTACCTTTTTAAGCCGTCCCAAAAATATATACTCGGCATCAGCCAGATGATGCAAGATTTGGCGTACACTCCATTTGCCGTCACCATACGTTTTATCCAATTTATTTTCAGGCACGTCGAAAAATTGAATTGTTTCGGATTTAGTACGGTTCAATAGTTCTAACAGCTCTATCTTTTCCATATTGATAGTTTTAATTTGTTTACAAATAGGTCAGTAATTTACACTGCAAAATTATCATCTTATTGCCAGATGTAAAACCCAAAAGTTGCTGCTTGGGATGAGGATTTATATTTTTTAGTCAAGCCAAGTGTTTACCATCGTACATTATCAGATTATAAATATACAAACCAGCCACGGAAAGTCAGTTGTTACAACTGACTTTCCGTATATACGCTTAGAAAGAAGGTCGGTTGTAACAACCGACATGACCAAAATAAAAAACAAGTTAATTTCCTCATAATCCTCAAGGGATTATATGTTTATAGTAATTTCGTGCCCAGTTACATGCGACCCTGATGGGGTCGTATCAGTCTTAGGATTGACTTTGCTATAAACATTTGAATCCTTCGGATTCATTGTAGGATCATCAAATCTTGGAAATGGTTGTCACTTCGTCTCCACAAAATACACTTCTTCCCCAGGTTTTACCATACCATAGTTCTGCCGTGCAAGGCGTTCTATTTCGAGTGTGTCGGCTTTTAGGATGTGGATTTGCTTTAGGAGTGAATCGCGGTGCATTTGCTGCGCTTCTATTTCTTTGTGGATGGTCTGTTCGCGCGCTTCGAGCTTGAGGCGCATGAGGAGTCCGTGTTTGGTGAAGAGGATAAACCCCAGCAGCAGCGCAACCAATATCCCGCCTATCAGCAGGCGACGACGTTTCATCAGGCGTTTTGTATTATTGATCAGGGCAGAGCGCGAGGTAGCCATAGGTAGATGTCCAGATGTGAACTTACGATTTCTTTTTCACGGAGTATGCCGTTGAAACGGAGAGAAGAACCGAGAGAACTATTACCCCGGCACCACTGAGTTCCATATACGCAGGAGGAACAGTCTCCAGCCATCCCACAAGTGGTTTTACAAGGAAGTATGCAGTATAGGTCATTCCCACACCCAACACCAAACCGATAGCGCAGGAATACATCCCGAACAGTATATGCGGCATCGCTACAAACCCACGGGTAGCCCCAAGCAACATAAGCACGTGAACCTCATCCCCTGCTGCTGCAGTCTCTGCACGAAGCGCAAAATACAGGATAAACAGGAATACCGCAAAAACACCCAATGCACCCGCAAAAATAAGCACTGACGTTTGTTGCGAACGAGAGAATAGAGCATTTGCATACGCAGTATTATAGATAACATCATCCACCGAAGCGATTTGCCGGAATGTTTGCACGAGTGCATCAAGCTTTTCCTTAGTACAGGCGGCAGGCACAATATGAACCTTCACCACATACGGGAATGGATTATCCGGCAACAGATTATCCAACTTCTGTCCAACACTTTTGGCAAATTCCTTTTGAGCTTGCTGAGGAGTGACGAGTTCCGCAGTACTCACTTCCGGTGCAGAACGAACCTGACGCATAACGGATACGGCTTCAGCACTATCAGCACGAGGAGAAGCAAACACCGACACCACAAGATTACCGGAAAGTTGTTCAATTTCCGCAGTTACTCCATAATAACCCACAGCAATAACAGCCGATGCAAGCGTAAGGAAAGCAGATGCAATCGCAATTTTGACCACAGAGCCAAATCGCTGCCGAAGAAGTTTATGCGCCTGAGCAAAAGAAAATGAGAGAGCCATTTTGCAGAATTTCCGGTTGAACGTTGTTTTTGTTGATTTTATTTGATGTAAATTACGCAAATTTCGGGAAATGAGGGGGAATTTGCGGAAGTTGGATATTTAGTATTACAATTAGTTCTAAAATTAATTTCTAAAACTAAGTACTTGAAAAATTGGCAAGTGTCTGAATACTTCGACAGACTCATTATGACAAGTAATTAAAAGCTGTTCAATTCTTATGTATGTCACAATGAGCCTCGGCGTTGTTCAATTACTTACCAATTTACTTCCTGCTTGACCACACACCCCTGTCCCTCTCGAAGAGGGGAATTAGAGTTTCATTTATGTTTTTTATGAATTGACTCATTCATTTCTTCTCTCTCCCTTGTTAAAGGGGGATTAAGGGATTTCTTCCCTTAGGGAATCAACACAATCTTCCCCATATATCCGCCTGAAATCATCAATTCATGCGCCTCACCTGCTTGCGATAAATTCATAACCTTGCCTACAAGGGGCTTGATACTTTTCTCGGCTGCAAGAGTAAGCAGTTCCTCAAGTTCTGTCCGTGTACCTAAATACAAACCGTGAATCGAAAGATGACGCAAATACGTCTGATGGATATTCAGCATACTTTCGCGTCCGGTAAGGATACCGCAGAGTAGCATTCTTCCACCTTTTTGGAGAAGCTCGAAACTTTTTGGAAAAGTAGCGGGTCCTACATAATCCATGATACAGTTTATTCCGAGTGGAAAAAGTTTTCGTACTTCTGCGGCTACATCGTCGGTATAGTGGTTGAATACATAATCTGCACCGAGTTCGTGAATTGTAGGTTTTTTCTCGTCTTTTCCTACGGTTGCAATCACGATTGCCCCTGATGCCTTTGCGAGCTGCACTGCTATTGTCCCCAAGCCACCCGAACCTCCCCATATCATAAATGTTTCTCCTTCTTTCAATTTTGCAATCGTATAAAGGGCATGATAGGCAGTTAATCCTGCCACTCCAAAACACGTTGCCTCTTCATACGTTATAGTATCAGGGATTTTAACAATACACTTTGAAGGAACAGTACAATATTCTGCATAACCGCCGTTAATGTGCATTCCAAAATATTTCCAATTGAAACACAAATGATTACGTTCAGGGGTATTGACACAAATAGGGCAAGTTCCACAGGAAATAACAGGAGCAGCCATTACACGGTCGCCAATAGAAAAACCCATAACATTCTCACCGATATGCTCAATTTCGCCCACAATATCACCACCCAGAATATGAGGAAGCGGAATTGATAATCCCGGATAACCGTTGCGGACAACTGTATCTGCACGGTTTACGCTGGTTGCTTTTATTCGGACGCGAATATCGTCAGAACCACATTCAGGAATAGGGAAATCGGTAGTATAATGCAAGTTTTCAACACCGCCATGTTGAGTAAGGAGAATTGCTTTCATCGGGACTAAAAGAATAACTTAAAGAATAAAGAATTACAGACTGCGAAAATAACAAAAAGCATCGGAGTAGGAAAGCACGTCTATTTTAGAGATTTTCGTATTTTTGTGGTGCAAATTACTATTTGAATAAAGGAGAAGTGAATGAATATTCTTGTGTGTGTTTCCCAAGTGCCCGATACGACCACAAAAGTAACGGTTGGAGCAGATGGAAAAACGATTGAAAAAGCCGGTGTTAAATTTATTTTGAATCCATACGATGAGTTTACAATTGAAGAAGGTTTACGTCTTCGTGAGAAATTTGGCGGCAGTGTAACTGCCCTTACAGTCGGTGGCGACGGAGCGAAAGAAATTCTCCGTACTGCCCTTGCAATGGGTGTAGATAAAGCAATTATCGTAAAAGATGATAACCGTGAGGACAGTTTCAGCGTGGCAACTAATATAGCAGAAGCAGCAAAATCCGTACAACCTGATGTAGTCATTCTCGGCAGACAAAGCATTGATTATGATTCATTCGGAATGGCTTCAATGGTTGGTGAACTTTTGGATATGCCGTCAATTTCGGTGGTATCAAAATGGTCAATCGAGGGTAATGCCGTAACAGCAGAACGTGATATTGAAGGCGGAAAAGAAGTTGTTGAAACTACCCTCCCCTGTGTAATTTCTGCACAAAAAGGACTTAACGACCCGCGCTATCCGAAATTACCGGATATTATGAAGGCAAAGTCCAAACCAATCGAAGAGCGCGCAGGAGTTGCAAGTGCATCACGTACACAAACGATTTCGATGGAGCTTCCGCAATCAAAACGTGTAGGAAAAATTCTTGGTGATTCGGATGCTGATATTTCTGAATTGGTGAGGTTGTTGCATGAGGATGCGAAGGTAATTTAATTTCCCCTCACCCTGCCCTCTCCCAAAGAGGAGAGGGTTCTCAGAGTTTCTTTTCTCTTATACCCTTCTACCCTTTGGGAGAAGGTGTCCGTAGGACGGATGAGGGTCTGAAAGTAGAGAATTGAAATACTCTGCGGATGTAGGATGGATGCGAAAGCTAAATGTCAGCTAATAATTTGACAGATAAAATAAACACTGAATATTGAATCAAAAGGAATGTAATACATGAGTACGATAGTAGTCTATCTTGAACAAAAAGGAAATGAACTAAAACGCTCGTCGCTCGAAGCGATTACTGCAGCGTCCAACATAGCGGGAGCAACAGTAATCGGTTTATTGGTCGGTGGTGATTCAGCTGCTTCTCAAGCAGCAGGAGCGTATGGACTGAAGGAATGTGCGGTAGCAAAGCATGATTTATTAAACGTATATTCTTCTACTGCAGTTGCAAGTACAATTGCAGAATTTGCAAAAAGTGTAAACGCCTCATCAGTATTTTTTGCTGCAACGGCAACCGGTAAGGAACTTTCTCCGAGAGTTGCAGTAAAATTAAATGCAGGACTTGTGCCTGACTGTACTGCCCTTACGGGTGCTACCGGAGCAATTGTTGCATCACGTCCTGTGTATGCAGGGAAAGCAAAGGTAAATGTGAGTGTTACGACTCCTGTTGGTGCATCACGTGCAGTAGTTGATGCAGGATGGAGACCTCACGGCGAACAAGTGGGTCAGACAGGTAAAACTGTTTCGCCAAATTTGTATATTGCGTGTGGAATTTCGGGTGCAGTACAACATTTGGCAGGAATGTCATCTTCAAAAGTGATTGTAGCTATTAATAAGGACAAGGACGCACCGATTTTCAAGGTGGCAGATTATGGGATTGTTGGAGATGTTTTTGAAGTTTTGCCTAAACTCACGGCAAAACTCGCACACTAAGAGCTGAACTAATAATTTTGTCGGGTGTTTGAAAGGAAAATCACTATGTCAAGGGTACAATTGGAAGTAGCGGGTCTTACACAGAACGCTACAAGTAATGGCGCATATACTATTATTCTAAAAGAGGTTGACGGCAATCGCCGTTTGCCGATAACTATTGGTGCACCCGAAGCAGGAGCAATCTATAATGAGCTTGAAGGAATTAAGTCGCAACGTCCGATGACGCATGATTTGATTAAAAATATGCTTGAATCTATCGGAGCGGCGGTTGTAGAAGTGTTTATTCATGATATGCGTGATGATACTTTCCTTGCCACCATCATTATCGATACTGCTGCTAATGAGATAGACAGCCGCCCCAGTGACGCAATTGCAATTGCCTTGCGGTGCAATGCTCCTATCTTTATTGCAGAGACTTTGCTTGAAGAGGTAAGTTTCCTTCCCGACGGAATTGAAGATGAAGACGATGAAATAGATGATGATGATTTGAAGGACATACGCGACAAGGCAAAAAAAGAGGAAGAAGAGCACACACGTCCACGCTCAAAAATGGAACTTATGGAACAGTATCTGAGCAAAGCAGTACGTGATGAGGACTACGAACGGGCAGCACAATTGCGCGACGAGATTGAAAAATTGAAAAAACTCTAAGGTATTTTCGAGGTTTTTCCGTATTTTTGAAGTCTCGAAATGACAACGATGTCTGCCGAAGTAGCTCAGGTGGTTAGAGCAATGGAATCATAATCCATGTGTCGGGGGTTCAAGTCCCTCCTTCGGTACTGAAATTGAAAGTCCGCTTTTCCCTGTTTGGGAGAGCGGACTTTTTTTGCTGTGGTTGGATAAATATTTTTAAAATACTCTTTTATTTCAAATGATTGAATCACTCACCTGTGTAGGTTGTTTCTTATCTTCATTTATACTCATCAGACATAAATCTAGAAGGGATAACATTCTAAAAAACAAATAATTCAAGTGTTTATTATCTACAATCTCTTTTTTGTCTGTTTCGTGATGCCTTATTCTATATTCATTTCCAATTTTAGTTAACTGATTAAACTCCTGATTTAAAAGCTCCTCATCAAATCTGTTTGAAATGATGGAAACTAACTTTTGAGAGGATATTTTTTTACTACC
>JACPWH010000054.1 GCA_016197185.1 Ignavibacteriota bacterium
GTCATGAGAGAAAACTGCTCACTACCTGGCACAGTAGGAACAAATGTCCTCCCGGCTGTTACAGACAGCCACTCCCAACCAACCCCTGCATAGAGGAATACCCCCTCGAATGCGCCTATAAAATGATTATTGCCGATTGGTTCGGCAGTCGGCATCAAAAAAATACGGTGTGTTTGGCGGTATGATTCTTCTTCCAAACGAAATGCAGCGACTTGTTTTGCATACACGGTTGCTGTTCCAATTGCGGTTTTGATTTTAATCGCTTCACCGTCTTTTTCATCCATAAAAATCTCGACTATTTCTCCTGTCAGGATATTGCCATTTGTCAACCTTAAATAATATGGTTTGTTTTCTATTATTTTTTCACCCTTGAATACAATTATCGCCTCATCAGCAAAGACTGAAAGACTCGAAATTAATGTTAATACTACAAATGAAATTGAAAAAACAAATCTCTTCATGGTTACACTCATTTTGCTATGGTTTTATTTGTTTGGAAAAAGCTAATTGACCACAAGCAGCATCTATATCCTCGCCACTTGAGGAACGAATCATAACGGTAACATCATTCATACGCAACTTGGCTATAAATCGCTGAAAATCATGTAATTGTGTTGGTTTCAGTTCGGCTGCAAACCCGTCAGGATTCGTAAAATCTATTGCATGAAAAGGTATTACGTTTACTTTAGAAGGCACCCTCCTGCAAATTTTTGCAAGACGTTGAACATCAAGATCAGTATCATTGATTCCTTCAAGTAAAATATATTCATACGTTATAGGTTTCCGTGTTTTTCTATAATAGTACTCAACTGCATTACCAATTTCCTTCAATGTGTATTTCTTAGAAATGGGCATCAGCTTCATTCTATTTTCATTTGTAGTTGCGTGAAGCGAAATTGCAAGTTTAATTGGACGATTTTCGTCCGCCATACGCATAATACCAGGGATGATACCTGCAGTTGATATTGTAATATGTCTGGTATATTTAATTTTACTTTTTTTACAAATTATTCCATCTCCTTTAAATCCTTTTTTACAAACACATTTGTTTAAATTTTTATTGATTTCTTTGCATTCTAACTGTCATAAACTGGTCAACTATCTCTGCTACGGTCAGATTCCGTTTTGGTTTAAGTGATGCTGTTGCGCAAAACTTACACCCGAGTGCACATCCCACCTGAGTTGATACGCATATTGTCAGACGTTTCGGGGTTCCATCCTCAATAAGCATTTCGCTTGGGATAAGAACAGATTCAACTGCATTTCCATCTTGTAAATTGAATAGATACTTTACTGTTCCATCTTCCGAGATTTGCTTATTACCAATAGTAAGTGAGTTATAATTAAATTCGGATTCCAAATGGTCACGGAGAGCTTTCGGAAGAGTAAGAATATCGCTAAATGCTTTGTAATTGGGATTGGCAAGACCGCTGTACAGTTGCTCTGCTCTGAACTTCGGCTCATTCCATTCTCCAAACAGAGTTTGCAAATCTGTAAGTGAGTAATTTCGGATACTTTTATTTATATGTTCGTTTAGTATGTTCATTACAATTATTGTTTTTTAATTTCCGAGATTTGAAGAAATTATTTTCTATGTTTTCCTCTTCTTTTTCTTCGATGGAGGTGTACACATTGTACGGAGTGCATTTAGTACAGGACGAAAATCCGAACGGAAATCATTGGTCAAACGTGGCTTTTCATCAAAAAATATTTCCGTTTCATTTCCTTGGAATCTCACGAGGGTACGGACAAACATAGTTGCTTCTCCGTTTATAGAATCGTGACGTACTGTAACATATACAGTACGGTCACTCATTCCGTCGTCGATTCTTTTGATAGTTGTAATGCTATCGGAAGAAGCGGAAAGAATTGAAAATTTGTATTCAGTAAGTGTATCCATAGCACGAGCATTAAACTCATTAGTCGAAAACCCGCATACAAATTTCATTGGTTGCGGACCGGATGAGCAGCCAATAATCAGAAACAAAAAAACAATAAATAAAGGAAATAATCTCATGGTAATACCATTTCAATATGCGGAATTCCATCTTCTAAATAAGAAGTTCCTACTGATTGGAAACCCAGATTGGTATAAAACTGCTCTAAATAACATTGAGCAGATATTCTAATAGAGTATTTTGGATATTCTTTATTGCATTTTTCAATACTTTGTTTCATAAGTTCTTACCCTATGCCCTTACCTCTGGCAGATTGTGCCACTACCACTCTTCCTATTGCCGGTTCGTCGTATTTAACTGCAGGAGGAATGATCCTTGTATATGCAATAAGTTGTCCAATTTCATCAAAACCACAGCAATGCGAGGAACAATAGTCATAAACTCCATCTGTATCGAGGTAAACACAGTTTTGCTCCACAACGAATACAATCTGACGAAGAGCCAGAATATGATAGAGCAGACCAGTTGACAGTTCCTCGAAAGTATAGAATTTCCAAGTAATATTCATTTGAGATTTGATGATAAATAATACTTCACTATTATAATTATTCTAAAAAAAATAGATACCCTTTTCAAACTGCAACTTATTAATTTACAAACACATTACAGCACGCTAAAATCCAACATCTACTTAGTCACCCACCGCTTAACTAATAACAACCTCCATAACTTAGGTTCCAGCCACATGACTATAAATGCACACAATATTCCTGCAAGTACATCCACTGCATAATGATAGCGGAGATATACTGTTGAGAAAATAAGGCAACTTCCTATAAAAAGAAATATCCACCGCAGTTTTGACCGCAGTTGAAACGCCAATACAATGTTCATCACCGTTATCATAGTATGTCCGCTCGGCATACAATCACGATTGACAACTACCATAGGATGCAATTCCCCTTTTACAATATTATCACCTGCATTAATAAAAGTACGCATTGGTTCGGTAAACCATAATCCGGGAATCTCATTACTGAGATTGGCAAAATCATGAACAGTAAACCGTGGACCAATAGCGGGTAGTATAAAATATAAAATATACGACACAAACAAACCGAAGCCTAACATACGTGCAATCGTCCTGACTGCTTCCTTACGGTTGGCTATATACATTTCAATCCCTTGGACTAATCCATGAAAGAAAAAAGATACATAACAAAACTGCAAAAACTCTGTAAGGAGCGGATGCGTGAAATGGGAAAGTACTTCTGTCGGGTTTGTTCCGAATATCGCCCTGTCCCAACCGATAAGCATTGTATCGTAATCTTGTGGGTGAACAACAGGAATAAAAAAGAATACTTGCTTGAACATCACCGGTATCATCGGGACAACATAAAAATTATGAATTACGTCCAAAATAAGAGATTTTTTACGGTTGTTATAATAAGCGATGAATGTTACAAAAAGAGCAATAAGGGCATTCAGTCCGATTAACCTGCCCGACCATTCAATTTTATTGAAAAACAGAATACTCAATAAAGTATAGATACCGGACAAACCGAGTACATATATATCGATGGTATTATATTGAACAAAAAATTTAGAGTGAGGATTTGCTGAGGAATTGGTTTTTTTGGTTAGCTTCACTGCTGACATATCAATTCTATTTGAGTATATTTACGTAGTTTCAAAGTAAATTTTATGTAAAATTAGCTGTTTTTAAGGTAATTTCGATAGTATTTCAATTTTTCGAGAGAATAATGATAACCCTGTATCCAAAACGTATTCCTTTTTATTCGGTGATAATTTCAACATTTAATCGTGCAGCACTGCTTCCCCGTGCTTTGGAATCGTTGCTCAAACAAACCGAAACAGACTGGGAAGCAATTATCTGCGATGACGGCAGCAGCGATTCTACATTTTCCGTTGCTCAGGAATTTATTTCTCTAAATCCGAACATTCGATATTCATATCATTCAAATCGAGGTACAGGACTTACACGCAACACCGGGATTTTAGCAGCTTGTGGTATGTTTGTTACTTTTTTGGATTCTGATGACGAATATCTGCCTGAACATCTCGCAATCCGAAAAGAGATATTATGGGATTACCCGGAAGTTGACCTGCTTCACGGAGGAGTGGAAATCATAGGCAACCCCTATGTAGCAGATAAGGATAATCCCAAAAAGCAAATCCACCTTTCAAAGTGCGTTATAGGCGGGACATTTGTGATAAAGCGAACATCTGCAGTTGATATAGGAGGCTTTTCTGCACTTCGATATGCTGATGATGCTGATTTCTTTGCCAGGGCACAAGAAGAAGGTTTTACAATCGGAGAAACGGATGCCGCTACCTATATCTATCATCGTGACACACATGATTCGCTTTGTTCTAATCAAACATAAAATAGTTAAAGAACTACTCCAAATCTTTACTCTTCTTAAAAGTTAAACCTTCCTCAATAGTCATACATTCTTATGTTTTCACCGTCAATTCATTGATTTTACACCTTTTTTTGATGGGATTTAGTTAATTTTACATTTATTACCCATTCAACCCCTTTATTTCAGGAGTTTATTTTGGCTCGAACACTCAGCGTTCTCTTCATTGGTGATATAGTTGGCAATCCGGGCATGAATGCCGTCCGTACTTTCCTTCCATCATTTATTCAGAAATACTCAGCCCAGTGCGTTATTATCAATGGCGAAAATATTGTTAACGGCAAAGGGCTTACAGAAAAAGAAGCGACTGAGCTTTTTGCTCTTGGAGCAAATGTAATCACTACGGGTAATCATGTTTGGGAAAATTGGCAATCGCGTCCGCTTCTTGCTTCCAATCCGCTTGTGCTTCGTCCATTAAATTATCCTGCGTGGAATTCCAGGGCGTGTCGTAGTTCACGACGACATTGGAGCGGTGGAGATTCACGCCCTCGGCGAGGACTTCGGTTGAAATCAAGATGTC
>JACPWH010000090.1 GCA_016197185.1 Ignavibacteriota bacterium
GGCTGAAAAAATCGGTTTTTAGAGATGGCAAAAATCGTTGTTTTGGCAAATAAATGGAGTTTCGAAAGGAGTCTAATATATGTTGCATACTGTTGTCTCATTTGCATTCCATTCGAGACTCAAAAGCAGTGCTTTTCTTTTATTGAGACGACTTTAGACTAATCTTTATAGAGAGTTTGGAAACAGTTGGATTCAGAACTTTTGATGGATTATACGGCTAATCTACCCCTTCCATCTTGCACATACCCCCCTTGATATCCATCTCGATAGGATTCGAGGAAACAAATGAACTCATAACACCTCCCATTATCTGAACTTTGTACATTTTCTGCTGGCATCTCTGATAGAGGCATTGCATATTAGGGAGCGTTTTCATTAAGGGGTTTGCAATCCTTAATCTCGAACCGAAATAAATAATCTGTCTACCGTCTCAGAGGGTTAGACTTTATCTATTTATTCTCTTCATTTTTGGACTAACCATGCTACCAAACAAAGCCATTATGTGGTAACATCCAACTTCACTTTAACCAATTGCTCTTAGGAGGGAAGATGATAGAAGGTTATTCTTACGAGTCTTTAAAAGAAAATCTTGATGATTACATTAAACGAAATCCTTGTTTTGATGAATCCCTATCTTTAAGACTCAAAGAAATGGCTATGCAAGGGCAAAAAGATAAAATACAAGATATTCAAGAAAACCATCCCATGTCAAAAGAGAAAGAAGAAGCGGCTGTACATGTTTTAGAAGAGAGAGCTAATCTTATTGCACAGAAAGTATTAACCAAAATTAAAAATGATAATCAGCAAACGGAAAAAGATATTATTCAAAAATGGAAACAGGAAAAGGAAAAAGAAAATGAAAAAACGATATGTGATCACGAACATTACAGAAATGTTTTAAATGTAGTTGCACAGCTTAAACTTGCAGAAATAGCACACGACAAAGAAAGCAGGTAAATAGAGAATTAGAAAGTAAGAAGGTAAACCAATTAGGAAAGACGGCTCAGGGTCTGGACAGTTGCATTCTTTAAAGGAGGGGCTAACCCTTAATCTGCTTCAAATGAAAATGATAAACTCTTTAGGCTACAAGATCCATTTTTAGCTGTGTGCCCCGTATAATTTTATTTTTTAATAAAATCGTTAAAAATTGCAGTTTTAATGATGTTCGGTATTAAACGTGAGTAGATCACTCATATTAAGCTCCATCTGGTAATGAAGTACCGGATGCCAGCTTGCGATAAACTCTCCTACAATTTTAAAGCCTGCCTTCTTATATACATGAATGGCTCTTGTATTTGCTGCTTCAGGATCTATTAAAATTCTCTTCACATCTGGAAATTGGCCTATTAAAAATTCATGGATTAGAGGCACAGCAAGCCTTTTACCCAGATACTTTAGGTCGCAAATAAATACATCTAGAGCAATAGCATCCTCTACTGAAGGAGAAGTAATGAGGAATGCAAAGGGAGCGGCTCTATCGTAACCGATCCAGTAGGTCGCGCTGGATCCTCCTTGCAAAAAGTTTTCTATGCCCGTTAAGGTACTTTGGAGCCCTATGCCGTGGATCCACTCTTTAGTATGTGTTTGCTTTAGCCAATTGTGTACTAATGATCTCTGAGATGGTTTAACTGGGGCAAAATGGAAAATGAACTGCCTCCGGTGATCTTCGATGAGTTGCTGGAGCACGTGCCGTGCATTACTTGCTAGAACCAGATTTGTATCTTTATAGTAGGGCAGAGCAATGAGAGCATTAGACAGGGCCCAACCAAGGCCGCGTTGCCAGGTAGCCTCATCCAACCCTACTTCCCTACAAAAAATATATCCCATGGAGGCTGGAAGAAGATTCCACGCAATAATCAAGTCACAGGCAGGATCCCCTACACCTACATTTCCAAAGTCGATCACAGCACTTAGTCTCCCCTTTTGGATAAGCAAGTTACCAGGCTATAGATCTCCATGGATCCAGACAAGCGGCTTTGACCACTTAGGAATGTTTAAGGCCTTCTCCCATAGAGCAGTTGCAGTTTCAACGTCGATCATTCCCTCCAATTGCTTAAGAGCCCTGCGGGTTTCTGTATCTTTTCTTTCCAAGGGTACTCCACGATTGGAAAGGGGACCATTAGGTAGATCGATTCCGTGCAGTGCTTGAAGGAACTGAGCAAGATCATGAATCAGAAGAACAGGGTCGGGAATATGATCTACGGTTGGATTACTGCCATCTAACCAACTATACACTGACCAAGGCCAAGGATAGTCTTCTGTTGGAGAACCCTTTGCAAGAGGGAGAGGAATAGAAATAGGTAAAAAGGGTGCGAGCTTAGGAAGCCACTCAAATTCTTTATCCACATTCTCCACAGCCCAATCAATGCGAGGAAGTCTTACCACCATATGATTCCCCAGTCGATACAAGACATTATCTGTACCTGAGGAGAGAACCGGCTTCAGGGGAAGGTCGGCCCAAAGAGGGAATTGTTTTATGAGCAGTTAAGGTCATCGTCTAGGGGATACATCTGTCCGGGGGTAGTAGGTTGACCTTTATATGTGATGCCGCTACCCTCCGGAATATACCCCAGTCGAAAGTAGAGCTTCTGGGCTGGACCATAATCACGGTAGAGGCCAACCCCGATCCCTATTTGCTTATACCCTTCCTCTATAGCAAGACTTTCAATCCATTGGACAAGTGCTTTTCTAAGACCTTGTCTGCGATGGCTTTCATCAATCCATAGCGCATGTACTTCAGGAATATTAGAGCTAGCAAAATAGGGACATTCTGATCTTCGAAGCAGACTTCCGTACCCTAGTATTTCATCCCCTTCTTCCAGGAGTGCAACTGTGTGGGTCCCCGCTTGCTGTTCACAGCAATAGGTTTTCCAAATTTCTTGAGCTTTCTTTAGAGTGGACCAGGGAAAGGAATAACGAGCTACGATTTTTGCGATATCATTCTCCTTCATGGGCCTTATGAAAAGGCCTTTATTCCTAGAAGAAAGCTCAATCTTTTTGCGATAATCTGCATGAGACATAGACAGCATAACTAATTCTAAAAAGCAGGTTATTACTCTTAAAATATACAAAGCCCAGCCCTAAAAAGAGTATAGGCTAATCACTACCAAAAGACAGTATTTTTATTAGGACAGTCTTAGGTTAATTTCCATAGAACAACTGACTCTTTGGAGGCAGATAAGCCCATTTTCAACACCTCAAATGTAACATGATCTTGTCCATGAAAATCGGAGGTGGGCGGACTCCGGGATTCCCGCCGGTTCGCTTGCAAGCAAACTTCACTTCTCCTCCGCTCGTGAGCCAAACTCTTGGCTCACTGTCCACCTCTTTCAATATTTTTCATCTTTTTAACCAATGACTTATATTGCAATATTTATCGCTGTGTATTGTTAGAAGCTGAGTAAAAACGAGTAGTACTGTCTCATTTTTTTCCATATCACCTATCTTATTTATAAATATGCCACTTAAAAACAAAGACTTAAATAGAAACCTATGATAAAATATCACCTAGTCTTGCAATGGTCTAAAAGAAGGATGAAAAGAATAGGAGAAATTCCTAGAATGGTAAAAAAGAGGGTGAAAACTACCTAAGCAAGTGTCTATTACTCTGTAAACTGTTTGCTTTTATAAATAAAATCCCCATTGGATTATGGACAAAAAGAAAACTAAATGGTCAGCCTCATCAATTAAGAAAAAGGTAGTGCCTATTATGAAAAGGCACGCTGTGAAGCGTGCTTCCATTTTTGGTTCGTTTGCTCGTGGCACTGCAAAAGCTAAAAGCGATGTTGATTTTCTAATCGAATATAAAGAAAAAAATAAAAGCCTCTTTGATTTGGTGGATTTAAAATCAGATTTAGAAGAAACCCTAGATCGTAAAGTCGATGTGATTACCTATAGCTCAATTTATTGGAGAATTCGAGAGCGTATCCTCGCAGAACAAATAGTGATCTTGTGAAAAAAGACCCCAAAGTACTCCTTGCCCATATTCTGGATTCTATTCATCTCATAGAAGAATATTCGACGCATGTAACCCAAGCAAAATTTCAGAAAAACCGTTCCTTGCAAGATGCAATTATTAGGCGTCTTGAAATCATTGGAGAAGCTGTTAAAAACTTACCCCATCCATTTAAAATAAAGCACCCAGATATTCCTTGGAAGCAGATAGCCGGCATGAGAGATATTTTAATTCATGAATATTTCGATGTTGATCTAATTCTCACTTGGAAAGTTGTCAAACAAGAGCTTCCTCTAATCAAGGAAAAACTATCAGCGATTCTTTTTGCTGAGTAATACCATTTCCGAAAAATAAACGCATAAATTCGAATTGTAGAAGGCAACAGATTTAATTCATCGTTTCGAAGCACATGTTTTTAAACATGAGCAAGAAAGGATGGATTAAAGGTGATGTGTTATACGATTCGAATTTATGCGTTTATTTTTCGGAAATGGTATAACTACGTTTAAAGGAAAATATAGCCCGTTGTTATGGTAATGTAATAGAAAAAGAGTTGTTCCTTTATACACTGATAAACGTCAGATCGGCTTTAAAGTTATTGAAGATAAGGGAGATTTACGAGGTAGGCCTTAGAAAATGGAGCGAAAGAAATAGCCAAAGTGCTATTTTCGAGCGAGATTTTGCAAGAGATGTTCGTAAATGCTCTTATAATCAATAGCTTTAAAGCCGACGTGGCGTTGACAAGCAAATCTTCTGGTAATTCTGCTCTCTAAAGGAAGATAAACTTTTGCCTCATATGAGCATTCAACCGATCTATAGTAATCAATTATACAAACTGCAATTGTATTCCTATCCTTATCTCGCGTAATCTTTTCCAGAAAATCTTGATCGTTTTCAATAATCTTTGTAAGCTCATGGCTGTTTATTTTCTTGAGTTACTATAAGAGCGGGAAGGGACGATAAGAAATATTAGGAATACCTTTGACTATCAGCATCTGCATAAGCCAGAATTTTAGAGGAATGAGGGCGGACTCCGGGATTCCCGCCGGTTCGCTTGCAAGCAAACTTCACTTCTCATCCGCTCGCGAGCCAAACTCTTGGCTCGCTCCGCCCTAAAAAAAAGCTCCACTTATGTGGAGCTACTTTTGGGGGCGGGCGGACTCGAACCGCCGGAGTCCGAAGACGATGGATTTACAGTCCATTGCAATTGCCGCTATGCGACACCCCCAGGAAAAGAAACATCTGGAAATAAAAAACTTGCTGGAGAAAGGACTTGAACCCTCAACCATCCGATTACAAGTCGGGCGCTCTGCCAATTGAGCTACTCCAGCAAAGCCGGGCTATTTATAACAAATCAAATGTTTTCAGGGCAAGAGGGGCGATTAAGCTTCTGGTTTTTCTTCTTTAATCTCCTGCTGGACAGTCTCTTTTCCCCCCTCCTCTTTTTTAGCGATAATCCTCTCTTTTAAATCTCCTTTAAGCTCAGCAAGTTCTTCTGGGGAGGCATTTCTTACTACCTTAGAAAAGAGAGCAGGAAGCTTAAAAGGGGATCCCCCTTTGGGGCTTGTAGTAATGGCAGTAATACTTTTTCTTTGGAGAAAAGATTTTTGCCCACAGCATCTTCCTCTTGCCTGCCCCCCCTGGACAAGTCTAGGAAAAATTTTAGAAAGCCATGTGCGCAAGGCTATCTTTGATTTTAAGCTTTTGGAGGGAGAGGAATCGATTGCTGTAGCGTTAAGCGGCGGGAAAGATAGCCTAAGCCTCCTGTTTCTCTTAAAAGCGATCTTAGGAAGAGGAGTTCCTCTACTTCCTTTGCATGCAATTCACATTAGCGGCTCGGCTTCCTGCGGAGCTTCTGTAGGGGGAAATTATTTAGAAGATATTTGCAAGGCTCTCGAAGTCCCTTTCTATTCTATCCCTTCAAGATCAAATACCCCCATTGAAAAACTTGAATGCTACCCCTGTTCCAGAGAAAGAAGATCTCTCCTTTTCGAAGGAGCAAAAAAAATCGGAGTTAAAACAGTTGCTTTTGGACACCACCGGGATGATGCAACAGAAACCCTTCTTTTAAATCTTTTTCATAAGGGGGAGTTTGCAGGAAACCTCCCTAAAGTGCCTATGCACGATTATGGAGTAACCATCATCCGCCCTCTAATCTATGTTCCTGAGCAGGAAATTATCGAATTTGCTAAACTTTATCGCTTTGCCAGAATCACTTGTAGATGCCCTGTGGGGGCCCGTTCCAAGCGGATGGAAACAAAGCGGCTCTTAACCCAAATTGAGGAGCTTTTTCCTCATGTGCGGAAAAATCTGGCAAGAGCAGCAATTCAGTATGGATCACAAAAAGCCCTGGTTAAATAATGCATTACCTTCCTGAATTTTCGGCCCTTTTACTTTATGTTGCTATTTTATTTACCATTGGCTTTTTTGTTAGTAGAAGGGTCAAGACTGCTACCGATTTTATGATGGGAGGGCGCTCTCTTAATTTCTGGGTCACCGCTCTTTCTGCCCATGCCAGCGATATGAGCAGTTGGCTTTTCATGGGCTATCCCATGGTTGTTTTCAATCAGGGATTATTCCTGGGATGGTGGCTAGCAGTTGGCCTTATCTTTTTTATGTTTCTCAATTGGACCTTGATCGCGCCAAGAGTGAGAATGCGAACAGAAGAGTATAATAGTTTCACTTTCTCCTCTTTTTTCGAAAGTCGCTTTGCTGATACCTCAGGGATGATTCGTATCTTTACAGCCATTCTCTCTTTGGTTTTTTATACCATTTATATCTCTGCAGGGATGATGGGGCTTGGATTTTTGATCGAATCGCTTTTTGAAATTAACTATTACATAGGAATTTCTATTGGCATTTTTATGGTTCTTCCCTATCTTTTCTTTGGCGGATATCGAGCCATTGCCTATATCGATCTTTTTCAAGGTTTTTTTCTTCTACTTGCCATCTGTTTAGTGCCTCTCTTTGCCATTGGAAAGGTAGGAGGGATCTCTCAAGCAATAGAGGGAATTACCCACTACAACCGTTCCTTTTCGATCCTTCCCGATTTTTCTAAATCCACCCTTCTAACAATCCTCTTTTCGATCGGATTCTGGGGACTTGGCTACTTCGGTCAGCCTCATATCGTAACCAAGTTTATGGGGATTGCCAAGGTTTCTGATATGAAAAAATCGATGAGAGTAGGGATGAGCTGGCTCATCTTAATCTTAGCTGCAGCTATCTGCATAGGGCTAATCGGCATTCCCTTCTTTGAAGGGCATCTCGATAATCCTCAGCTCATTTTTGTGCTCATGGTAAAAGAACTTTTTTCCCCCTTTTTCATTGCTCTTATCCTTTGTGCCATTCTAGCAGCCACCATTTCTACCATGGATTCTCAAATTCTTGTACTTGCTTCAAGCTTGACAGAAGATTTTTATAAAAGAATTTTTAGGAAAAATGCTTCCTCAAAGGAACTCGTAAAAATTTCCCGCTTTTTTCTTCTCCTTGTTACCCTTGTTTCCTATGGGATTGCTTTTTTCAGATCGAATACGATTTATCAACTTGTGACCTTTGCCTGGTCTGGACTGGGCTCCTCCTTTGGTCCCCTTCTTCTCTTCAGCCTGTTTTCTAAAAAGACCAATAAATATGGGGCGTGGGCAGGAATCCTCACTGGAGGGATCATTGCAATCCTCTGGCCCTATCTGCAACGCTTTTTTGGAACTGAAATGCCTACCCTTTTTCCTGGATTCTTCCTCAGTTCCCTTGCTATTTGGGTTATTTCCAAGCTCACTTTCTCTAAACAGGACCAGAAAGAGGAACTGTCTTAAAGGAAAATTCCCTTGTAAAAAATCCCCTTTTCCTTATAGATTGGAAATCCTTATAGAAGAGAGCGAAAAGATAGCTACGGGCGTATAGCTCAGTTGGTAGAGCTCCTGTCTTACACACAGGTGGTCATAGGTTCGAGTCCTGTTGCGCCCATTTAGAAAATGTTTCAAAACTCGAAAGTAAAGGATTTTTGAAAGCATTTTTTTGCTAGTTTTTTGTATGCTACTTCTACCTCAAACGTTTAGAAATTTTGATTCTGACATCCCGATTGTTGAACATGCGACGCATTAGGGATGAAAAGCATAGACACCAAGGGAGAAATTTCTAGTCACTTGAAGTGGGAATAGTATAGAGCAGCATATATTTGCTTTATGCGGGAGTAGTTCAATTGGTTAGAGCGCCAGCTTGTCAAGCTGGAAGTTGCGGGTTCAAGTCCCGTCTCCCGCGCATTTTTTCGGATCCATTCTTGAGCTATAAAAGAGGCAGCCTACTTGCAATTTACATCGAAAACTCTTAAACAATTAATCCTTTCCTATTTTTGGACTACAGTAGGAGCTCTGCTTGCTGCTTGTGGTGTTCGTTTGTTTCTCCTTCCCAACGATCTTATCGACGGTGGAATTGTGGGTATAGCTATGATTCTCACTCGCCTTTCTCATAAAGAACTTTTTCCTATCTACTTTATCGCTCTTACTCTCCCTTTTATCTACCTTTCCTACCGATTTATTCGACGCACCTTTTTTGTGCAGATGATCGTTGCTGTTTTTCTATTTGCCCTTTTCTTAAGCCTTCTTGCCCGGTTTCCAGGCTTCGTTTCAGAGCCGCTAGAAGTGATCGTTATCGGCGGTGCTATTCTAGGGATTGGAGGAGGACTGATTATTAGACATGGTGGATGTCTAGATGGAACAGAGATCTTTGCCATTATTGTCAACCGCCGGAAGGGGTTTACAGTTGGACAGGTAATCTTGTTCATCAATATCTTTATATTTGCTGCGTATGGTTTTATCTTCTACGATTGGCATATCGCTTTTCGTTCTCTTTTGACCTATGTAGTTGCTTTTAAAATGATGGATATCGTGATTGTTGGACTTGATGAACTCAAATCAGTGCTGATCATGTCAGAAAAGCCAAAGGAAATAAAAGAGCTGATCATGCACGAGCTGGGACTAGGACTTACTGTGATGTATGGACGAGGAGGGTATTCAGGAGATGCTAGGGAAATTCTCTTTGTGATTGTGGAAAGACTCGATCTTTCA
>JACPWH010000091.1 GCA_016197185.1 Ignavibacteriota bacterium
ATACTGCCACCCTTGAAAATATTGACTGCAAAAATCGGGGCAAAAGGCGGTGTGGCTTCAATTTCTTTTTTAGTAGAGGTTTTAATCTTGATTGAATTCTTAGTGAGCATAATTTTGCGTCCTTTGTTTTCAACTTTTCCATTTTTCAGTTCTTTGTTTAATTCTTGAAAATAAACATTATTGTCAGAAATCCTGATTCCCATTTTGGCAAGTGAGTACTCAGAAAGCTTGAGCATACGAACCCCTTGTATATTTTGAGCATACGTAGAAAACGTAAAAGCCGAAGCTAATAATGCAACTGCAAAAAAAGCTTTCATAGAACTCCCGGATGAAATAAAACAAAACTTGGTATGAAATTACCTGTTACTTTAACAGTGATTATTTATGTAGATGATTTATTATTGCTTTTATTTTTTGTAAAATCAGCATTTTTCGTTAAAAAGCTCATATATAAATTCTCTTATCATTCTAATAGTATAGACATTCAAAGGATGCAAAAGGTTACATAATGCCTCATTGAAAACTTTATAAATGAGTTGTTTTCTCATTATAGCTTTGGTTATCAAGGCAGTTTCTTTTATCTTGTCAACCTTTTAGGGTAATTATTCTTATTTTTAGTTTAAAATATGTCAATCCTTCTGAATACTTGGGGTGTTAAATCAATTTGGGTACGTGAAAACGAAACTTTGGGCGGTAGTCCTCCCGACGAAGAGAAAATTAAAGAAACAAAAGAATTGCTCAGTAAGAGATTGGAATGGAAACCTCGTAACAGTTGGGAAAGCGAATTGTATGAACTTGCATTTCAAACAATTATTCGTTCCTAACCACAGTACCTTAACTCATAATAAGAATATGGATGTTACACAAAGAATATTGCAAAGGTTTGAAGAGTTTCCAACACTTCCTACTGTGTATTCTGCACTTTCAGAGGTTATTGCAAACCCACGTTCTACTGCAAGCGATGCTGCAATTGTAATATCCACAGATCAGGCATCAGCTGCTAAGATTCTGAAAGCTGCAAATTCGCCTCTATATGGGTACAGCGGTAGGATAGATACGATTCCAAAAGCAATATTTTTTATAGGTTTTAATGAAGTTCGCAATTTAGTTGCAGCACTTTCGATTATAGACATGTTTGGAAAAGGAAAGCAATCAATTCTTTTTAACCCTGTTGAGTTTTGGAAGTATTCAATAGCAACAGGAGTAATAACTCGTCTGTTGGGTAAACAAGCAGGTGTAAGTAATCTTGAAAATTTTTTTCTTGCAGGTATATTACACAGTATTGGAAAACTATTCTTCTATGAATTTGTACCTCGAGAATATGCTGTGGTTCTAAATATGGTATCGGAAAAACAAGTAGTTGCGAGAGTAGCAGAACGTGAAGTTTTAGGGATTACACACACTGCTATCGGTGAGCTTCTGGCTGAAAAATGGCAATTACCAACAAGCATTAAAAATACAATCAAAAATTATATTTCAGGTTTTAATGATGGAAAACCTGATATTCAAACTGCATCCGTTCATATTGCAAGTATTATGGCACGATGCTTGTGCTTAGGTAATCCCGGTGATCTGGTAATTCCTCAACCTAATGAACAGGTATGGGAAATTCTAAGGTTGCCTCCGGGAACAATTACGGGCTTGTATGACCAGGTCTTATATGATTATCATGAAGCTGCAAGCAGTCTGCTTCTTTAATAAATGTTAATGAATAAATGAATATTCATACTTCGTCAATAGAAATGTTTCTTGACGCTATTTTGGCAAATTCTGCCAAAAGAAGCGGAGGTGAATCTATTGCGGAGGTGATTCATGACGGATTGCATGTGTTTAGAGAGTTTCCGAATAACAATGGTGTAATGTTATTTCTTGTTGATGACAATGAATTTAATTTTAGGTTCAGTGCTGCCTTGCCAAATGAGAATAACAACAATGCACAGGAAATTTTTAATGTTTTGGCACAAAAGGGAAGTATCGGCAGCGTGTTATCTGCAGGCAAAGCACAATATATCTCAGATGAAATCAATGATTTAAGTGGATTTATTATTATACCACTGTCTGTTCCGTCAGCTGCTGTCGGACTTGTTATTTTAGCAGCAGATTTGCATAATGACGACATGGTTTTGCTTCGACTATGTGAGATGTCTGCTTATCAGTTTGCGTATGCTTTAAATAATACGAGGCTTCTCCAACGTCTTACATATAATCAAATAGTCCTCGAACAAAAAGTCTCTGCTCGTACAATTCATTTAGAACAGATTCAACGTGAGTTAAAAACAATTTTGGATTGTGTTCAAACAGGAATTTTGATAATAAATGCTGAGTCGGGTGTGATAGCGTCTGCTAATCCTGCGGCGGAATTACAAGAGTTAATAATGAAATTAACAACCGAAATTACAGAGCGTGAACGCGCCGAGGAAGCTGCAAGACAGGCTTTGATTAAAGAAAAAGAACTTGCAGACCTAAAATCAAACTTCGTTTCGATGGTCTCGCATGAGTTCAGAACACCTCTGACTACCATTCTTTCGTACACCCAAATAATGCAAAATTACAGGGAGAAACTGACAGAAGACGATCAAATTAAATATCTTAAAAATATAGAACTGGCTGTTTCAAGAATGACATCGATGCTTAATGATATTTTGTTTATCGGCAAATCCAATTCTGGAGCTCTGACTGTTACAATGAGAGTGATTAATTTGTTTGAACTCTGCTCCAGTATTTTGGATGAAATGCGTGTTCTTGATGCAGAAAAACATAAGATAATATTCAAATTCGACTATCCTCCGTCGGCGGTCAGAACAGATGAAAAGCTATTACGTCAAATTCTATTAAATTTGTTGACAAATGCTCTAAAATATTCACAATCTTCTACTGAAGTTGAACTGGCTGTAAGTCATTCTGAGACAGCAGTCATAATCGAAGTAAAGGATAAAGGAATTGGAATCCCTAAGGAGTATTTCAGTAATTTGTTTGAATCGTTCAGAAGAGCGGATAACGTAGGGAATATTTCCGGTACAGGTTTAGGATTATCAATTGTGAAGCAATCTGTAGATTTGCTCGGTGGAAATATAAAAGTGGAAAGTATTGAAAATGAAGGCTCTGTATTTACAGTGGAATTACCGATTTCCTAAATTAAAAACTGAATTTAAAATTTGTAAATAAATGAAAAAAATATTAGTTATTGAAGACGAAGATTTAATTCGCGAGGCAATTCACCTTATTTTACGTGTGAACGGTTTTGAAGTGTTTACTGCCGAAAATGGGTCTTTGGGGATAGAACTCGCAAAAGTATGCAATCCTGATTTGGTTGTTTCTGATATTATGATGCCTGAAAAAGACGGTTATGAAGTATTGGAAGCACTACGGAATGACCCTTCTACTGCATCTGTCCCGTTCCTGTTTTTATCGGCGAAGGCTGATTCAAGTGATATTCGACAAGGTATGAACCTTGGTGCAGACGACTACCTTACTAAGCCATTTGAACATGATCAATTGGTTGCAGCTGTCCAAACGCGTTTAGCAAAAAGCGAAGAAATTCGTAAAAATGCAGAGAAAAAACTTGATGACCTGCGCACAAATATTGCCTTCTCATTACCCCATGAGTTTCTTACCCCATTGAATGGAATCTTGGGGATTTCCAAAATGATGAAGGATAATTACGATGTCTTGGAACGTGCGGATGCGATGGAAATGTTAGATGAAATTACAATTTCAGCACGAAGGTTACAAAGGGTAACTGAGAATTTTCTCTTCTATACTAGGCTTGAAATCTTAGGAAATGATTTAAGTACTATGGGTGATTTGTTGGATGCCATTACACATTCAGCAGAAGAAATAATAATGGATGCTGTTGCAAATAAAGCATCTGTTTTCAACCGTCACGAGGATGTAACATTATCAATTACTGATTCACCTGTTAATATTTTACCATTGTATTTTCTAAAAGCGATTGAAGAGATTATAGATAACGCATTTAAGTTTTCGGAAGCCGGTTCTCCGGTTCTGATAAAAAGTGAGGCGACTAAAGGTAAGTTTACATTGAGAATTTACAACAAAGGACGGGGAATGACAGCAGAGCAAATTGCAAACATAGGTGGATACCAGCAGTTTGAGCGCAAACAATATGAACAGCAGGGGAATGGCTTGGGGTTGGTTATAGCTCAAAAAATTATGGAGTTGCAGGGTGGTACATTCTCCATCGAAAGTAAACCGAACGAATATACTACTGTTTCGATTACTGTTCCTGCACCAAAGGCGTAGATAGGGAGGAATTTTTCCTGTCGTGCCGCAGCCCCCTAAATGCCTGGACAAAGATTCTACTTATATTGCAAACCAAAATATAGGAGAATTCAATGAAGACAAAACGCAGATGGA
>JACPWH010000087.1 GCA_016197185.1 Ignavibacteriota bacterium
TCGAGCAGTACATCCACATTCAAGCCTGATCGGGCAGAAACTGCCGCACTTTGGTATTTACCGCCCCAATCTTCTACAAGTACATTTCTGTCTGCAAGTTGCTGTTTAATTCTGTCAGGATTTGCTTCAGGACGGTCTATCTTATTGATTGCAACTACAATCGGTACATTAGCCGCCTGTGCGTGGCTAATCGCTTCAATTGTTTGAGGCATCACACTATCGTCTGCAGCAACAACAAGAACAACAATATCAGTTACTTTTGCTCCGCGGGCACGCATAGCCGTAAACGCCTCGTGACCCGGAGTATCCAAGAACGAAATAGATTTACCATTCGGCAAATCTACATGATATGCCCCGATATGCTGGGTAATTCCACCTGCTTCGCCTGCAACTACATTTGCGTTACGGATAAAGTCGAGAAGTGACGTTTTGCCGTGATCAACGTGCCCCATGATCGTAACAATCGGTGGGCGTGGAACGAGTGTTTCTTCAGGATCTTCATCATCCTCCATTACCTGTGCATCCACTTCGTCAAGGAATTCGATTTGATACCCGTAATCATCAGCAATAATTGTAATTGTATCTTTATCAAGACGTTGGTTAATCGAAACCATTAGTCCCAACTTCATACATTTCATGATAATATCGGCAGAATTCACTCCCATAAGATTGGCAAGTTCGCCTGTTGTCAAGTATTCCGTAATACGTAGAATAGTTGACTCACGTTCGATATCTTCCATCCGTTGAAGTTCTTTTTCCTCACGCTCAAGTTTCTTACGTTGGCGCAACTTATTCCGTGAACTTACCGCAGATGTCTCTTCCATTCCTTGTCGCGTTTCGCGAATTGCGCGTGCTATTTCTTCTTCGGTAATAGCTTCGCGAATTGATTTTTTCCGTTTTTTCTTTTTATCTATAACCTTTACTTCTTTTACGGGACCCTTTGGTTTCGCTGCACCGAGCCCGCCTCCTGCTGCTGCAGGTTCACGGGGCTTCATCGGTTTTTTATTAGCTCTTGCACTTTCTTCTTCTTCGTAAGCTTTGGTACGGAATACATTTGTATTGACTTTTTTTGCACCGGGTTCAGTACTCTGAACTTTTGAAGATATAGTGGTCCGTATTGGCGATGGAGGAGGAGTAAGATCTAATTTCCCAACAATTGTCAGCCCACGTAATTGAGGTTTAACTCCGGCTTCGTATTCTACTTGTACAAATTTCTTACGTTTGCGCTTATGGTGTGAGTCGTTGCTCTGTTCTTCGGTTGGTTCAATTTCAGTAATCGGCTCACTGTGAATAGCCTCCTCAATTACTTCAACAGGTTCAGGAGCAACAGATTCTACAGTTTCTACTATCGTTTTTGGCATCTCAATCGGTTCTTCCTTAACAGCTATAACCGGAGCAGATGCAGATTCGATTTTTTTCGGCTCTTCAGTCTTGGGTTCCGAGACAGGAACAGTTTTAGCGACTACTTCAACAATCGGTTGTTTTTGCTCAATAACAGCTACAGGTTCATGAACAATCTCCTTAGAAATTGGCTCATGTACGAGAGATACCGGAATAGACGGAGTATCAGGGACAAAAGCAGGTACAGTAGAAGGTTTTATATGGTCGCTTGCTACTACAATTGGCGTAGGCGTAGGCGTAGGCTCATGCTCTACAGCAATAGCTTCATGACGCACGATATTATGCTTTTCTAATTTTTCCCGTTGTTTTTCTACCGCTTTTTGCTCTTTCTCGAATTTACCCATTACAAGCGATACCATTTCTTCCGAAAGAGATGCAGTGGGTTTGTTCTCGATGGTAATTCCTTTACTCAAAAGAAATTCTACGATAGCGTCTTTACCGATATTGAGCTGCGAAGCCAGCTTGAATAACCTTGTTGCTTGTTGTGCAGACATACTTCAAAAATAATGAGGTGCAAAAAATTGCAATGAAAAATTCGTCATCAGGAAATCTACCGATTTTGCCTGTAATTTACTTGTATTCTATTATTCCATTCATTCCTTAGCCATTTGTTAATGGTTGAGGCGGATCGTTATTTTCATCACTTTCTTCAACGGCATCATCACCATCAGTCAAGTGAGAAAGTAAGATTCTTTTACGAATAATCGGGTCTTCATCTTCGTCGAACTCAATAAGCATCAAAGAACGAATCTCAAGTAATAATTCTTTTGTCATACCTTCGATGAGAAGGAGTTCCATCACATCGGCATCCAGAAACTCACGTGCAGTATCGATACCGAGATTGATTACCTTGTCGTACATTTCGCGCCCGAGTTCTTCGCGGAATTCAATAAGTTCTATATCCTCGCCACCTTCTTTTATGAGCGTAATTGAATATCCTGTAAGTTTCGAAGCAAGGCGGACGTTTTGTCCGTTCTTTCCAATTGCAAGTGAAACCTGTTCATCAGGTACAGTAATTGTTGCCTGACGTGTTTCGGGAGAAATCATTATACTATTTACTTTTGCAGGGCTTAATGCACGTGTAATGAACACCTTAGGGTCGGCTGAAAATTCAATCACATCAATACTTTCATTGTTCAATTCACGCACGATAGAGTGAATACGAATCCCTTTCATCCCAACACATGCTCCTACAGGATCAACTCTTTCGTCAAATGAAAGCACAGCCACTTTCGCTCTTTCGCCCGGGTCACGGGCAATTGCTTTAATTTCAATGATTCCGTCATATACTTCAGGAATTTCAATTTCGAATAGTCTTGCCAAAAATTCATCCGCAGAACGGGAAAGAATAATATCGGGAGTTCCGCTTCCTTGCTGACGGCGCACTTCTTTTATAACAGTACGGATAGTTTGATTTTTTTTGTATTTTTCATTATGAATCTGCTCTTCACGTGGAAGGCGCATTTCCACTTTATTGTGCATGATAAGGAGTCCGCTCGGACGAACCTGATAAATTTCTCCGATTAGAATCTCACCTACTTTACTGTTATATTCATTGAAAATATTATCTTTTTCGAGGTCTCTGATTCGTTGGTTAAGTGTTTGTGACGCTAATGTTATCATCCGGCGACCAAAGTTATCGGCAATATTATCCAAGGTTATTTCTTCGATAAATTCATCACCAAGTTCATACGGCTCTTTTGTGCGTTTTTGAACTTCTTCAATGTCAATTTGGAGTGCGTCGTCCCAAGGGTCATCTACAATTTCACGGGTTAGGTAAATTTCGATGTCTCCTTTTTCCATATTCACGATTATATCAAAATTTGCTTCTTGTCCGTATTTTTTACGAACCAAAAGCGAGAGAGTTTCTTCGAGAATACCTTGAAGAAGGTCGCGGTCTATACCTTTTTCTCGTGCCATTTCTGCGAATGCTTCTATAAGCACCTTTTTATCAAATTTGGGTTTTACTTTACGACGTGCTGCCATTGCTTCTGTTAAGAATGTGAATAAACAATTTTTTTGAAGTAAAAGATAGTATGTCTATAACTGAAAATAATCTTATTAATTATACGAACGAAATTACAACTTTCGATGAAACAATATCAGAGAAAGGAACAGTCATTTCATTTGCAGATTGCTCTGTTGTTATCTTAGGTGATTTTGACGGTTTTAATGCCAACGTTATACTTTCAGCATCTGCCGAAATAAGTTTACCTTGAATTTTTATCTTGTTTTTGAGATTGCATTCCAAGACTCTCCCTATATGCTTAGAATATTGCCATGGAAAGCGAAGCGGTTGGTCTGCTCCCGGTGAGGATACTTCAATCTGCGATACCTTAGAAAGAAATTCATCGGTTTCAGAGAGATCATTCAGAGATTTTCCAATATTTTTGCAATTTGAATGAACTATTCCCGTTTCGCTATCAATAAAAACTTCCAATAACATTTTCTGCGGACTCCCCCTTAGAACTGCTTCGAGCAAATGAACTTCATTCTCTTTGCAAAGTTTTTGGAGATATTCTACAATATGATCAGGAAGTGTTAGTTTCACCAATTATATGCCTTAGCTCAGATAAAGATATTGTTAATAAAAAATGGGCTTGTTAGCCCATTTCATCATTTTCCGTATGCAAATATACAAAATTTCGGGTCTTTTCCCAAACTAATTCTTGCTTTTTCATGCGCTTTGCCTTTCTTTCATTTATTGGTATTTTCATATTTACAATTGCTTGTGCAGCTCAAACGACCAATTCCGATACAATAGCGCGCAAAACCCGTGAAGTGGAAGTAACAGCTCCTCGAACTCAATCAGCCAACAGTTCCTCATTTTCTCCGAAATCCTTGCTCACTCACGAAGAAATTATCCGCTTGGGAGCACTGCAAGTAGCAGATGCTGCAGTAGCAGTCCCCGGTGCATTTATTAAAAATTACGGCGGAATAGGAGGAAGCAAGACAATATCCTTACGCGGAACAACTTCACAACAAACATTGATACTCCTTGACGGAATACCCCTCACCTCGGGTGCAAACGGCACTGTTGATCTAAGTGGACTTCCCCTGTCATTTTTTGATGAAGTTGAAGTATCACGGGGAGGAAGCTCGGCATTGTTTGGAGGTGGTGCAATTGCTGGTGTTGTTAATTTGCGTTCGTCAGGCAATCGTTCGAATTCATCAAATCGTCAATTTTCAGTAAATGCCGAAACAGCATTTGGTTCGTTCGGAGAGATGCACGATGCAACTCATATTGGGTTCTCTGCAATCGGAGTACGTTGGAGTATCGGAGGTGAATACCTTACTTCTAAAGGTGATTATCCTTTTCACTCCTTCCAATTTGGTGAAGATCAAATTGTCAAACGTTCCAATGCCGACTTCCAAAACATAGGAGTATTTACTTCTGCAAATTTTGAAATTGGCAATTGGGCAGCAAGCAGCAAGTTATTTCTAAAAAACGATTGAAAGAAAACGAAGTATTGATGATTCATTCATTTTTAACGAAAACTTCCCGGAATTCGACTCTTACTCTTGCTGCTTCATCACGCTATAATGAATTATATTATAGAGATAAAGATGCACTTTTTCGAGGACCGGATGGAGAAAATGACCTTTATATTACACGGGAAACAATGGTGTCAGCGAAAATAGAATGGATTACCGGCTTTATGTTTGGCGGCTTATCATCAGAATGGACATATTCTGATCTACGCGGTAATTCATTACAACCTGAGGTCGGTTCATTTGTTGAAAGAACTACTTTTTCTGTTGCAGGAAATGCAGATAAAGAAATACTACTGGACTCCACCTTCACAATCGCAGTTCAATTGCAATCGAGATTTGACATCAATTCTATCAATAAGAATGCCTTTTCTCCTCTTGTCGGACTAATACTCCGTCATAACAATATTCCTGTCCATATCAGATCGTCATGGAGTTATAATTTCCGTTTGCCTAATTTTAATGAAATGTATTATCTGAACTTCGGGACTTCTTCGCTCCGTCCCGAACGCGCTCAATCATGGAATTTGGGGATTGTATGGGATGCAGTATCACATTTTCAGGTGGAAGCAGAAACTTTTGTCATTTCAACCAACGACCAAATTATTGCAGTTCCTAAAAGCCCGGTTACGTGGAGTGCCCAGAATATAGGGAATGTTCTGTCAAGAGGAATAGAACTTAGCGCAGGAGGAGAAATAACCAAACAATTGCTCACTGGAAGAATAGCCTATACCCTTCAAACAACTACTGATGAAACAGTTAATTCACTTACTCCAGATAAGCAAATCCCCTATATCCCGCAAGAAATAGTATCCGGGAATATAGTGGTTACAGTCGGAAAATCAATGGTTGGCTTCTTAGTGAATTACTCCAGTTTCCGTTATACTCTTGCCGATAACTCAGAAGAAAGTATTATTCCTTCCTATCTGCAAGTTAATCTTTTTGCAGAACAGAAAATTCAGACAGGAGTCATTAACCTGACTCTGCGTGCCGATTGCAATAACCTGTTTAATGAACAGTATTCGGTAGTGCTTAATTATCCGATGCCGGGAAGAGGGTTTCGGTTTGGAATACGGGCTAATTTAGCAACTGACTCTGCACAGCTCTAAATTATAGTCAAGTAGTTGACCTATTCAAACAACTCAGAATAACTAACAAATCAGTCACCATAAGTTTTTCGAAGGGGACCAGACACTTATCTTTTTAAAGAACTGCCGGTACCTTATAAGTTCTCTGTAATTTGTTATATTTTAGGTAAATATACTTACTGTTAATTAACAAGTTACTTCTTACGAATAAGAATAGCAATATTATACGCCGCAACACCATAAGGAATATTGAAATCAATGGCTGCTACATCTTTCATCCATTCTAAAAATTTCAGTACCGATTTACTTTTAAATACCAATTGTGCAGCAAGTTCAATATTCATAGCAATTACTTCGGCAAGTAATCCTGATCGAAACACTTTTTCAATTGAGTAGTGTCCGTTAAATGATGATGCATCAAGCAAAGCAGTGAGTTCTTTCTTTGTATAATGGCGATGTTTATAGCCCGGTTCAGTTTTGAAAGCAGATTGGCGGGTAAGGATTTTATAGAGAATCTTATAAAGCCAAGTGAAGTTTTTACGCAAATAATATCCGTAATTATAAGGATCAAGAAGCGTAAACAATCCCTTATGAGGTGTAGTAAGAATGAATGTCCCACGGGGTTTCAATACGCGAAACAACTCATTAAGTGCCGGAATTTCTGACGGAACATGTTCCAGGACATCTGTACAAATGAGAGCATCAAAAGTATTATTTTCAAACGGTAAATCATCCAAAGCACCTTGCAAAAAATTAATATTGGGATATCGCTGTTTGGCAATATCAACCATATCTTGCTCAATTTCTATTCCATACGTCTCTTCTGAATAAGCACTAAAATAGTTTGTCCCATAGCCAAATGAACATCCAGCATCAAGCAACTTTTTTGTATGCTTTGGAATCCACTTGCACGTAAGAGCCAGCCGACCGTTTAACTTTGGGAAAGGAAGGGAATCTACCATTTTATTCATTTAATTTAGACTGTAAAAACCTTCAGAAACCCCTCGATACCCTCGTAAGAAAATATCAACGCTCATTTTTGGTTTCCCTTCCTGTTGAATTTCGAGTAAACTGACACTATTACCATCACCGCAACCAACAATAAACTTCCCATTTTCTATTTTCCAAGCTCCGGTTGGTAATGTTTTATTTTCAACTTCCACAGTATAAACTTTCAATCGTTTGTCATCCCACATAACCCAAGCGATAGGAGAAGGATTTACCCCACGAACGAAATTCTTCACATCACGTGCCGATTTCGTCCAATCAATAGAGCAATTTTCCCTAAAAAGTTTGGGTGCAGGAGTCGCAATAGTGTCATCTTGGGGAATAGGGACAGCATTCCCTTCCGAAAGCAAGATACATGTTTCAACCGCCAACTCTGCCGCAAGCGGCATGAGTTCAGAATACAACTCACCTGCTGTCATAGTTTCTGTAATTTGACAAGTACGCTTGCGAAGTATCTTACCTGTATCAACTTTGTCATTCAAAAGGAATGAAGTAACACCAGATTCTTTTTCACCGTTAATAATTGCCCAGTTAATAGGTGCCGCACCTCGAAACTTTGGAAGCAGACTGCCATGAATATTAAATGCACCAAGTGTTGCAAGAGTATAAATTGAAGCGGGGAGTATTCTAAAAGCAATTACAACAATTATATCAGGATTGAGTGCTTCAATTTCATTTCGGAATTGCTCTGATTTTAGTAATTCAGGTTGCAAAACAGGTAATCCAAGCTCTAATGCTGCAATCTTAACTGCACTCGGAGTGAGTTTCATACCCCGCCCCTGCGGTTTGTCGGGTACCGTGACAACAGCAGAGACCCCAAATTTCTGATGAATTGCCTGAAGCGACGGGACAGCAAATTCCGGCGTTCCCATAAAGATAATATTCATTGAATTTTCAAGCATTATTCAGTTACCCGTGAATTGCAGCTTTATTCGGCAAATTTCTCACAATTTCCGCTTCTGCTGCTGCAAGTTCATTAAGGCGTGCTTTTACTTCATCAGAGGGGAAGTATTCACGGGCAATATCCGTGAACATTCGGTAATGTCCTGCTTCGGATGCAAGTAATGATTGGTAAAATTGCCGTAAGTCAGATGGAATTTCCTCGCATTTAGAAAGTATCGAAAATCTCTCACAAGAACGTGCCTCGATAAGTGCATCGATTAGCAGTAAGTCTAAAAATCTCATTGGTTCCTGTTTGCTGACAAGTTGTGATAGCAGCTGAGCATACCCGTCGCCTTTATCACGAGTAAATACTACTCCGCGTCTTTGAAGTTCCAAAAAGCACATTTCAAAATGCTCCCACTCTTCTTTGAGGATAAAAATCATTTTAGTGACTACTTTTTCCTTTTCAGGGTAGCGTTGCACCATGCTTAATGCATTGGCGGCAGCCTTTTTTTCACAATGGGCATGGTCAATCAGTATATCATTCAGATTTGCAGCAGCAGCAATTATCCATTCGGGGTTTGTTGCATTTTGAAGACAGAGCATAGAGGAGATTTTTTTAGAATAACACTACAGAGATTTCTTCGTAAAGAATTGGCAGACAAGTTATTTATTACACCTAACCCGAGCAAGAAACCATTACAAAATATTTGGCATACACATAAAATTGGGAGTAACAGCTGCCTGAATTTGAGAAAGAAGAACGTCAACCTTTTCTGCAATTTACATAAAATTTGCGAGAGAATGTCGGCGAGTGCTATTTCTTCGTAATTTTCCTAATCCATGCTTTTCCATTAGTGCGGATGGTAACAATATATGCTCCAACAGGTAATTCTTTAAGAGAAACATTCTGTCTAAATAAAAGATTATCAGGTGCAAGTTCATTTTTTTGCACGGTACTACCTGCTGAATTCACAATTTCGACTGAGATTAGAGATAAGGTTTCTAAAGTCATTTCGAGCGTTATCGTCTCTTCTGCAGGATTTGGAAAAAGCTGTATGGCTTGTTCAGTTTTTTCATCTTCAACAGATGTAACTGTAATAAGATAATCATCAGATAGTGTAGAACAACCTTCTTCATTAAACGTAGCTACCGATACCTTCTTCCCAAGAGTTCCTGATGGTGGAATAAGCCATCGTGAAACAGCTTCAAAAAGCTGCACACCATCAATATACCACTGATATGCAGTTGCAGGGCTTGCAATCAGAGTATCTTTGCTTATTGATATTGTCGGCTTTTCAGGAGCAGCACCCGGTTTCACAACAAACGGTTTGGAAAGTCCCACACATCCACCGACACTGACTGCCATTGCAGTATATGTACCCGGCTTTGATACTTTTATTGAACGGGTTGTGTCTCCTGTGCTCCATTTAATTGAGTAACCGGTAAATCCAAACCCAATATCCAATGTAATCGGATTGCCTTCGCAAGCGGTTGAATCCGCATGATTCCCTTTAATATTTGGTGTTTTTTTGATATTGACTGTAAATACTATAGTTGGTGAAATTGACGAACATCCTCTGTCATCTGTTACTGTTACGGAATACTCCCCTGCTTTTTTAACATAAATCGATTGGGTAGTTGCTCCATTCGACCACTCATAGGCACTGAAACCTCCAGTTGCAATTACTTCCACACTGTCACCGTCACAAATAAGAGTTTTACCCCCTGAGACAGCCAACCTCACTTGTGATGCAAAGCACGTAATAAGGTTTGCCTCCCATAGCCCGCGACCATACGTTCCTGCCAAGAGTTTTTTAGCGGCATAATTAATTTTCAAATCACTTACTATCACATTCGGCAAGCCGTCATTAAACGGTTGCCACACAGTCATTTCATTATCACGAAAATATACACCCGCTTCCGTTCCTATGTATAACCTGTCAGCAGAATTATTCTGGTAAACAATACAGTTAACTGGAATAGAGGGTAAGCCCTTTGAAATATCAACCCATCCTCCTCCAGCATCGGTTGACTCAAAGACTTTTTTTTCTGAATATCCTGAAACGGTTATCCAAATTCGTCGTGGGTTTTTAGGGTGCACCTCAAGATGAGTGACATATCCTATCTGAGAAGGCAGGGTAATTGGCTGCCACGATTTACCGCCATTGGAAGTATATGATATTTCCCCGTCATTACCTGCATACACATAATTAGTGTCCGAAGGTGCCACGCCAATATAATTAAGAGTATTTCCATTCACAAGATTTGAAATTTTTCTCCATTTTGAAGATATAGGGTTATACTTCCATACATTCACAAATCCAGCGTAAATATTCTTGGAATCAGTCGGGTCGAAAACATACGGAGCAACCCATGAGGCAGGTTCATTTGTAATGTCACTGTTAATAAAACTTGGGAAATTCACCCCTCCGTCAGTTGAGCGGCTGATATCCCCCTCCTGAGAAGCAGCATAGAGTATATTTGAGTTGCCCGGGTCTATCAAACAGGTCATTCCGTCACCGTCATTTACTTGTGTCCATATCCCGTTTTTCAATAAATTTGTGCCGTTATCTTGCGCTCCGCCCATTTGTATTGTATTTGAAGTTGCCGAAGCAACCCGGTAGAATTGCATGATACCCAAACCTTCACTTACATCACTCCATGTTTTTCCATCATTATTTGTTTGGAATACTCCACCGTCACGGCCTGAATAAACAGTAGTAGGGTTACTTTCCGAAACAGCCAAATCGTGTATATCGGCATGTACATACGGCAGATTGTTATCACCATACCAATGTGCATTACATGTCCATGATATGCCTCCATTTGTGGTTTTCCAGATATTTATTCCACCTACATATACCTCTTGGGAGCTTGAAGGGGAAACAGCAATTGCAAGGTCATACCATCCCTGAAAACCCTCCGTAGGATCATCATTGCCATTCGATTCATAACCGAGAATATTTGTCTTTGTGGTTTTTGACTGCCATGTTTGCCCAGAGTTAGTGGAAACATAGAATCCGCCAAACCCCCAATTACTTTTAGATGCACAAACTGCATAAATCATATCTGAATTATATGTACTGACTCCGATTGCAATTCTTCCTATACTTGTTGGAATATCTGTATTGAGTTTTGTCCAGGTAGTACCTTCGTTGGTTGATTTGTAAATTACATTTTCGGTGGAAGCATAGATAATGGATGGGTTATCGGGCTTAAATTCCATATCGTAGAAACGACCGTTTTGTGTAAATGACCAGCTTGTACCGCCGTCCAATGACTTATACATACCCTGACTTGTAGCAGCGAGTAAAAGTTGAGGGTTAGCCGGTGATACTAAAAGCCGTGCAATAAGCCGTGCATTGCTTGTTTGCCAATTAAGTCCTGTAGTTTTCCATGTATTACCGCCGTCGGTGGATTTCATCACCCCCAAACTATAACTGATAAAATCCTGGATGTTTGTACCGTTTAGAATCCCGTCTCCGTCCCCAGTAGCTATATATACTGTGTTAGGTTCGGTAGAAACTGTTGCAATATCGGTAACACCAAGAATAGGAATCGCATCCGTTTTCACAATCCATGTCTGACCTTTGTCGGTACTTTTCCATGCACCCCCTGCTGCTGTTCCTGCCCATACATCATTGGGGAATGCGGGATTGAGATGGATTCTGTTTACGCGCCCTGCCCCACCGTTTTGAGCAGATCCGAAGGGACCGAGGGCTTTCCACTTAGCTTCTGCTGTTGGGGAGAGTACAATACCGCCATTTTTTTTGAGGTCTTCCCGTTTCTTTACGGTTTCATTATAGACTACCATCGGGTCGGGGAATTTTCCATCGGGTGTTACGCGCTGTTTCCAGAACCATTCCCAGCGTTTGTAGTTCGAGTATGAACCGTCTTCATGTTCTTTGTTCTTATCTTTTGATGGTGTAACGGGATGTGTTTTGAAATACTCCAACGACCGTTTTTGGATTTCAAAAAAATTTGGGGATGTGCTTTGCTGGGAAAATGTTTGCCCAGTTAGTATAACAACTGCGAGCACGAAAAAGAATGCTGACTTCATGCAGATTCAATAATTGTTGCAGGATAAACAATATAGGGTATAGAATGGTGAAATAGAACTGCTGTTCTATTGGATAACACCTAACTATGTTACGAATATAGGGAAATTTTTGGAAGTGGGGAAAGGAAAAGTGGGAAGATTATTTAATTTATACAGATTTTTAATCAAACCGTAACTCCACTCAAGAATAGATTTTATTAATATATTTGTATCTGCTATGTATCAACTAATCATATACTTTCCTCCATGAGTCATTAATTGAATATTCGTTACCTCTTAAAAAAAAATTATGAAAATCGATTACAATTTGGTCGCGTAAATCAATTTTTTCATATGTACTCATTATCGTTGGAAACAGTTTAACATAATCGGCAATAAAAATACTAAACATAAAAATACTAAACATAAAAAAAGCAGTTTGCAGATTTGTATTTGTCAATCGTATAAATTCTGCTTCTCCATCCTTAAACATACTATCAAATTGAAAGACAGATACATTTGATGGGTGTGAGTTAAATGAAAGATGTGTGTATAGATGATCTAACAATCCTTCTTTCACACCCATTATCCCAACTAAGTCTTTCCAAGAAAGAAAGTTCACCTCTGTACCCGCAAATTCGATAAAATAGTCTTTTTTCTTCAACTTCTCTTTTATTTTATCTTTATTAATTTGATTTAATTTATTATAAAGTTGGGTTCCGTTAATTTTTATAATAATTTTCTCAATCATTATTTTTTCTTCTTCATGCTTCTGTTTGTTTTCAATAGAAGTTATTATATTCTCAAATCTTTGTCTATATTTCAAACCTGCGTGTACCCAAAGTGAATAGAGAATTGTTTTTTCATCCTTATCTTTCGTATGAATATAAATAAGGTTAAACATTGCTGTCGTTTCATAAATATTTCTGATGAATGAAGCTACAATTGTAGGGTCTATTATTCTTTCAAGTCTTAATCCATCTTTAGTTCTAAAAGAAATTCCTGAAACAACATTTTTCAGGTGCAGTACTTTTGTCAACATCATTTGAACAATAATTTTCGCATCATAGTCTGCATCAGAATAGATTGTCTCATCTTTATGATTTATTATAGCTTTTAGCAAAAACTCAGCATATATATCAAGCATTTCATTACAATCATTAATTGTCTTACACGAAAACAATCTTTCACATTCAATTCTTAGGTTTTCTTTTGTCATTTTAAATCCTATTTATTAACTTGGCAAAAAAAGTTTTACTCATTTATGCTAAATTGGAAAAAAACCCAAGTGGTATGAACATAACAGTTATCCGTTCAGATACTAAATGCAAATTTACATATATAGACTTAAGCATCCTAAGCAGTTTTTTAATAAACTTACCTTCGAATGTGCTCATTCTACAATAAATTTGAATTACGGGCATCTCTATATATTACGATGATGCAAAAAGATGCAATGTAGAAACGTATTCATAATTTCCTTTCTATTTCTTTATGCCGAAAAAGCAAACTATCCCAAATAGAGATTTCATACGGGTAGGTACATCGAAAATACACGGGCATGGTGTGTTTGCCAAGAGGAAAATCCCAAAGGGAACGAGAATAGTTGAATATTGCGGGGATAGGATACTGAAAGATAACTTACTCTCGGATTTTGAAAACGGGCTCACATCCCTCAGGTATGTATTAAGTCTTACAGATGATATTGCAATTGACGGAGAAAGGAACGGCAATGATGCGAGATTTATAAATCATTGCTGCCAGCCGAATTGCGAGGTATATATTTTTGATGATATACCATACATCTATGCAATGGAAGAAATACCAAGATGGAAGGAGATTACTTTTGATTATAAGTTGCAATCCATAAGCAGCAAAAAACTTACAAAAAAAGAAAAGATGAAACTGTACCCATGTAACTGTGGTGCAAAAAAATGTAGGGGAACATTGATTGTTCAATAAGAACTCTGCACTATTTATTAATTAATTGAGGTAAACATGAAAACATCAAAAAGCAATACTGCGAAAGCAAGTATTTTAGCTGCTTCCGTTCTGCTCGGTATAACCGGAACGCAAAACGATATGGTTTCCCAAGAATCGAAAAGTATTGGTATCAAGCAAAGCAGCAGTGCAACGAAAGTTATATTCAAGTTCAGTGAAAAATTCATGAAATAT
>JACPWH010000088.1 GCA_016197185.1 Ignavibacteriota bacterium
CGGCTCGATAGATGCTGAGTTTATCACCAATACTACTCTTGCTGTGTCATGCCACCATGACTGGGATATGCTTTGCCCATTGTGGGAGATTACTACCGACGGGCGGCTGATAAAGCAATTGACATATTAGTGTTTTTTTGAAGTCAATCCATCTTACAAATGATTTCCGATCTTCCACTTCGGCACTATTCTTGCTAGCTCAACTTTTCTATTATGACTATAAATTAAGTTGGGTTTTATGTAAAGAAAAGTTATATTGCCAAACCTGAATATGGCGTATTGCCCTCGGATACGATATTTTTTTATTTCTAAAAGGAGGTTAACATGGTTCTATCTAAGAGACCTACAGTTTTCTTAGCCATGATACTCTGCTCGTGGGGAGCGATTGGGAGTTTGGATTTTGGGCATACGCTGTATGCTCAACAAACCTCGAATCGGTCACAACCTGCAAAAACAACCACACAACCCCGCGCAGTTTTTCCGGATGAATATTCCGATTTTGATGAAAAACCTGCACCAGGCACAGCCGGCAATGAAGTTGTCAGCCAAAAGTTAGAAAAAGCACGTCAAAAATACCTACGTGCCTTATCTATGATAGAAAAGAAGGATACATCGAACGCGACTGCACAATTTGAATCGGCAATCGACATTTTGCATAGTCTGGCTAATTATCCAAATATAGAGCAATATGAAGATTTTACCGATTTGGCACAATCCATCATTGAAGATTATGAAAGCTATATCCAGAATATAGACAAACTTTCTGAAAACTCTTCGGCATTTCTCCTTCGCGAGAAATTATTCCAGGAAGTAGATGCTTTTTCAAGAGATCACAAGCCTGAAATCACTACTATCAAAACGAGCACTCCTCCACGGTTTCCAATCAGCTCTACTCTCCCGTCGCTTACAATCCCACTTGTCAATAACGAGCCTGTTGAAAAAAGCATAGCTTTTCTTACACAGGATAAGGGTCGTAAGTTTTTCAAACGTTGGCTTGAGCGCAGCGCACGTTGGTTTCCGATGATGAAACGCATTGCAAAAGAAGAAGGTATGCCTGAAGAAATTATTTATCTTTCGATGATTGAAAGTGCTTTGAACCCTAACGCCGTATCCCCGTCGAAGGCTGTTGGTTTATGGCAGTTCATGCGCCCCACTGCTTCAGATTTCAACCTTAATGTTAATATGTGGGTGGATGAACGTCGCGATCCCGAAAAATCAACACGGGCAGCAATGCGCTATTTGAGATATTTATATAATGAATTCGGTGATTGGCATTTGGCACTTGCTGCGTATAATTGTGGCCCTAACGGTGCAATCCGCCGTGCTCTTGCGAAAGCTAAAGCTGAAAAATCAACCTTTTGGGATATTCGTGAAAGCCTGCCCAGAGAAACCAGAAATTATGTTCCTCTTTATATAGCAACAACACTTATAACGTTAAATCCTGAAAATTATGGGTTTACAACAGATGATTTGCAATATGAACCTGAATACAAATACGATATTTGCCAAATAAATGAACCTATAAGTATTAAATCACTCGCAAAATGTGCTGATTTGTCTGTAGAAGAACTCAGGTTACTCAATACCGAACTTGTAAGTATATGTACACCACCTGAATGCGGTACATATACTCTTAAAGTCCCTCAGGGCAAACGGGATTTATTCACACAACATTTGGCAAGTTTGAGCAGTGATGAGAAGCGTCCGTGGGTAATGCATGAAGTAAAGAAGGGCGAAACCCTTGCAACAATTTCAGCTCTTTACGGTGCAAATACTCAAGAGATAGCCTCACTCAATCAAATTACAGGTTATCGTGCAAAGCTGAAACGAGGTTCATCACTTAGGATTCCAATAGAATCCCCAAGTTCAATCAATGCTACTTCGCTCGCAATGAGCGAACCGAAACAAAACGACAACACTGTTTCAAATACTCCCGAACCTGTAATTGCAGGACAAACAGGAATTTCAAACAACAGTGTTTCAATCCCTAAGCCAATTGAAATAGCAAAGGAAAAACCTGTAGAATTTTTCCCTAAGGAAAAACAAGTTGAGCAAAGCTCAGAAAGAGAAAAATCAATTACCCATACAGTACTTTCGGGTGAGTCACTGTTCAGCATTTCGGAGCGTTACGGGGTACGCCTTACTGACCTTCGCAATTGGAACAATATCTCCATAGGTAATGATAATCTTCAAATAGGCAGCAAGCTCATTATTGCTTCAACTCAGGAAGCCATGGCATCAGCTGCAAACCAAAAAGCTATTGACCGTGTAACAAGTGTTCGCGGCACAGTAATTTCTCATAAAATTCGCAAAGGTGAGACTCTTGCTCAAATTGCAGATGATTACAATACAACAATTGATGCAATTAAACGAATAAACAAGCTCAAAAGAACAGCAACTATAGTAGCCGGTGAAGAAATTAAAATTCCTTCATCCGCTTCCCTGCTTGCAAAATCTTCGATACATGAACGTGTCCCTTCACGACTTGCAGGAACGTCTGTTCGGTATCATCGTGTTTCCAAGGGTGACAATTTAAGTGTCATTGCAGCACTTTACGGTGTAAAAGAGCAAGATATTCAATCATGGAATCCTTCGATGAAGGGAGACAAAATAATTGCCGGTGAACAGCTTAAAGTTTATACAGGTAATCTTTCCAAAGGTAGCGGGGAAGCCCAATCAAGAGAAATCTCACATCTGCCAAAACATTATACAGTTCGTAAAGGCGATACATTAGCTGAAATTGCCAATAAATTTGGCGTATCTGTCAATACATTAAGAACCAAGAATAAACTACTTGCAGGCAAGTCGGATATTCGTGCCGGACAGACCTTACGAATTCAATAGACACAACAAAACTAATTTCTTTTCAAACGGATTGCTTCAAAATATCGAAGCAATCCGTTTTTGTTAGTAACCTAAAAGTGATAAAATGGTTATAGAATAATATGAAATTTTAGAATTCAAAAGATATATATTCGCACATGATATTAATCATTTTTTATAGTTTCATCATGATGTATTTTTGTAGTATAGGATTCTGATAAGTTGACTTTACATTTTGTTATTTCAACGTTTTATCGAAGATACCCGATTGAATTCTTATCACTTAAAGAGTTTTTTTCTTTGTTTTCTTTCGCTTGAAACCTGAAGAAAGCACCTATATATTCTGTCTTGAGTAGTTTTAACAATGACAATCCTTAAAGTTTAATCTCTTTACAGAATGCAGAGAATACGGTAAATTGGTAAGAAATTATTTTTATGATTCTCGCCACTCTTCAATTAGAATTAAACTTTTTCAAGTTATTTGAGATTCCAAAATGCTGCGAAAATACATATTGATACTATTGACACTTGGGTTAGCTTTTCAGACTTCGAAAGCTCTCCCACAATTTTCCCTTTTAAGCGGGAACAAATGCCAAAACTGCCATATCAATTCACAAGGAGGGGGTGCACGCTCGGATTTGGGTTGGTATTCATTTAACGAACAATCTCTAATTAAGCCCGAAAGTGTTGGTTTAGGCTGGCTATATGGTAAAAACGATGCCGGCAATACTTTACTCGATAGTAGCTCTCTTACTGTTGGAACAGATATGCGTTTTCAATCTGTACGCAGTCATGCTGCTGATGAAGCCTCTCGCAAATATTTCCCGATGCAAACTGAAATCTATGCATCAATCCGTGCTACTAAATGGATGCAATTCGAAGGCGGAATCAATATAGGTCATCAACGTTTTGGGAACACTAAAACAAGCAATTATAGAGGGCAACAGCCTTGGTCACTATCAATGATTCTGCAACCTACTGTTTCCTACCCTCAATTGAGAGTTGGTTTTTTTAGACCCACCATAGGAATGCGTAATGATGACCATACTAAACTTATATGGCAAGTTCCAAGTGCAGCCGGTACAAGTAATGTCACCAATCTTATTCCCCCATTATATGCCGAATTCGGGGCAGAAATAACGTATGATGCAATTAAATGGCTTACAATATCTGTAGGTGCATTCGGCTCGCATTCAATTTCTGAATTGAGAGTAAGTCAATATGATATAGGGGGCAGCACTCCGAATTTTATTTCACTTATTTCCGGTGCAAATAAGCCAACAGCTGTGGCAAGAGCTATGATATTTGAACGTTTTATGGACGATAAACTGAACACATATTTGGGAAGTTCAATTTTTACAAACGACGATTTTATGCTTGTTAATGCTTTTGCAGGAGTTGGACTTGCAGACAAAGTAACTCTTATGATTGATTATGCAGTTTCCGATAAAAAAGGAATACGAAGTACGAATACTGCATCAATTGAAGCTCTTTACCAACTTGATGAAGCACTTTTTCTGACAGCTAGAGCAGAAACAGGAAGGACACTCACGGAAAACTCAACTCCGGCATATACGCAAACAGTTATGCTCGGTGCACAAATCTTTATACTTCCATATATTGAATTCCGACCTGAATATCGAGTGATGGATGCCAATACATTCCGTTCAGGACGTTATGCTTTCCAATTACATATCTTTTACTAAAGGACTTTATCATGAAATGGAAAAATGTCAGCATTACTGCATTACTTCTTATTATACCTTTTGTTATAGTTTGGTTTGTTCAAGGCAAGAATATATACACAAAAGACAAAAAACAAGTTATAACAAAAACAAAAGATGAGATATTCGGTACTGATACCGAGAAAATCGAATGGGTGGATGAGTTTCAACTTGGTTTATTACCCGGTGTTGATGATTTATCCCCAAAGCTATTAGCTTCTGTTGCTGTTCCGAGTGGTATCCTGATTGCAGTTTCATTATTCGGTTTCTTTATGAATTACAAACAGAAGCATTCTTCTGTAAAGTAATTTTTTTAGAGATACAGCGTCATACTGTTATACGTCTTTACAGTTTATTTTTATGAAAACTAATGATTTGATTTGTTATTTTTAAACCAATGGAACAAAAATCTGTATCAAGAAGTATAAATACAATTGAATCTTCTCGAAAAGTCTTTTTTATTCATTAACTATTATTACTCAAATGAAATTTAAGAAAATAGCAGCAATAGCTCTTTGTGCAGCATTTTTTGCCCCTCAGATAACTTTCTCGGGAACACCTCTAAAAATCGGTACACAGGGCAAAAAAAACAGTACACTCAACAATAAAGTCGGTGAAAATCTCATTAAGTTTTTATGTGCTGCTCCTTTAGAAGAAATTAAAGGAAGTTCATCAGGAGTTACCGGATCATTTGTTCTTGATTTGGATAATCTGGAAGCAACAACCGGGCAAATAACGGTAGAAGTAAAAACAATGACAACCGGATTGAATCGACGTGACTCACATTTATGGGGTTCAGATTGGCTTGACGGCGATAAGTATCACTCAATAACATTTGATATAAAAGGGTTAAGTGATATACAAATTATCAAGCAGGATAATGGTATGGGCGAAATCAAGGCAAACGCATTTGGAACTTTTACCATGCACGGTCAGGCAAAGCAGATTAAATCTCCTATCACACTAAAGTTTGTTCGTGAGTCGGAAGCTACAAAAAAACGCGCCGAAGGCGATTTCGCACTTGTACAGGCAAATTTCAAAATTGCACTCAAAGATTTCAACGTAACCGGTACTAAGGGTCTGGTAGGAAGTAAAGTAGGGGAAACAATCGATATTGATGCAAATTTATACGGTTCAACTGTAAAGTAATTGAAAGTAGGATATTAAAATGGAATTACCTGTTATCAATCAACAACGACGAGAATTTTTCACACAAACACTATATGGATTAGGATTAATAGCGTGCGGAGGGATTCTTACTTCTCTTGCAGCGTGTGAACCATTTACAACCAAAGTAAATACAGGAGGTCAAGCGACTTTCGATACTGTAACAGGAGATCCGGACGGGTTTCTTAAAACTGTAGGTACAGGTTTGGTTGTTCTTTTAAAAGATAAGGACGGAAATTCAATAAATGGTGCACACTCAGTTGTTATAATGCGTGTTGGTACTCTTGACAAAGATGAATATATAACCCTTTCGTCGAGATGTGATCATGAAGACTGTGATGTAGTTGCTCCTGTTGACGTAGGTGAAAATATTATTTGCCCATGCCATAACTCTCAGTTTTCACCTGTGGACGGCTCTTTAGTGAACGGTCCGGCAAAGACATCATTAGTAAAATTTGCTAATAGTTACGATCCCGTCACAAAGTTTCTGACTATCTTCGCTTAGAAGTAATTATATTTGCATATCTGATTAGCAATTCATCAGGTCTATAATAATAGTCACATATTTTTTTACATATTACTTGTTACGAGGTGTACTATGAAAATTTTTTACCATTGGTTGCTCATTATAGCAATTACATTAATGTCGTCGTCTTTTGCCCTGGCAAATATCACAGGAATTTCAGGACGCAGTCAATTAGGATGTGGTGGTACCGGTTGCCATGCTCCAACTTCAGGAGCGGGTACATCTGTTTCAATGCTTGGAGTTACAGGCACTATTACAATGGCTGCAGGTACTCAGCGTTCGTTCACAGCCATTGTTTCACATGCTACACAACCAGCTGCAGGGATTAATATTTCTGTAAAAAATACGGGTGGAGCGAATGTAGGCGAATTTACAGCCGGAACAGGGCTCCAAATTATGAATGGAGAGTTGACACATACTGCCCCTCAGGCAATGATTGGAACTCCGCATCAGGCTACCTTTCAGTTTATTTGGGCTGCCCCGGCAACACCAGGAACATATACTCTTCGTGCGGCAGGTAATGCAGTGAATAATAATCTAATTGCTGATCCTACAGATATATGGAATACAATGGCTCCTATTACAATTATTGTTCCGGGTATTCAGGTAACTTCCCCTAACGGTAATGAGCAATGGTGTCGAGGGACAAGTAAAAACATAACTTGGACTTCAACGGGTGTTTCTTTTGTCGATATTTCCGTTTCTCAGGATGGTGGTCAAACATTTGGAAGTATTGCAAGTAATATTGCTGCTTCACCTGCAACTTGGTCTTGGGCAATTCCAGCCTCAATGATGGTTGGCGGAACGTATCAAATCCAAGTTTCGGATCACTCTAATGCAGCTACTTTCGACAATAGTAATGCAAATTTCTTTATCCTTTCTGCTCCAACAGTTGTAGAAAATCCATTAAATGAAACTGCCTGTGTTGGGGAAACCAAAAAATTTACTGTACTGACAGACAACCCGACTGCATATAATTACCAATGGCTTCGGAACAATTCAGCAATTTCGGGTGCAAACTCCGCCACCTATACCATTTCATCAGTTACCACTGCAAGTGCAGGTACTTACAAATGTAAAGTGTCGGCATGTAATACTGATACGTACAGTGATACAGCAACACTGATAGTTTACCCCCCGCCTTTAGTAACTTCTAATCCGCGAGATACTATAATTTGTCCGGGTTCGATGGCAGAGTTAAAAGTAACAGCCACAGGCGAGGAACTTTTTTA
>JACPWH010000089.1 GCA_016197185.1 Ignavibacteriota bacterium
CTGATTAACAGTCAGATGCTCTAACCAGCTGAGCTAAGTCGGAATTCATTTTAACCGAACACAAAAATAAGGCGAAGTTTCAAAATTTCAAAACTTTTTCTTACTTTATTGCAAAAATTCTCAAAAAGAATTATTCCCGGGTGTATGTTTCTTCATGAAAAACCTGTAAATTTGCATCGAATTCACTTCATTCAAGAATAGCGGAGTCCTTTATGAAATTAACACGCAAGCATTTATTTATCAGTATGTTCATTCTTTTTTTTGCATCATGCTTAGTAGTGGTTGAAGCCGGGAAACCGGGAGCAAAGCGAGAAATTCTTAGTTCTGTAGCAGGAAAGTTTAGAGTTACCCTCCCTATTGGATATACAGTACCGCCTGTTGACAGCCAATTCATCAATACTGATTTTGGAGAGACAATGTTCTATGCCTACCTTATGGATACAAAGAAAAGTAGCTGCATGGTCGGTTACTATGATTACCCGTTGGATTCTCTGCAAGGAAAGGATATTTCAGCTGTAATTGATACAACTCAAATGCGAATCATCTCCAATATGAACGGAAAACTTACTCGTAAATATAAACTCATTCGTGATGGTTTGCCAACCCGTACCTCATATTTTACAACAATCTCACGTGGAGATACCACTTCTTATTGGCGATTTGAATTGGTATTTGCCAAGCCTCGTGTTTATCAATTTGGCTTTACTTCCTCCAATAAAGCTCTTATAGAAGCAGCTGATACAAAAAGTTTCTTCGATTCATTCAAAGTTTTGAAATAAAACCTTTCAACACAGTAAATCCTTTAATGCAGTTTCAAGATCGGTAAAATGGAATGGATAGTTGTGATTTACTGCAACTTCCGGCTCTACACGTTGCCCGGTAATAACTATCCATGCATGTTCACCTAAAATGAGTTTTAAAACAAATTCAGGGACTGGAAACCAAAAGGGTTTATTCAAAACCTTGCCTATAGTAGCAGCAAATTTCTTCATAGGAAGGGGATTGGGTGACACAATATTCATTGCACCGTTAATCAATGAATTCTCAATTGCCCACACTATCATTCCCGCAACATCAGCATAATGTACCCATGAAAGCCATTGCCGCCCGCTACCGAGACTGCCACCCAACCATAAACGGAATGGAAGCAACATCTTGGCAAGTGCACCTTCCTCCTTGTGCAGCACCACTCCAATACGCCCTCTCACAATACGACAATATTTTTCTGCCGGAGAGGTAGCAGCTTCCCATTCGTTACAAACATTTGACAAAAAATCTGTGGACGGGGCAGAAGTTTCCTTTTTAATTTCGTCTCCACCATTACCGTAATATCCTACAGCAGATGTAGAGAACCATACTTCAGGAGGGTTAAGGGCTGACGCAATTGTTCTTGCAATCGCAGATGTTCCAACTCTACGGCTATCAATAATCTCACGTTTATAACTTTCCGACCAACGCTTACCTGCAATATTTGCTCCTGCAAGATGAATAACTGCCTTGCTTCCCTCAATTGCAGATAGTAGCTCAGGGCTTTCTTCACAATCCCAATTTACATATTCATGTTCTGCACCCAAATTTTTTCTTGCACTTTCAGCATTTCGTGAAAATATACATATTGAATACCCCTTGGACGTAAGTTCTTCAATAATATATTTACCAAGAAAACCTGTAGCTCCTGATATGACTATTTTTGAGGGGGCATTCATTATGGTATTGCTTCTTCAAAGTAATTCAATAACGGTGCAAGAGCAAGTGACTTTGCTTCGATAGTATCAATAATTTGCTCTGTAAAAATTTCATCTTGCCTGATATTAGAAGAAACAAGGTATTGTTTCATTCTTAATAAATCTGCTGCAGGATGATCTGTGGCAAACCCTCGAGGGACTCGTTGAAGAGTCTCACCTTTCAAACCTTCTGGAAATTGCTGCAGAAACACAGGATGCTTTATGATTGTCAAAAACTCCTGCGCTTCGTCTGAAATTCGCTCACGAATCGCACGTAATTGATCGGGCAAAGGCATATACAAACCTCCGGCAATAAAAATTTCATTAGCGTCTATGTGTAGATATATTCCCGGGGCTTCTACAGGACGATTCTCCGATTTTTGTCTAATATAGGGAAAGAATAGTCCTATATTGGTTTTATACGGATCTTTGTTTTTACTGAATCTTGTGTCACGGTAAATTCTAAACATTGATGCTTTCGGGGTAGAGATATACGGTACACCCAAATCGTCGAACCTCCCATTCATAACTTCAATGAGAGCAAGAGAGGGTTGTTTAACAAATTTTTCATAGTCGTTTTTTCGTTCGTTAAACCAATCTCTATTGTTGTTTTTACTTAATTCCCTTAAAAAATTTATGGTTGCAGGCGTAAAACCTGAAAAATGGTTTGACATTGAAAATTCTCCAAAAAATGATATGTATTCGTTAAAATTATCTGCTTATATTAATTCACAAATATAGTGTTTCTTTTGGTGAATATTAACGTGTCGGGCGAAAAATGAACACAGTGAAATTAATTTGAATAGTTCAATAGTAATCATGTGAAGCCTATAGATATCATCCGATTCAAACATTTTCCCCAAAAATGAATACAATTTGTAAAAATCTTTACTTTCACCATATTTTGGCATCGTAAAGATTCCATAACGACGGTCATTCAATTTTCATAGAACAATTAGGTAATAATTTTTTCTGTAATACACTTATATGATTAGTGCACTTGTAATTCGCAATAGATAGTCTAACCAAAAAACACCAAAATTCTTAAATCTTCCACAAAAGGCACGATTTTCGCGGTAGCTCTTCAAAATAAACTTTCGTGAACAATTGTTCCGCTCTAAATAAAGCTAAAACTCGACATTATATGAATACATCTTCATGTTACGGTATTGCAATTTTTCATGGAATAGGCGACATTCTGAATTGTACACCGATTGCTAAACAACTCAAGCTAAATGAGCCGGATTGCCATATTACATGGTACACAGCATCGAAATACCGTTTTATCGTTGAAAATAATCCGTTTATCGATGAGATTATCACTCTTGATGGAGATGTACTCGAACACGACAAGGAAATGTCACAGCTGAGCAAAGCACAAAA
>JACPWH010000055.1 GCA_016197185.1 Ignavibacteriota bacterium
CGTTACAATCGCCGATATGATTTCTTTGGAAGTGGAAGCCTATGTTTCCGAGTCGAATATCGAACGCTTGAAACAAGACCAACAATGTGAAATTACATTAGATGCTTTCCCTGAAAAACGTTATCGTGGTTTCTTGAGCAAGATTATCCCGACTGCCGACCGTGCAAAGGCAACCGTACTTACAAAAATTCGTTTTAATGAACGTGATAATCGAGTTCTGCCTGAAATGAGTGCAAAGGTATTGTTTCTCAAGGATAATTCAACTCAAAATGAGAATCTTCCTCCGAAACTTACAGTTCCGGCTTCAGCAATAGTTACACGAAATGGCAAGAAAGTTGTATTTATCATGAAAAATGATAAAGCTGCAGAATCTAAAGTTGATATTGGTGAGGATATGGGTGGGTTAATCGAAATCAAAAGCGGATTAAACCCGGGCGATAAAGTAATACTCAATCCCACAGAAAAAATTTCAACCGGCTCTTCAGTAAAGTTGAAGAAATAGAGATAATCTATTTAATATAAGAAACCGTTCCCGAGTAATTCCGAGAACGGTTTTTTTTATCCGCTAATTTGACTAATATTTGATTAGAGCTTCGAAAAAAAAAGAGAACCAATGCATTATAACCATTGAGCAGAATTAAGATAATGACAACTATATTAGATTTTCATTTTTGAGAAATGAGTTTGTACGACAAACAACATGTCCAAATCTGTAAAAAGCCAATATTAATTCTTTCAACTATCCCAAAATATGGTAATTTATTAACAAAGAAAACTCCACTCATCCCACCAAAAATAAAGATTGCAATGCTGATAACAACTGAAAATATTCCAAAAGATTTCCATTTTTTTTCTTTAATAAAACCAAGTCCTATCAATAAAGGTGCCCCGATGGTAAACGGAACAATTAAACCGGTAACCACAATATGCATAGAACCTAAGAATGTAGTTCCATTACCCGGTAAATCCTGAGGAAAGAAGGTATATAATATGGATATTAAATGCAGAACAATGAAGGAAATACTACCCCAAAAAACAAACTTATGATGCTTTTTTCCTTCGTAGAATGTAAATGTGAATGCAAAGATCAGTACAAAACCACTGTAAATATTTGTAAACAAGAACATCAAATCTCTGTTCGGAGCACCTGTTGAGGTTAAATCACTGATAGGTTGTTGCAAATGACTATACCCTTTCCATAAAAATCCGCCGAGGATTACATGCAAAACATAAAAAAGAATTGCTATAATTCCTGTGGATAATAGAATTGGTTTTGCATTTATCTTCATGCAATTTAATATTTTTGAGCAGAGACACTAATTTTCCTACTGTTTCACTTCCCAATACAAAGTTTTGCGGAGTACTTGTACCCAATCATCAAATTCTTTGTTTTGCTTATATACTGTTGCAATTTGTTCTATGCGCTTTGAATCTTTATCAATCGTTGCCTTATGCTCGGGTATCATTACTTTCCGTTGGAGGATATGAAAAGCAGGTTTTGTAGGATCTGCCATATAGGGCAATGGGTCAGTTATTCCTCCGTCAGGCAGTGCTTCGATAATAGACTTCAGCTCACCAGGTAATCTGGTTAACTCAACCGCCCCCATTGAACCGCCAAATCCTTGTGTTTCTTTTTCCTCAGAGTATTTTTTTGCCAAATCTTCAAATTTTTCACCTTTTGCAACACGGTCTTTCAATGCAGACAATTCATTTTTTGTGCGCTCATTATCATCTGTGCTACGTCCGATTTTGAAAAGAATATGGCGTGTATGAATGGCATCTTTCCTCTTTTCTATTGTTTGTATAATATGATAGCCGAATGGTGTTTCTATCGGTTGAGTAGTTTCATCATGCCCAAGTGCAAATGCTGCCTTTTCATATTCAGGAACAAGTTTACCTTTGTCAACCCATCCGAGGTCTCCACCTGAAACACTTGAGCCGCCATCACCGCTATACCGTTTTGCAAAGTCTGCGAAGTCTCCGCCTTTAAGAATGGAATCACGTACTTTAAGAGCTAATTTTAATGTTTCCTCCTTCTGTGATACACTTGCCTGTACGTATTTGACAATATGAGCAAGCTCTGCCTGAGGTGGCACAGGCGGTATGGAATCACTATATTGTGTAAAGAAGTCACCGACTTCTCTTGTGCTTGCCTTCGTACTGCTAAATTTTTGCTGACGGATTTTTTCCCACAGAATACGCTTGCGGATTTCCTCTCTGTAATCCTTTCTAATCTTCGCAATTGACATTCCATAAAGCTCCTCCACCCTTTTTTCAGAACCATAGGATTGAATAAGTCCTTGTAATGTATAGTCTAATTGCTGGGTAATTTCTTCATCGCTTGCCGTAACACTGTCTTCTATAGCTTTAGTAATGACAAGTCGTTCGTTGATAAGACCGTCCAATACCTTTTGGCGAATTGCCTTGTCATTAATATCAAGTTGCTTATTCTGTTGAGCGAGGATTGCTATGTTTGCCTGAACATCGCTTTCCAGAATAATTTCCTTACCGACTATTGCCACAATTTTATCTGCGGACTGACCTGCCACCGGCTGTGCTTCCGCAACAACGGATGCAAGTACTGACAATGCAAGTACTATAATTAAGATGATTTTCTTTTTTGAACTTAATGAATGTGAGGTGGGTTCTTCGTTTTCGATTGTATTCATGGCTTACGTTATGTATAAAAAATATTAGCACAAGGTGGAATATTCCGATGAAATCTCTGTTATGTACACTATGGAACGGAGATAGTCACACAAAATTACTTTTTTTTTTGGTGGTATCCACCACAAATGCCGATTTTGGTTTTCAATTGTTGAAAGTCAAAGCTGTTGGCTGTTGCATGGCTTGAAACTGTTCAGGTATTTATCTCTATTTATCGTACTATTTTAACGTAATACATGAGTTAATTCCCCGAGCCTCCATTGTATTGATATTCTTCAACCCTCACGACTCCTTATGAATGACAGGTTCTCCAGTACATTCTTTTTTTTGTCATTGTATTATGTTACCGTTGACTCTGCGTCTGTCAGGAACAAGATGACAAAGGAAGGCAAAATCTATTATTTTGGATTTTTACTTAATCTCGCCCCTCCACCCGTACCCTTATTATCCAATGAGCAGCAGTTTTCTGAGCAAGTGTTCTTGCTGGATGCTCCAAACGTCCGTGAACCATCATATTTTGTTTTGAAGGCCAGGGGTCCAATTACATCCTGACTTATAGCAATGCCATAATATCGCAAAATTGTTTGAATGGAAGCTGCCCAACACCACATTCCCTGTCTCTGAGTGGCGTACTGACGGTTCAAAATATCAGATGAAATTCCTATATACATAGTTCGTGCGTATAAATCTTCAAAAAGGTGTTAAATTTGGAATAATCTTGAATGTTATTATCTGCCCGAATGATTATAAATGGACAGGTTCGACGGTTTTGGTTGTTATTAATTTTACAAACTAAAAATAACATTCGTGATTTGCACCAAACAGTATATTCCTATGAAACAACTTACAGAGTTTCGCACGTTATTCATGGCAAACAGAATGCTGACCGGCTCAATGCTTCTGTTTTACCTTGGAATTGCCTTATGGCTTGGAGGATTGATATTTTTTGGATTTGGAGTTGCATCTACCCTCTTTTCTACACTTCCATCCCGTGATATTGCAGGAACAGTAAATCGTATTATCTTATCGCGGCTTACAATTCTTGAATATGTAGGCGGGTGTTTCATTATCGGTGCCTTGCTATTGCACAACAGACAGGAAAAGGGCTTTGTGTGGAAATTGCCTTTTATAATAATAGGAGTAATGGTCACACTTTTGGTGGTATATTCACTCATAATTGGTTCTCAAATGAATTCGTTGGTTTTAAGTATCAGCAGCTTCGACCATCCTCATCCGAAAGATCAAGATTCAATTGCAGGATTCACGTCGCTTCATCATTTGTATTCATCACTTGTGAAACTTAATCTCGGTCTGGGTTTTATTCTTTTTATATGGCAAACTCTTCTTTACTCATTGCCAAACGGTAAAAAATCGGAGTAGAGTTAGTATATTTACCAAAAAATTGACTTCAATACTAACACGATAATCAGTTTACTATCTATGAAAATTCATGAGTTTGAGCGTGGTCTGCAAGAGAGAGTTGCTATTGTAACGGGTGCTGCGGTCGGTAACGGGCGTGCGTTTTGCGAACGGTTAGCCGAAGAAGGTGCAAAAATTATTATTGCTGACATTGCCGATGCAAGTGAGACAGTCCATGCAGTGCAGGAAGCAGGTGGTGAGGCGTATTCACTTACCATCGACTGTACAAATCCCGAAGATGTAAAAAAACTTGTTCAGACAGCAATGGAAAAATTCGGACGAATAGATATTCTTGTCCATAATGTAGGAATGTATGATGAGGAACCGTTTGAACTCATTACTTATAAACAGTGGAAAGAAATGCTGGATGTGAATCTGAACAGTTTATTTTTGGTAGTTCAAGCTGTTCTGCCGATAATGAAAGAAGCAGGTTTTGGACGGATAATTACAATGTCCTCTAATACTGTGTGGCTTGGTACACCATATTTGGCACACTATGCCGCTGCTAAAATGGCAGTTATAGGATTCACACGCTCACTTGCATCCGAAATCGGTCGTTATGGAATTACTATTAATGCAATAACAGTTGGGCTTACTGCCACTCAGCGTCCGGCAAATTCACATCAATCCAGTACAATTCTTCAACATATTCTTCCGATGCAAGCAGTACATCGGGCGGACGAACCTGAAGACATTGCAAATGTAGTGGCTTTTCTTGCTTTACCGGCTTCAGGTATTATCACAGGGCAAACACTGAATGTAGATGGCGGTGCCGCCCGACATTAACTCACTTAATATAAACTTATCTTTGATTGTCATGAAAACTGTATTTTTTTTCGCCGCTTTGCTTTTCTGCTCCTACTCAACAGGAATCGCTCAAACACCTGATAAATCTCGTTCAAAAAAACCTGAAACTATCCCGAATTCTGCATTTGTTCGCCTGAAAACAGGTTATACAATTGCTGAAGCTACAAAAGCACTTGCAGGTTCAGGTGCAAAGCCTGTTCACCAAATGTTACTACCAGAGCAAAGTATCCGGTTCACTCAAAGCGTACCGAATGCCCAATCTAATAGTAAGTTAGCAGAAATACTCCGCACCGAAGAACCGATTCTACGGACATTCACAGTGGAATACGACGGTGCTATGTCGCCTGAACGCTTCTGTACAATGTTGATGAAGAATAATCCTGCGGTTGAAATAGCCGAACCTCGTTATATAGCGCAAATTCTTGCAAAACCAAATGATCAATATATAGGTCAGCAGGATCTTTTAACGGTAATCAAAGCATTTGATGCGTGGGAAATAACGAAAGGCGATCCTTCTGTCGTTATTGGAATATGTGATAATGGCATTGATATGGATCACGAAGACCTTACGAATGCAATTGCAATAAATACAGCAGAAATTGACAATAACGGAATAGACGATGACAATAACGGTTATGTAGATGATTATAAAGGTGTAAATCTAAGTTGGAAAGAAGATGGCACTTTACCAAACACTACCAACATTTCAGATACTCATGGCACAAGTGTAGCCGGAATTGCAGGAGCATCCACCAATAATAATACTGGTATAGCAGGCGTTGGATATAATTGTAAAATCTTTCCAATCAAAGCCGGCAGAGAAGGACATCTCGGTGTTACTTATGGCAATGAAGGACTTATTTATGCAGCCCTTCGGGGATTCAAAGTTGTTAATTGCAGTTGGGGAATCGAAAACGGGTATTCCAGAATTCAGGAATCCATTGTTCAATATGTACTCAGCAAAGATGTTGTGAT
>JACPWH010000095.1 GCA_016197185.1 Ignavibacteriota bacterium
ATTGTTCAAGAAGTCGAAACACCCGAACAAATTTCCGATGCACCTTCCGCAGAAATAAATATAGATGAAACCCAAAACGAGAATATGGAAACCGCAGCAGAGACATACACAGGTACTTCAATTGATCCGGTAAATCCTGAAGAAACCTACAATGAAAAACTCGAAGATGAAGTTGTAACAATTGAATCAACAAAAGAAATAATTGACGGAATCCGTGAAGAGTTTCGTCTTCCTGAAGAGGAAGTATTAGAATCCGAAATTGGAAATCAGTCTAAAAGTAATGTTCCTGATGAGGAAATACCAACAGGTACAGCACCAATTGAAGAAGAAGTAATTGATGAATTTCCTGATATCGAAGACGATATTCTAAATGAAACTATAAAAATTCAAGATGAAACGTTTTCTGAAATTCCGGACACAGAAGAGCCGATAGAGCAATCTGTCGAAATTCATGAATCCGGCTTCCATTCTTATCACAGTGATTATGATGATATAGCTCCTGTTGAAAACAATATTGAGTCTGCCGAAGATTCTCTACAAAGCCAATGGAACGAAAGTAATGAATTGCAGATAATTAATGAATCTGATTCAAGAAATGAAGTTGAAGTGAATGATGAAATACAACCTGAATATTACTATGAGATTACGGATGAAAAAAACATTGAAAAAGAAACAGTAAATTCTGCTGAACTTGAGGATATATATAGTGATAATTTGACGCAAGCAGAAACGGTAGAAAAGATTAATGAAATATCTCAAGAACTTCATGCAGAAGCCGATGCCAATACAGAAGAACCTGTAGATGAAAATTCTAGGGAAATCCCGGACGAAGCCCCGGCTTTTATTTCCGAACGTAAACAAAGTATAACACAGGCTATTGAAAACTATGGTGATGTAGCTATTGAAACTATAGAAATCTACGGAGAAACTCCTTACGAGATTGATGAATATAAGCAGGATGAATTTTCAGTAGAAACAATAGAAGTTGCCCCCGGCAGTTTAATAGAAACTCATAATAAGATACAAAATGAAGTTTCGTCGGCTGAACTTCATAATAATGTGGAGAAGATTGCTGAGTTTGCCGAAGTGCTTGGAGATGAGCTTTCCCACCAATTAATTCCTGAATCTTCTCCAATTGAAGACGGTATAGCAGTACCAACAATTGAAGATAACATTATTGCCCCTATAGTTGAAACCCAAGTTACAAATCCGGTTGAGAATATACCGGTAATTCAGGAAGAATTATCGGCTATTGAACACACCTTACAGGAAGTTCCAAAGCAAACCGTTCCTTCTGTACTCAGTTTTATTGATAAGAAACAACATGATGAATTTGTAAAAAAATTATGTGCAAAAGATGAGGAAGTGTTTACGAAATTAACTACAGATATTGACAACTGTTCTGCTTGGAAGGAAGCGGCGCAGACTATAGATAAATTTTTCCTTCGCCACAAAATAGATCACCGGAGTGCGGCTGCAATCAGTTTTCGCACAATAGTTCAAAAACGATATTCAGGTACATAATATGAATTTTATAGATACAGCAACAGTTGAGATTAGTTCAGGCAAGGGTGGTAGGGGTCACATTAGTTTTCGTCACGAAAAGTCTGTTGCCAACGGAGGACCTGACGGCGGGAATGGCGGCAAAGGAGGAAATGTAATTGTTGTAGGCGACCCGCAACTTGCAACACTCATGGATTTTCGTTACCGTCGCAATTATCATGCAGAGGATGGTAATCCCGGTGAAAAATATAAATGTACAGGACGAAGCGGAAATGATTTAGTCATTAAGCTGCCCCTTGGAACCGTTGTCCATGATGCAGTAAGTGGTAAAATTCTTGCTGATTTAGATACATCAGGAAAAGAAATCATTATAGCTCGGGGAGGACGCGGTGGACGTGGCAATGCAGAGTTTATGACTCCTACCAATCAGGCACCACGAAATGCGGAACCCGGCGAACCGGCTGAGGAGTTATCAATAGTTCTTGAGTTGAAGATTCTTGCTGATGTAGGAATCGTTGGTTTTCCGAATGCAGGGAAATCCACGCTTATTTCCGTAATTTCTGCAGCAAAACCCAAGATTGCAGATTATCCGTTCACGACCCTAATCCCTAATTTGGGAATGGTACGTCTTGCCGACGGCAAATCATATACCGTAGCGGATATTCCGGGGCTAATAGAAGGTGCGCATGAGGGGCGAGGTTTGGGTATTCAGTTTTTGCGTCATATCGAACGAACCCGTGTACTTGTATTTATGCTTGACGCTGCGAACGAGGACATCAAAAAAGATTATAAGGTACTCTGTAATGAACTGAAAAAGTATAGTCCCGAGATGCTTAAAAAACCGCAGATTGTTTGTATCAGCAAAACTGATACGGTGCTTGAAGAAGACCGTAAGAATTGGAAACGGATGAAATTCGGCGGTCAATCTCCATTTCCTATTTCAGCAGCGACGGGTGATAATATTGATGAGCTAAAATGGAAGATTTGGGAGATTTTGAAGGGTGAGAATAAGATATAATATCTGTGTGTTCTAGTTATTTTTAAACACATAGAAACATAGGTCACAGAGTTAATCATAGGAAATTAAATATTTCAACCATGGCTAAAGAAATCTCTACTGAAATTCTGATTAATGCCTCACCAGAAAAAGTCTGGTTAGTATTCACCGACTTCAGCAATTACCCCCAATGGAACCCTTTTATCAAATCGGTAGCGGGCGAAGTCTCAATTGGGAATACTATAGCAGTACTCCTTGAACCTCCGGGAGGCAAAGGGATGACATTCAAACCGAAGGTACTTGCTTATGAAAAGAATAAGGAATTTAGGTGGATTGGGAATTTATTATTCCCGGGTTTGTTCGATGGTGAACATAAGTTTGAACTTATCAATAATGGTGACGGGACTACAACATTCAGGCAAAGCGAAAAGTTCAAGGGAATACTTGTTCCTTTATTCAACAAAATGCTTGATACTACCACCAAAGATGCTTTTAATCTTATGAATTTGAAACTAAAGGAATTGGTAGAGAGGAAATAGTATTTTCAAGTATTTCCTCTATTTCCCTTTCAATTTCACAATCCTCTCCAATAACACCCTCAGCTGCTTTAATGTCATAAATTTTCCAAACTCTACATGGAATTCAGTTTGCATCTGCGGATTTCTGGAAAACACCTCAATAAGCAACTTTGCAGCAAGGTCTGTTTTTTCTAAAAGAACCATTACTTTTGCAAGTGAATAATACCCTATGTACCATTCAGGCATAATTTCTATTACTCGGGTAAATGCTTCTCCAGCTTCGTCTATTATACCCAATTCAAGCAATGTAAGACCATAGTCATGCCAACATTCTGCATCTTTCGGTGCAAGGGCAAGTGCAGTACGGTAGCAAGGCAGCGACTCATTAGGCAAACCTGAATTATACAATGCATCCCCTTTTGCATACCATAGATCTGCATTGTCTTTTTTAAGGATAAGCGCGGCATTATAATCCAAAAGTGCAGAATTGTAATTTCCTAATGAATCATAACATGCGCCACGACTGAATAATGATTCGTATGAATTCTTATCCATTTCAATTGCAATGCTAAAACTGCCGATTGCTTCTTCAATATTACCTAATTCTTCGTAAGCACTACCCAAATTATGCCATAGTAATGGCTCTCGCAAGCCATACTTGATAGCTGCTTCGTATCCATTGATTGCCTCTTGAAATCTACCAAGAGATGCATTGGCATTTGCCATATTGAACCAAGCAACTGCAAATTTTTCTTTCAATGCAATTGCATATTCAAAACTTTCTACAGCTTGGTAATATTGCTCCAAATGGCAGAGGACAACACCCCGATTGAACCATATTGTTTCATCAAAAGGAGTTGCATCAGCACATCGTTGATATACTTCCAACGCTTTCTCATAATTACCGGAAGCATCATAGCAGAATGCAAGCTCCGATAATGCATCTTCGCCGAAATGCTCAGAATGAAGCAAATATTTAAACAATGAAATCGCTTCTTTGTAATGCTCCATTTTTTCACAAAGCAATGCCTTACCAAACATTGCATCCTCGTTCGAGGGATACATTTCCAGAACAGAATTATATAACTCAAGAGCCTCGTCAGTACGTTTGCATTGTTCCAAAGCCATTGCCTTTGCCACCATCACTTGAATATCTTGTGGACTGATTGAAAGTGATTTATCGAAACTTACAATTGATTCTTCTGCCCGCCCAAGTTGGACAAGTGCTATGGCTTTCCACATCCATGCATCTGATGAATAGGGTGTAAACTCAAGCAAAGCTTCAGAAAATTCCAAAGCATCTGCAAATTTCTGCTTTTCAATACAATATTGAGCGAGTGCTTCCAGCATTTCAGGAGAGGCATTGCGTTCTATTCCACCTTCCCTTTTCATCTTTCTATATCTCCTCAGATTTTCTTCCATCTCCCGCGAATCAAACTCTTCGGGCAGGTCATCATCAAAATTAAAATCGCTCATGTATTCTTTTTTTGTAAATCTTATTTTATGGAATTCTTATCGTTAATCTCCACGCTTATCTACTTGCATTTTGATTATCTAAAACAACAAACGGTTAGATTAAAATTTTATTGACTGTAAACACTTCTTGCTTTGCTTGATTAATTTTCATATTTTCGTGAATGAGCATTCATTCAATTATGTTGTAATTTTTGAGAATTGTATCAACTATATATACCGACATCCACATGGAAACGAAAACCTCTCCTAAAAGTAGCCGGACAACGATTGTTGAGACCGCATTAGAGTTATTTGCACGGAATGGTTATGACCGTACCCCTATCTCTATGATAGCGCGCGAAGCGAATGTAGCGCAGGGATTAATGTACCGCTATTTCACAGGGAAGGAAGCACTTCTCAAAGAAATAGTTGAGCAAAGCATGACAGAAGTGCAATCTTCTTTAAAAGTAAGTACTTCCGGGCTTCCACATGAGAAACTGGAGGAATATCTTAATAATGTAGTGCGGATGATTAGAAGCAATCGAGATTTTTGGACATTGTTTTATGGATTGCGCTCGCAGCCGTTTGTGCAGGAACTATTAGGAAAGGAATTTGCAGACTTTCAAGCAAACGCAGTTAGTTTACTCGAATCATTCTTCGACCCTCGTGATCCTGATGCTCAGCGCGTTGAAGCTCTTTTGTTATATTCAATTGTGGATGGGATATGCACAAGTTATGCACTTGCCCCCAATGCGGATTTATATCCTATTGAGGATGTGAAGGAATGTGTTATCGATAAGTATAGGTGAAGTACTATATCTGATTTGTAATGCTCTACAATGACATAAGAAATTAGGTATTGTACTTTACAAGTAACAGCGGATTATTTATGACAGAAATTTGACAAGCATTTGTACAACGACTAAGCTCTGTATGACGTAACTTATTGGTTAAAAATACAGTAGCAACCTTGCCATACAGAGCGGTGTCAAAGCATCAAATTTTTGCCAAATTTTAGATATATACATATTTTGTATTATCTCCCTCAAAAATCCCTCAATATCTCCTTTGTTATCTCTTCCCTATCCTTCTGATTACTAAATTGAATATCATACAGCCGTCTGTATGTTCCTCCAAGAGCAAGAAGCTGTGAGTGATTACCGCGTTCAACAATCCTGCCACCATCGAACACAAATATTTCATCTGCATCAAGGATAGTTGAAAGTCGGTGAGCGATGATAATGGCAGTACGGTTTTCCAACACGCGATTTACCGCTTCCTGAACAGCCTTTTCAGATTCAGAATCGAGTGCAGAGGTTGCCTCATCAAAAATGAGAATTTGCGGCTGACGGACTACTGCCCGTGCAATGGCGATACGCTGCTTCTGACCTCCCGAAAGCAATACACCCCTGTCCCCTACAATCGAATCATATCCCTCAGGTAGCTTCATAATAAAGTCATGAGCATTGGCAATTTTTGCAGCTTGTTCTATCTCCTCCCGGGTTGCATCAGGTGCTCCGAGTGCAATATTCCCGGCAACAGTATCATTAAATAGAATTGATTCCTGTGAGACAATTCCAAAAAGCGAACGATAGCTCTCAAGGGTAAACTCACGGATATTCGTTCCGTCAATCAAAAGTTCGCCCTGTTGTGGATCGTAAAACCTGATGATAGTATCTACCATTGTAGATTTCCCGCCGCCGCTGGGTCCTACAAATGCTATTTTCTTGGATTTTGGAATTGTAAATGAGACATCTTTGAGTACCGGATGTTCATGATAGCTGAATGTGAGATTTTTAACTTCCAATTGAGATGTAAACTCAGGAAGAATTTTGTTACCCGAAACAACACCGGGCATACTGTCTATAACAGCAAATACACGCTCAGAAGCAACAAGACCCCGTTGAACCTGCGACGGGATTCCTGCAAGAGCAGAGACAGGCGACATAATTCCAAAAAGAAGAAAGAGAAAAGCCATTAAATCCGAGCCATTCATTTTTCCGGCAAACACCTGCAAACCTCCCACATAGAGAACTGTTGAAAGGGCAACAATTGCCAGTACATCATTAATGGAAGGAACTAAATCTACAACTTTTTGATTTTTGATTGCAGAGCGGACATACCGATACGTTTCTTCGGTGAATCGTCTAACTGCATGAGACTCTGCCCCTGTTGATTTAACTGCACGGATGCCTGATGTTGTTTCTTGAAGAACGGATGTAAAATTTGCTGTGGATTTTTGCATTCGCGACGCATAACGGCGTATGTATTTGGTTGAAGTACGTATAATTATCAAACTGAAAATACTCGTACTGAATGCAAGCAAGGTTAGCTCGGGTGAAAAGGAAATAAGCATGAAAAGCATGATAATAATCTGTATCGGCTCTCGAAACAGGGTAACGACTAATGGGGTTATACTGCCGTGCATCACACTTATATCGTTAGTAACCAGCGACATAAGATCGCCTGCTTTGCTCCGGTTGAAAAAATCCATCGAGAGATTTACCATTTTCATAAACAGAGTATCGCGCATAGATTTGACTATACCTTCTCCAAGTCTGGTATTGAGATTTGCGCCCAGATATTTGAAAATATTTTTGGCTACGAACGCTGCAATGATAAAGAGGCTTAACCTGAATAACATAACTTGTTTATCAGGTGAAACAACAACTGTACTTATCCAATAATAAAATTTATCTTTAATGCCGGAAACAGCACCAACAGGAATGGATGCCGCTATATTAACAGCAGAATCCTGATTGAAAATCACTTGAAGTATCGGCTGAATAATTGCAATAGAAGCAGCAGTAAGCAAAGAATACAACGTATTGCAAATTACTGACAGGAAAAGGACAAGCTCGAAGCCACGGAGAAATCTAAGTACTCTGAAAACAGTTTTCACGCAAATCCGGAAGAATGGAACAGTTGGGTTTATTAATTAATTCGGTAGATGACAAATATGTAGGAATTGTATTTCAAATCCCTCGGTCTCCTTTGACAAGGGGGCAGTTAAGTTCTATTTTTGATGTTATTAAATTCTCAATACGAGAGATATATGTGTCTTTCTTTGCGACCTTTGTGTAAACTTTGTGACTATTGTGGTTCATCTTTTAACACAAAGTACTCTAAGGTTTACACAAAGTTCACTATGAACTTTAGAACTTAACAGCCCTGCTTATTAAAGGGGGATTAAGGGGATTTCTTCTGACAATATAAAAATGTCATTCTCCAAAATACGGCTTTTTGATACAATCATATCTAATAACTTAGAAGAAAAAACATACAAACAACAAAAAAGTATTGTTTATTTGAGATAAAGTATTATTTTTGAAGTCCTTTTAGAATATCCTGCCCCGGATTACAAGAATTCAGGGGCTGTTTTAATGAACATCCATAGGAGTCATCATGAGCGTAAAACGCTTATACGAAACTACATTTGTTGTCAATGCCGCATTGGAAGACAATGACGTAGAGACAGTAATCCACCGTGTAACTGATTATTTAGAAAATCACGGTGCAACAATTGTTGAGCTAAGTAAATGGGGCAGAAAACGCCTTATGTACCCAATCAAAAAGAAATTCAACGGATATTACGTATATGTAGCGTATGAAATCCCAACGAATGCTCTTTCATTAATCGAACGTTTTTTCATTCTTGAAGAGAATGTTCTCCGCCATCTTACAGTAATTCTTCCGCAAAAATTGCGTGATTACCGTGCAGCACGTACTGTTCACGCTTCAATGCAAGAAGGTGCGAAAACAGCTGCAATAGTCGAACCGGTAGTTATTCATCCTAAGGTTGTTGATGATGAAGAACTTGATCCGCTTGTAGATGTAGAAGATGACGATATGTTGATTGCAGAATAGTCAGCCAATTATCCAAACAGAACAATACTAATTTACGATTTAGAGAGTTATTCCAATGAAAATTATTCTTCGACAAGATGTAGAACATTTGGGTAAGATGGGCGAGATTCTTACCGTAAAAGACGGATATGCTCGTAACTACCTCATTCCCCGTAACTATGCGTATTATGCTACTCCCGGTGCCATTCGCGGGTTTGAGTCAGAGAAAAAACGCATAACTGCCCAAATGGACAAAATGAAAGGCACTGCCGAATTACTCGCCGCTAAACTTGCAGATACGCAAGTAAGCGTAGGTATGAAGGTTGGAGAAGAAGGCAGATTGTTCGGTGCAGTTACTGCACAAATGATTGCCGACGAGCTTGCACTACTCGGACACACAGTTGACCGACGTAACATTACGATTGACGAGCCAATTAAATCACTCGGTTTGTTCGATGTGAAGGTTAAACTTCATCCTGAAGTTATGGCTACGGTTAAGGTGTGGGTTATCAGCGCGTAAGTTCGGGTTTGAATGTAATATTGAAAAGCCGCTCTTGTAAAAGGGTGGCTTTTTTTTATGTGTGTTTGTCTGAACTGTGATTTGTGAGATTGATTTGAGTGTTATGATTAGTAAGTGTATAAGGAATCACAGGTATTACGCAAATCAAAAAAATCATAGTTCAGATAAGTTCCCCATTAGGGGAGCATATCGGTAGAATATACAGCGCATTATTGGTGCATTCAATCCCGTCAGGGATGCTATATCGGTAGAAAACACC
>JACPWH010000056.1 GCA_016197185.1 Ignavibacteriota bacterium
ATGACTTTAATTTATTTTGTATTTTTTGTTTTAAAATTTAAATTTGTTTATTTTTTCTAATAGTGTAAATTTTTCATTTATTTTTATTTTTATTTTATTTTTGTTTTGCATTAGTTTTATCTTCGTTCAATTGTGTTAGATTTACATTCAATGTACTTATTTCTATCACAGTATCTGCAAGTTCCTTGTTCACTTTTTCGAGTGAATTATTAGCAAGGGACAAGTCTTTGGTACGTTCCTGAACAATAACTTCCAGTTCTGCCTTACGTGCAAGCAAACTGCGTACACGTAAATAATAGAATAAAAATCCTATCCCGAGAATGGCAAGGACAGCTATAATTTTAAACCACCATGTTTGGTAAAAAAATGGCTTTACCGTGAAATGCACCGTAGCACCGTTTTCATTCCACACACCGTCGTTATTACTTGCAGTTACTTGGAATGTGTATTCTCCCGGTGCTAAGTTTGTAAAATATGCAGTTCGACGCGATCCTGCTTCAGTCCATGTATTATCTAATTCAATTATCCGGTATCTAAATTTTACATCTTCAGGAACGAGTAAACTCAAACCGGTATATGTAAAATCAACCTTGTTTGTACCCGGCTGAAATACAAGAGATTCAGATGGAGAAAACATAGCTGCATCTGCTTTGATTTCTTCGATAACAACAGGAGGGGGAAGAGTGTTGTGGTACATTTTATCAGGTGTAACTGACGACATCCCCTTTGCTGTAGGGAAACAAAGCCTACCCTCCTTAGTTTGCCATGCTGAAGGGGAAAAACCGCTGTTGCATTCAGAAGATTGCATACCGTCTCCCTTGCTATATACCATTGGAACAATGGTTTTGGATTTACCATCCATGACATCTTCAATTTCTTTTTTGGAGATTCGGGAGATTCCCTTATTACAACTCATCCAAAAACTTTCGGCTCTATCTTCTATAATAGAGTAAACACGGTTATCATAAAGTCCATCTTTGGCTGTTACAGTAACGAAATGTCCTTCTTTCAGTCGTGTAAGCCCTTTGTAGCTTCCGAACCATAGCGAACCGCTTGCATCTTCCTTCATACAAAGAATATTATTGGACGGTAAGCCGTTATCAGTAGAATATGATATAAATTTTCCACCTGTAATGCAACTGAGCCCGCTCCCTAAGCATGTAACCCAAAGTCTGCCCGATTTATCTTCAAGTATCCCGGCTATTAGCCCTTTTAACAGCCCACCGTTTGAAGGTGTTGTGCGTGTTACTATATTGTTTTTTATTGATAAAAGAGCTTGTGTCGTACCAATCCACAGAGTTCCTGTATGGTCTTGGCAGAATGAATAAGCTACTTCTCCGGCATCTGTACTGATAGGAAATCCAGAGAATTTTCCATCGGAATATTTCTCAACCTTTCCACCTGCACCGCCAATCCAAAGTGTTCCTTGATTGTCTTCGAATAATGCAGTAATAGGGTTACTTGTAGAAAGTCCGTTTCGTGAATTATACGTTATAAAAACGTTGCTTTGCCATCGGCTTAGTCCGTTTGATGTAGCAATCCATAATGAACCATCTTTCGTTTCGATAATAGATCGTATATAATCGCCGGACAGCCCTTCTGCAGCAGTAATTGTGGAGAAAGCCGCATCACGGAAGCGGTATAGTCCGTTTGTAAATGTTCCTACCCATAAACTGCCTTCCCGGTCTTCATAAAGCGAAAGAACCGCATCATCAGGTACTAAGTCTTCTGTAAAATTCACCAATTGACCGTTTAAACCTACTCTCGACAACCCATGTGTAGTACCAATCCATAAATTCCCGTCTTTATCCGAAAGAAGTGACTGAACAGGGCTATTCGAGAACCGTGCTACCATAATTGTCATTTGTGCATCGCCTTTGGATAATTTTACCACATTATCACTTGCCGCCACCCAAACATTTCCAAGTTTGTCACTACAGAGTGCAGTGATTATTGCCTGAGGAAATCCGTTTTCGCGAACTGGTGCACCAGAAGTATATTTATAAAGTCCGTCTGGTGTGCCAATCCAAACCGCTTGATTGCTGTTGCAGAAAGAATACTTAAACCCCTGGGGCAATTGCTCTGCTTTCATTACCTCAACGGGTACACCATTTTCTATACGAAATACCCCGTTCGATGAGCCAATCCATACGATACCCGATGCATCGGTGAAAAGTTTGTGAATGCTTCCGAACATACGTTGATGACCTACTCTCGTGATCTTCTTTTCTTCAAATTTATAGTCCCATCCAGTGCTAAAAGTTTAAAGGGAGAAAAAAGAAAGGCATATCCGATAAGTATCATCCGACAGTATGCTAAAAGAAAAGAGGGTTTCATAGGGTTTTACAAGTATTTCGATAGAAAAATGTAATACAAGTTTTTTTAAGGATATTGCTAAGATTTTAAGGATATTGCTAAGAATAAATAAACTTAGAAGGAGTTAAGAGGCGATGCTACGAAACTTTCGTACTCTACCAAGATTAGGTGATGTCTGATGCTTCAACTCCGTTCAGCATGATAAATCTGTTATCTTATTGTAAAAAATAAGTTATGTCACACTGAGCGGAGTCAAGAAGCATACAAATACTTGCCGGTTAACTAATAATATTTTTCAAAAAAGCGAAACATTACCAAATTAACAATACCAAATGCTATTCTTCTACTGCAATAATTAAAAACTGGGCAGGCAACCAGAATTTCTCACTGTCTGTAATGTGAAGTGCAGTAATCTTCTTTCCGTCGTCATATTTTGGCTGCAAAAACTTCGGGTTATGTGCCGAGACAACTGCAAAACGTTTGCATTTTTTAAGAAAAATAATGTCAGTTTGTTCAATAACATTGAACGAATTGAATTTTTTAGGGTTAATTTCTTTTGCAGGAGCCAAAGTCTGACCGTGTTTACCAAGCACCCATAAGTCTGCGCCGCCCACACGTTGTACTATACCGCGTTTGAGTAATTCGTCTTCAGTACCGACGGAATAATACACAAATTTTGCTGCAGGCTCGGGAGTTTTGGGAGCTTCCGTTACTGTTTCTGTCGGAGCTTTTTTAGCGATACGCTCAGATTGCGAATTTGACAAACTGTCTTTCGCTCGTAGCTCATAGAAGTCTCCATAGAGTTTACGAACATCAGTCTCCTGGCTGACGCATTTTTCCTTCATTGATGCAAGTTTGAGTTTTATTGCATTCGTATTTGCTGCAAGTTGGGGATTTTGTTTTTCGATTGCCAAGATTTTATTTTCTAGGTCGGCGATTCTGCTTTTACTCGCATTGATAACATTGGAAACCGAATCCAATGTGCCGAACCATTTTGCTGTTTCTTCGTCTGCTCCTTCGCGTCGCACAGGTTTACCGTTCTCACCGGAAAGAAAGAGCAATTTATCATAAACTTCATTAATAGTTGAAGTGGAATTTTCCATCACTTCCATCAAACTGTCCTTTTGATTCCCGAGAGCTAACATTTCTGCGTATTGCAGCCGATAAAAACTGCAACTATGCAGAGAATAAGTATAGTTTTAAGCATTGCCGTACTCCAATTGATATTATAAAAATAATTGTAAATTTCTGATTAAAAGTAAGTGCTATTTTTCTGTTTCAATTTCCACAATGAAGGTTGCGCCATGGCCTTCTGTACTTTCACAATAGATATTGCCGCCAAGAAGTTCTACCATTTTCTTTGTTATGAACAGCCCGAGACCACTTGAATCTTCACCTGCAGTAGGTAATGCCGAAAGTCGGGCAAAGCTCTTGAATAACCTTTGTTTATCTATTTCCGATATACCGGGACCTTCATCTTGGACTGCAACTAAAAATCCTTTGGGAATTTGCTCAAGCCGTATTTCAACTGTTTTTTCCCTTGGGGAATATTTGAGAGCGTTCGAAACCAAATTGTCTATTACTTCTGTAAGCATTGTCTCGTCCACTATGGCTTTAATATGTTCATTCCCTTCATCAAAAATAATCTGAATCGATTTAGTTTTAGAAATCGGACGAAATGAGTGAATCAATTCTTGAATTAATGCAGTTATATTTGTTTCTGTAAAAACCGGTGTTATTTTTCCTGCTTCGAGTGCGTTTATATCTAAAAATTTCTTTACCAACCTGAACATCCTTTCAGTAATAACCTGAATATCAGATGCGAAATCTGCGACTTCCGCAGCAGTAAGATGTTCGGCTTCTTTGCGTAAAAGTTTAGAGAGCATCGTAACATTCGAAAGCGGATTTTTGAGGTCGTGCGAAGCGATTGTAAGAAAATCGCTTTTTTGCCTGTTGAGATCAATAAGCTGGCGGTTTGCTTCGGCAAGTTCAATCGTTTTTAATCTGTGAATCTCAGATTCATGTCGTGCTGTTTCCAGCTCATGGATTGCTTGCAGTTGATTAATCTTTTCTGAATTTTCTTTGCTGAATATTTGCCGTTCGAGTAATGAGGAAAGCTCAGAATGTTCTAATGCCGATCGGTAATTTTCTGCTAATGAATATGCTGCCGTAAATTGTTGGTGAATCTGACAAGACAATGATTTTGATTGAATCTCCTCTGCCAATTGGAGTGCATGATTGAGAAAAGAGAGTGCAGACTCATAGTCTCCTTTGAGAATGTAGAACTTGCCTATATCCCGTAAACATTCTGCCTCACCTGATTTATTGTGTATTTTTCTGTGCAATTCAAGCCCATTCCGTATCGATGAAAGTGCTGATTCGTAATCACCTGTTGCAGCCAAAATACTTCCCATATTTGTAAGTGCTTTTGCCTCACTGTCCTTGTTGGCGATTTGCCGAGAAATTTCTAAACTTCGATTTGTAAAATCTAAAGCTGACGTGTAATCTTTCAGCTTGAAATAAGTATTCCCGATTGCCTGAAGAGTATCAGCTTCCCCATGCTTATCACTGATTTTTTCTTCAATTGAAAGAGCAAGAAAAAAATATTCGAGTGTCTTATCGAACTCTTCTGTTTCAGCATAAATATTGGCAATATTATGAAGAGATATTGCCTCACGTCGATTGTCTTTTATTACTCTCCATAGTTTAATGCCTTTTAAAAAACAATGGAGGGCTTCCGAATAATTTCCTTGTCGGTAATAAAGCAAACCGATATTATTCGTACAATCACCCGATGATATATCATCTCCCGATTCTTCAAATATTTGTAAACTTCGAGTATAACATTCATACGCCTTGGCATAGTCACCGTTCGCAGCATACACATTACCAAGATTGATACTGTATCCGGCGACACCAATTTTATCTTCCAATTCTTCTTTAATTACTATACTTTTTTGGAAGAATCCGAGTGACGAAGCAAAATCCCCAAGCTCGTGAAACGTACTTCCAATGCCATTCAATGCTCTACTCATCAGAGATTTATCATTTATTTCGGTAGCTTTTGAAAGTGCTGACCGGTATTGTTTTTGTGATTGTTCATAATCATTTAATCCAAAATAGCAATTGCCTCTGTAATAGAACGCTAATGCTTCTCCTTCTTTATCGTTAGCCTTTAGGAAAAATTCAATGGCTCTATCACAGTTCTCGATAGCATACTGATAATCGGATTCCATGAATAAACTGGTGCATTGTATAAGGAGTGCTTGAGCTATACCCTTAGTATATTCCAATAATTCAGATTTTTTAATGGTTTCATTTGCAACAGCAAATGCTTCTTTATGCTTCAATTGTGAATTTAAGAGAGTTGCATAGTCATTTCTGCGGTCTATTTCTTCAGGAGAAACAGACGCAATTAATTGATTAACTATGGTGTTATGTGGAAAGTTTTGCATCGCTTCTTGTGGGAATTTTATATGCGTTATCGCACAGAACTCAGCAGAATAATTGCAAATTACAAAAGTAGTTATTGGTTAGCAAAGAATAAGGATAATTTTATATATTCTCAGGCATTTTATTAACAAAACACTTAGCTACCGTAGTTGCCGTCCATACTTAAATACTAATTTATTTTCTGCTAATTTGAACTTCAATCACTAATGACAAAAGCATTTTATAGTATCGTTTTAGTTTTCACTCTCGTCTCACTCTCCGCGTTTGCCCAAACCATCGATCTTCGTGGAACAATTGCCGACCAAGCAGGTAAACCTCTTGTAGGAGCTACAGTACTAATTAAACAGATTGAACGTGGTACACAATCAAAAACCGGTGGAGTTTTCTCCCTTACAGGAGTTCCACAGGGAAAACACCTGTTGGAAGTAAGGCTTGTCGGTTATGAACCTGCCAAACAGGAAATTGCCGTTTCCCCTTCTTCAAAGAATGAATTCAAATTTGTGCTCAAGCAAACTGCTGTCGAGATGAAAGGTGTGGAAGTAACTGCAAGCCGTCGTAAGCAGGAGCAATCCGATACAAGGACAAGTATTCTTACAATTGAGCCGCGTGATGCAAAATTCAAAGCGGGAGCTGCCGAGGATGTACTGCGGTCACTACAAACACTACCGGGTGTTGTTGCCCCAAATGATTTTTCTTCCCAATTGATTATTCGCGGAAGCGGGCCTGACCAAAATCTTATCATCATGGATAATATCGAGGTGTTTAACCCATATCGTCTGTATGGATTTGTTTCGATGTTCAATCCCGAAACAGTAAGTGGAATCACTCTCATGACAGGGGGTTTCCCTGCAAAATATTCTGACCGTCTTTCGGCTGTGCTTGATATTACGAACCGTATTGGAACTAAAGAAAAAGTATTCACAGGAATGGCAAATATCAGCTTGACAAATGCAAATCTTGTTCTGGAAGGTGCATTACCCTTTTGGGAAACTTCATGGATTATATCCACCAGGCGTACCTATTATGATTTGATTGCAGGTCCGATTGCTAAGGCATCGGGAGCAGTTGACGGTGATATTGCTCTTCCGAATTTTCGAGATGTTCAAGCCAAAATAGCATTTTCTCCTTTCGATAATCATACGTTTTACCTTAATGGGATTTCGAGCCGTGATAATACCGAGTTGACAAGCGGTGCTACGCGCACGCAAGCTGACAGTATTAGTATCTTTGATAAATCATTTAATGATGTTGCAGGATTAACCTGGGTGTGGTCGCCATCTACAAAGTTGATTACCACCACTACTCTTTCCTATTATCAGAATACAGGAGCAAATAACTTTGGCGGCGAAGGAGGGAGTAATTCACTTTTTGGTGATACTGTCACTCGTGAAAGTTTGGAGAGAATTCAGGATTCATTGCGAAAATTGGGATTGGAAGTTCCACGTCTCTATAGTGTGGAGGGCAGTACAAGTTTCAATTTTAAGAAAACCTCAATCAAATCTGACATCAGTTGGAATGCCACAACCGAGCATCTTATTGAGATAGGCTGTGCTATAGATTTTATTACTACAGGTGTGGATTTCGAGATAATTTTTGACCCGCGACTAAAAGCACTTCGAGCATCTAATCCGCGAATAGCTGCTCTACCCGAATCATTCGGAACATCAATTGATTATCTGCGGATGAATATCTATGCTCAAGATAATATTAAAATTACAAAAGACTTCACCATTCAACCGGGGCTTCGGTTCGATCGTTTTGAGATAATAGATCGTTCTTATATTTCACCGCGACTCTCAGCATCGTATGCCCTTGACCCTACCACAACACTACGGGGTGCATGTGGAATATATTATCAATCTCCGGGCTATGAAAAACTTTTTGATCGTCAAGTTTTTCTTGATTTAACCACATCGGCTGTTCAAACACTCAAAGCTGAAAAAGCAATGCATTATATTCTGGGTATTGAGCGTATGCTCACCCCCGAATGGCAGATTCGAGTGGAAGGGTATTATAAGGATTTTGATGATCTGATTCTTCAGGAAAAACTGAAAGGGACGAATTACAGAACTGAACGCATTGAGGGTAATGATGTTACGAAACGCGAAGGCTGGACTGCTCCGATTGCTTACGAAGGAGATTCACTAACGACAACACCGATTAATAATGCAACAGGCAAGGCGTATGGTGTAGAGTTTTTCTTGCAGAAAATGCAAACTGCCGGTGATAATCCGTTCTATGGCTGGCTTTCATATTCGTATGGGTTTGCAAATCGCTATAGAGACGGGTTCACAATTCCCTTTAATTTTGACCGCAGGCATAACTTGAGTATAACCGGAGGATGGAAGGCAAATTCGTGGTTGGATGTTAACTTTACATGGAGCTACGGTTCAGGATTCCCGTGGACTAAACCTGTCGGTGTAAAGCCCCGCATTATTCAAGAGAAAGATACAGTTACCGGTATGAATGTGGCTAAAATTGATGAAGATTGGCGTGGAGTTGTTTTTGCAATTGACAGAGGAGGCGATGAAAATCTGAATCAAGCCCGATTGCCTGATTATCATCGTTTGGATATTCGTGGTACTACGTATGCTGAATGGTTTGGTTGGAAATGGAGCTTTTACCTTGATATTATCAATGTATATAACAGGAAAAATATCCTGTCGGAAAATTATAATATCAACCGTGAAACACTCGAAATTGAAACTCGACAAACGTCTATGCTGCCAATATTGCCGACTATTGGTTTTAGTGTGAAATTTTGATACGAGAATTATCCTGATGAGCAGCATGTTGGAATGAGCAAAGTTCAGTCAGGAGCAATCTGAATTGCCGTATAAACAGGTCGCACCTGACCGAACCTGTAAGAGTTTTCTCTTGGGTTAATTTTACAAACAGGTCGCACTTACAGGAGCTATGTCATTTTCGCACAGGTATCTTTTTAACTGTTTGAATTTCTTACAGGGAATGAGATTCTCTCGATTAGAGAAAAGATATCATCTGGAAATTTGAGTTAAGTATTCTAATACTTGTCCTATAAGTAAAAACTGGTTATCTTTACAAAACCCAGATAAAATGCAGATGTTATTGCAAAAGTTAAATTCTATCCCTAACAACAAATAAACTTATTATACATCATGATATCAATCAATCCTTTAGATATTCCTCACGGTGAGAGACATTCTATTTTACTTTCAGGAGTTGCACCCCGTCCGATTGCACTTGTTTCTACAATGGATTCCAGTGGGAATGTGAATCTTTCCCCGTTTAGTTTCTTTAATGCATACGGATCGAAACCTCCGATTATTGCGATAGGTCCTGCTTTTGGTGCCCTGACCGGTAAGGCTAAAGACACATATTTGAATATTATCGAAACAGGTGAATGTACTGTAAATGCAGTTCAATATTCGATGGTGGAGCAAATCAACCTTGCTTCGTGCGAATATGAACGAGGTGTCGATGAATTTGTGAAGTCGGGTCTTACCAAGCGTACAAGCGATATTGTTCGTCCTCCGATGGTGGCGGAATCTCCCTTTGCGTTAGAATGTAAATTTTTAGAAAATATTCCGCTTGGTCGGGATATTGGAGGGAATGGAAATTTGATGTTGCTTGAAGCTGTACGGTTCCATTATGCTGAATCAGCTATGGTTGACGGGAAATTACATCCCCAACGTTTGGATTTGGTGGCAAGAATGGGATATAATTGGTACACCCGGGCATACGGCGATGCCGTATTTGAACTTATGAAACCGCGATGGAACGGAATAGGATTCGACCACTTGCCTGAAGAAGTACGGACAAGTGAAATCCTATCGGGTAATAATCTTGCAAAGTTAGCCGGAGTGAAGGAATTGCCTGTAAAGGATGTAAGTTTTCTAAATCTCGAGAATCTTCATAAGGCAGATTCAATTGAAATGGAACTGAATGCACATAACCCAATGGGAGCATTATTGGCAGCTCTTTCGCAGAACATTCAACTCGACCGTAATACTCGCCACCGGATTGCAAAAGCATTCCTCGAAAACGGTGCTGTAAATGATGCATGGCAAGTGCTTCTATTGTAAAATTACATGGAATGTATATAATTAAAGTTTATGATACAAAAGAAGGTTGGGTTTGGTCTGCTGAGTGTTTTAATTCTTCTTGCGACAGGCTGGTGGGTTATGTATCGTTTTTCAAGCTCTCCACTCCGAAGCAATGAACCAATCTATTTGCAAAATATAAATTTTGAGTATCAGAAGGGATTTTTTGCTTTGTATAAGACAACCCATGCTGATGTAGTTATGTTCGGAGATTCTCATATATTCGGCATAAATGGGAATGAAGCTCTTGCACGCGAGGGTGTAATCAATCGTGGCATACGGGGTGATGTTACCGAAGGGTTTCTCAAGCGATTGGATGAGGTATATAACCTCCATCCCAAACTTTGTTTCGTGATGGGCGGAATTAACGATTTATATGCTAATATTCCTGTTGAAACAATAGTTAAGAATTATTGCAAAATAGTGGAGGGGTTACGAAGCCAAAATATTACTGTTATTATTCAAGCGACATTATACGTAGGCTCCGAAAGAGGATCATATAGTGAAAAGAATAAGGAAGTTACGATTCTCAATAACGAACTTCGTCATTTTGCGCTTCGAGAGAATATCAGATATATTGATATTAACCCGATTATCAGTGAAAATACTGTTCTTAAATCTAAATTTACTGTCGATGGATTGCATCTGAATGCCTTAGGTTATGCACTTTGGTTGCCTGAAATCGAGAAAGAACTTGTGAGTAACGGGTTGTAATGTTGGAGCTAAAAAAGTATTGAATCGAAATTTAGCGGATACTTGAACCCTTCGACAAAAATTCAATTTGTTAACCAAGATATTTTTGTGATTCTCTGACAATTCTTGTAGTTTTCAGCCGGACTAAAAATCCCATTTTGCCAAGCAGGGCTGTTAAGCTCTGTTATTGAGATATTATAACACTCATTATAAGATGTAAGATTGCTGATTTCTTATGCCCTTTGTGGTTCATCTTCTAACACACAGGGTACTAAGGTTAACACAAGGGGGTAGTATATACCTTAGAACTTAACAGTTCTTTTTGGAAGAGGGGATTTTCTTTATCAACCGAAAAAACTGGCTGAGATTTTCTTCAATAAGTTACAGTACTCTGAGTAGAGTCGAAGAGTTCAAAAACTTACCAAATATTAACAGTAGTGTATGTCCAAACTTACACTATTATACCTTCTTTCCCAATTAATAACCCTCATTTTCATCTAATTCAGGCGAAGGATTCTCAGGAGTTCCGAGCAAGTCTAATTTTGCCATCATCCCAAGACCCTCTTTCCGCTCTACAAGATTAAAATACTGGAGTGCATGAGAAGTAATTGTCATAGAATTAAGTAACAAACTTCCGCCTATAGCAATAACACTTGCTACTGTAAAAGCGATTTGAAAACCCATTCCAAAGTTAAGAAGCGGAGAGCCGTCTGCCGAATGTCCTGCCTGTGGTATTATGGTAAGAAGAGCAATAAAATACATAATATAGAAGGGAATCATGAAGATGATTCCAACTACACCTTGAATCATCCCCACAACAAAGTAATAACCGAACGTTACCCAAAAATGATTTTTGATGAGGAAAAAACAGCGTTTTATTCCTGCCATTATTCCAATGTCCTCGCACACCCTCATCATTGGAAACAATGAAATAGATGTTCCGAAATAAACCAAAATGGGGACACCAACAAAAATGAATAAAAGATAGAAGATAATTATTACTTCTACTGTACCCAGCACTTTGAATCCTACTAATATTCCCATTAATGACATAAAAGGGAGGACTAATATGAATCCTACTGCATTAATGACGACAAAATTTGAAATATGCCTCCAAAAGCGGGAAGTAATCTTTGCCCATAAGTAGGAAACATCAAATTCCTCTATATACCCGTCTAACGAAAGTTTAATATACTCGTTCGTAATGGCAAGGACAGTAGCTCCGGTTAGGAAGTATGCAACTGCCAGTACGAAACCCTCAAGAGAAATGATTGCGATGTTCTCAGAAAAATCAGGCAGACCAAATGAAGTATTCTTGAAGCCACTAATAATCTCTGAAAGTAAAAAACCACCTCCGACTCCTAAAATAAGAATCAGCGGACCGGCAATTAATACAAGGGACTTTGAAAGATTTTTCCAATTCTGGCGTAGGAATTCGAAAAGCGCGGAGAATGATTCGCCAAAGTCACGTGAGCGACGAAATTCAAACGGTTGTGTAGTTGCCATTGCCTGGTTTCCTTTCGGGATATATTGAAAATAATAAGATTTAGATGACTCTATCGAGATGTACGAGGGATTTACACAGCTTTTTAATATTCCTCTACTTCATCTTGCTCTTGGGCAGGGGTTTCAGGTAATCCAAGATGTTCAAGTTTCTCCATCATACCTATACCTTCCTTCTGTTCAACCAGATTAAAGTATTGCATTGAATATGCAGTTATAGACAAAGAATTAAATAATAAACCGCTTGCAAAAGAAATAACTTGAGTGCCGATAAATGCAATTTTAAACCCTATTCCATATTCTCCGAAGCCATTGACAGTGTCGCTGTTTTGAGGAATAACAGACATTTCAGCAAGCACCTCCAGAACTAAATGAGGAATCTCGAAAGTAAAACCAATAATTGCTTGTATAATACCGATAATGATATAAAAACCAAATGTAGCCCAAAGGCAATTTTTGATAAGATAGAAACAGCGTTTGACTCCGTCGATTACAGCGATGTCTTCGACAGTACGCATTATTGGAAAGAGGGAAAGTGCTGAAAATGTGTAAATACATGCGTAGATAAATGCCGAAAATAAGAGGAGTAAAACCAAGATATTTATCAGGGCATCCAATTGCATAATCATTACTAACCCAAACAGAAGAACGAATGGAACTATAACCAAAAAAACACTAAAATTAAGAACGAGGAAATTACCTATATGCCTCCAGAAATTTTCTTTTATTTTTTCCCACAGAATTAATACGGTAACTTGTTCTGTTTCTTCCGGTGCTTCCAAGTACAGGCGAATATATTCGCATATAATACCTAGAATAATAGCTCCGGTAACACAATATCCTGTAATAAAGACTATACCCTTAAGTCCAATAGATTGAATGTTATCCAAGTAATCCATATTGCCTGAGACTAAGGTTTGAAAAGTAGCGGTAAAATCTTCGACTAAAAAGGCATATATAATTCCAAGTATAAGTACTAAAGGTCCTGCTAAAAAAAGGAGCGGTTTGTATAGGTTTTTGAAGCTGATACGCAGAAATTCGAAGAGCCCCGAAAAAGACTCACCAAAATCTCGTGAACGACGAAAGTCAAACTGTTCTGATGGTCTCATTCTCTATCTTGTGTAAAACTTTGAGAACGTGAATATGTTCCGGGAAATAATATTGCATTGCCAACGGTTAGTCCTGCACACCCAGCTATCACTACTGCTGAAATTTCAATCGTTCCGTGAATCCATATTACCAAAAATGATTGCCAGAACAGACCCTCCTGAATAAAAAAATATTGGAAGGAGCCAAGCATAACCCCATTATAAAAAAGCAGAGCAACTGTTCCGAACGAAAACAGGAAACCGCCTACAAACTCAGTAAATGAAACCTTTACATTATTAAAAGTGATATGAAAGAACATTCCAAGTTCATTTTGCTGTTTATACACTGCAAGAGGATCACCGTTTTTAATGTTTTCGATAGTCATATTTACATACCTGTCACCCAAAATAAGCCGTACAAACGTTTCATCATTAGCTGCCGAAATCGCACCGATTGCAGCAGACAAAAGAAAAATGCTGAGTGATAATAACAAAAGCCGATGTGACTGCCGAAATAGAAGAGGGAGTTCATATTGCCAGAAGGAAAATATGCGTGAACGTTTCTCTTTTTTATTACGGTATATTTGCTGATGAGTAGCTGCGGCGATAGTATTCAGATATTTCGTAGTTTTGCTGTCGGGATAGAATGTACGAGCAAAAGAGAGGTCGTCGGTTATTTGTACAAACAGGTCTGCAAGGTGGTCGGGATTAGTACCGCCTTTTTGTGTAAGGAGTGATTCGAACAACGCCCATTTTTCCTTGTTTTGCTTTACAAAAGCGGCTTCACGCATAATAATATGGGTTTGTTCAAAAAATAATACTACTATAATGGCAAAAATAGAGAGAATTTATGGAATATGTACGTATCGATACAACACAAAACGTTGCAATAGATTATGAAGTAGCAAACTTAGGCGAGAGAATAGTCGCTTCTATCATAGATTATTTTATTTTAGGGGCATATATTTTTGCAACATTTATTTTGCTGTTTAGTTACACGGATGTTGTTCCATTCCAAGATGCGCTCATTTATATTCTCCTTCTCCCTGCCTTTTTTTATGATCTACTGTGCGAAATTGCATTGGGTGGGCAGAGTTTCGGCAAAAAATTAATGAAAATTAAAGTTGTACGGCTTGATGGTGCGCAGCCGACATTCGGGAATTATCTGTTGCGGTGGTTGCTCCGGATTATCGAAGGAGGACTGTTCTGCTACGGTGCAGTTGCAATGGTGGTAATTCTCATTAATGGCAAAGGGCAACGTTTGGGTGATATTGCTGCGGGGACTGCAGTTATTAAAATCAAGCCGAGAGTTACACTGAGCGAAGCAACTGTTGCCGAGGTACAAGATACATACACTCCTCAATATCCCGAAGCTGCAAATTTAACTGATCGAGATGCTCAACTTATCAAAGATATTTTGCGTACAAGCGTCCGTGATAAAAATTATGAAATGATGTTAGCCCTTTCAAACAAAGTAGAACAAATACTTGGAGTGAACGCTACAACCGATCCCGAAACATTTCTGCGAACTGTGTTGAAAGATTTTATGTATTACACTCAGGGAATATAAGCAGTAAGTATCCCCTGATATACTGATCAGTTTTAATTCGATAATTAACAAAATAACATGACCCAACTTGACCGTTCAATCTCTCCGATTTCTCATGACTTTCCTGTATTCATATTTCCACGTTTTACCGAACAATTCCTTATTAACGGAATAAAAGTGTATGTGGTGGAAGATTCAACGCAGCCGCTTGTAAGTATTGCCCTTACTGTAAAATGTGGCTCTACATTCGAGCCGATTGACGGCTTGGCTCGGTTTACGGCACGAATGTTTACTCGCGGCACATCTACACGATCAGCATCACAAATTGCAGATGAAATTGATTCGCTTGGTGCGTCCATTTCGTCCTCAGCAGGTTGGGATGCTGCCGAAACAAGTATAAATTGCCTTGCAGAATATATGGATACTGCTACTGCAATTTTGGCAGATTGTTTTCGGAATCCGGTTTTTGATGCTGATGAAATCGACCGCTTGCGAAAACAATCTATTGCTCAAGTGCAGCAGCTTGCCGCAGATCCAAATTATCTTAGTGCAACAGCTTTCTATGGCGAAATATTTTCCGGACACCCATACTCTCATCGCCGGCATGGTTCTTTGGAATCATACACTAAGATTACCCGCGAAGATTGCATGAACTGGTATAAGCATCTGCAAAATCAGGAATGCTTCTTTATTGTTGCGGGGAATGTATCAACTCCGGACGCAATGGAACTCCTCGAAAAACACTTTGGCTCTATATATTACTCTCCCGAATTACCTGCAATTGCTCCCCCCGAGACGATTCGAACGT
>JACPWH010000096.1 GCA_016197185.1 Ignavibacteriota bacterium
GGCGTAAGCAAGCAGGTTATAAATCCGTTTCGAGACAATCAAATCTTTTGGTTCAAGCTAAGAAACAAATACCGTTCGATTCACTCAAATCAATGCTCCGGGCTGAGTGTAAAAAACAAGGAAAAGAATACGGGCTTTATTTTGTGGAAATTTCGGGAGGATTTACATTTACCAACCGTACCATTCCAAACGCTTTCAATGTTCAACCTCTTGTAGTGTACAAAATTTACGCTGATGATCGCCCAGATGAACTTGTACGGGGTGTTGATTTAATCGGAACTCCGCTTACCACTTTTAATAATATTATAGCGGCAGCGGATGATCTTGGTATATTCAACGGAGTATGCGGTGCTGAATCGGGCGGCGTACCTGTGTCGGCAAGCTCGCCGAGTTTATTGGTTTCTACTATTGAAGTCCAGAAAAAACAAAAATCTCAGGCAAAGCCTCCGCTTCTTCCGTCGCCGATTGGCAGCACAGGACGATAATGTTTATTTTTAGTGAATTTTAGATACCGTACTTATGGAACACCGGAACTCTCGTAAGATAGTAAATTATCTCACAGTCGGTTATTGTATCTATGCACTTATTTATATCTGGAAAACAAGTTTTGTAATTGACGGTGAACGCTTTTTTGTGCTTTTGGATGATGCGATGATTTCTATGCGATATGCAAAGAATTTTGCATTAGGACATGGACTTGTATGGAATCCAGGCGAAACACCAATTGAAGGCTATACCAATCCTCTTTGGACGATTTTAATGTCCTTCTTTCACTTATTCGGTTTACCTCTCTCAAAAAACTCTCTTGTCATTCAACTGTTATGTATTGTATTCGGTGTTTTCACATTACGGTTGACGTGGCTTATAGTAAAGGAAATCGAAGTAAAGAAAACTGAATCGGAAGAATCATCACATCTCATTCTACTTGCTCAAATTTGTGCAACATTCCTGACCGCATTTTACCTTCCCCTCATTACTTTTTCCTTGCAAGGAATGGAGGTTGCGATTCTTACGCCTATAATTTGCTATTCGGCACTTCTTGGAATTCGATACCTCCGTAATCCTGCTTCGCCGCTCAGTTCTCCAATTGTATGGGTATTTCTGCTGTTGACTATTTCTGTTTTCATTAGAATGGATATGGTAGTTCCTTTGATTGCTTTTGGAGCATTTCTTGCAATTGCTGTATTTACCTCTAATACAGATGGAACCTCTTGGTCTAAACGCAAAATAGTATGGCAAATAATTCTGTTTACATCCCTACTTGCGATTAGTTCTGTCGGCATTCAAACTGCATTCAGATATTGGTATTATGGCGACCCTCTGCCGAATACGTATTATTTGAAAATGGCAGCAATTCCTTTAATCACTCGCCTGAGTAAGGGTATATTCGTAGCAGCCAACTTTTTTGTAAAAACAGGAATTATTATCATACTTGCACCGATTGTCTATATCTTTCTAAAGCCAAGAAAGGAGTATTTCTTCCTATTTGCACTTATTACTGCTCAAGTAGCATACAGCATAAGTTATCTTATGTGGCAGTGGTACTTTGCTTATTTTTCTCTATAAACATGATTTATGGTGTAAAAACAATCGGGGAATTCCTTCTCCTTGCGCCAACAATCAGTACACCCACAAATGAAGATAATGTGAAATTTGCTCATTTAATGGCTGCCATTACAAAACCAAAAGCAAGTGTGGCAGTGGTACTCGCAGGTGTGATGCCCTATTTCCTCGAAAGACCGTATATTGATGTTCTTGGGAAAAATGATAGTTATATCGCTCACCTTCCGATACGGGTACTACACGGAGCAAATCAATATACCGATTATCACCCGGGACACAGGAAATGGGACTACAGCTATACAATAGGCAAACTCAAACCGGATGTACTGGCGCAACTTTGGTTGAACACCGAAGAAGCCGAACCATATCTTAAAGAATACACTAAAGTTACTATTCAGGAGCGTGAGATGTACTTGCGTACCGATTCCAAGGAGATTAAGTGGGATGTGGTGGATTCATTAGTTCGATAGTATTGATAATATCGCAGAAAATTTGACCTTGACAGATTTTAATAGTCTGTCAAGGTTTTTTTATTTACAAAGACTGAGTATTTTCCGCTATGTTTATACAATAAATACACTTACGTGCACTCATTTTTAATAATCCCCTGTAATATTTTTTTAAAATATAAATCTGACGGAAAGGACATTTTTAGGTATATTTCAAGACATTCAAATTCCAACTTTACTATTATACATGATAAATACTTAAACAAAAAAATTGCCGTATTATTTGCATTCAATTTTATCTTTTTTAGCAGAATGACGAGTTGACTTTTTTCGAAGATTCTCCATTTTTTAATGAATTTTAAACTGTAATTTTGTACCGCGTTACCAAATGATTTGTGAATTTCATTGAACGCGACCTATATTCTGTGAAATTTAGCCAAAACACTATTTACTTTTACAAACCTTATCACTAATAATAAGGGCACCGATGAAACAAGCTATTTTTTCGCTTATTGAAGCTGAATGCCATGATCAGCAATTTGATGTGAACCATTTGCAAAGTAGTCTAAAAATATCAAATGCCTATTTGTGGGAAATTTCTCATGCACATTTTGGTCTTCCGCCAAGAGAACTTATCGAATCTGTTCGCTTAGAGAAAGTAATTCACCATATCGGAAGTGGTGATCATTTTGCTTTTATCCGGTCGAAATGTGGATTTGGGAGTTTGAGAACATTCCAAAGAGCTTTCGAAAAAAGGATAGGAATTCCTTGTTCGGAAGCTAGATTGAAGATTATGGAAAGTAATCATAAGGAAACATTGAAATTTCAATGGCAGAACACAATATGGCGTGGAAAGATTCCTGCTGTTGTAAGGAACGGAACTACAACATAGTTTTCACTTTTAGTTATGATTCTGACTATGATTTTGACTATGATTTTGGGTATTGCGGAGGAGTAACAGAAACCGTATTTTCGCAGCGTACTTTTTTCGCACTACAACCAAACCACCAACGATTGGCATTGAGCCGTCAATCACCGTGCTTTGCCTAAAGTGGCTCAAGCGGAAGATGTGCAAAAATAATTATCCCCTTTTTTATTTTTGGAGAACACATGAAGAAATTACTTATTTTTGGAGTGACGGTTGTTGCTTCGTTGATGCTCAGTTTAACAGTTGCCCGTGCGGGATGTCCACCTCCTTCACCTACAGATTATCCGATGATTGGATGGCTTGGGACATATACAGCTGGACCGATTAATTATCCTGCGGGTAGTTCTTGTTTTATAACGTTTGAATGGTGTTGGCGAACAACTCCATGGAATGGTGGTGAAATAGAAATATATATTGGGGCAGTATCATCTACAGGTCCTTGTGGTGCAGCATTAACAACTGATTTTAGTGCTACAATGGGAGACATGGCATTAGAGATAATTAAGAACTATCATCCGTGGACTACTGCAGATGGTGGAGCGGGGCATCCTATTACGAGTCCTATTCCTCCTTGTCCTCAACAGTCTTCTGCCATTTATCGTATTATTCACAGGAGCTGCTATTCTGGTATAATAAACTTTCCCTCAGGTGCTCGACGTGACCCCTGTGATGATCTGACTGCAGGCTACTGTCAACAATTTTGGACTTTGTGCTGGGATTTCTCGGGATCCTCTCCAGTACTACGAGAAACTTTAACTGGACTTGAAGTTAATGGACCGGCATGTTCGGGTGTTTATAATATTGAGGGTGAGTATAAGTTTGGTGAGCTTATAAATTTTGGTTGCAGTGAAGTCTGTCCATAATTTAAAGAAACCATTGTTTTAAATTGGCTTGTATTAACTGACCAACAGTTTCTACACTATATTTTACAAAACGGGTAGTGAGTATTTAACTAAAACTGCTACCCGTTTCTGTTTTTACGTATCATTTTGTATTTGAATCTTATGAAATCATATATAATTTTCGTTTTCACGTTCTTTACTATATCCTCCTCCTGCTTTACCCAATGGCTTCACTATGATAAAGCTAAAGATCCGAATGATAGTAATTTAGTAATAGGATTTGCGAGGTCTATAGTTGTGTTAAAAAATGGGGATACTTTCTATGCCTCCGGTATGGGACTTTTTAAATTATCAAACGGTCTTTGGGAAAAATGTTTGCCGGATTCATTACATAGTTTTTTTTCTATTACAAATATCCTCAAAGATTCTAAGGATAATATTTGGATTGCTTGTACAGAAGGAGTTATGTATTATGATACTAAACTTAAGAAGGTTACTCAATCCTTTAATGGCAGGGCATGGGCTATCGACAGTACTCAACCACCTGTTGATCTTTCCTATAATAGTGTTAAATGTATAGCAATTGACAGTAGTGATGGTTTATGGCTTTCAGGATTTTCTAATGCAACTGATTTAGCTCATTTTAAAGATGGAATATGGACAAAGCATCCAATATTCACAAAGGAAGAATTTTATAATTATTGGCCAATTGGTGAGGGAGGCAGTGCTTGCTTGGAAGTTGCTAAGGATGGCTGCCTCTGGTATTCGTCATATACTCATTTAGTTCGTTTCGACCCTAAAACAAATATACGAACCGGTTGGGACACACTTAAAATTGATAATAAGATTGTCACCTTCATATATCAAGGTAGAATCCATATTGCACATGATGGAAAAATTTGGTTAAATGCTCAAACAGACTATATACTTACCTTTAGCCCTAAAGATTCAATCTGGAATGTATTTGACCGAAAAGATATACCAAATGTTCGACCTCAAGATGCAGTCAATACAATTTTTGCTCAGTCGGTTACAGAAGATAGTAAAAGAAATATTTGGATGACAGTAGCTCCTGATTATCTTCTAAAATATGATATTACCATAAAGAAATGGAAAAGATTACAATTACCGGACGGAAAAAATGCCAATCAAGGTGTAAAGACATTTATACTGTATGGACTTGCAGTTGACAGTAAAGACCGTGTATGGGTAGGAACACTTGGTGAAGGTGTTTTTGTGTATACAGGCGATGCAACAGATATTAAGGAAACAAATGAAATAGAGGGAGATATATACGCCCACACATGGATATTTTCTGTTGTACCAAATCCTGTTACCAAACGCTCTAGCGTACAGCTTTTTGCAGACCCCGGGCTTCGTTCATCATTTCACGTTGGATTATACTCAATGCAAGGTATAGAAGTACGTGATTTAACCTCCGTAGCACAAATAGACTGGACTACCGGACACGGTACAGTGGATTTAATTTCCTCCAATCTTTCTAGTGGTATGTATTTATTTAGAGTGTCTAATGGAGCAGATAATTATGTGTCGTTGGTGACAGTGATACAATAAATCACTTCCCCCCTCACTCATCCGGCTCATCACTCCATTTATTCAAAAGCTCGCGCATTGGGTCCAAATGCCGTACAAATATCTGTAAACACATAAGCATTACAAACATTGTATGTTGTGAAAGCGGGTCGCAGGGCAACTGCATAAACCACCGTACAATCATTGTTGGTGCAGTTGCTACGAGAACCGCCGCACCAAGTGTTCCCGATATATTCCCTACATGAACATTACGGCGGATTGTAAAGTATCCTGTCAGCCACATCAAGCACCAGAATATCAACGTAATAGGGTTGATTGCAAGAGAGACCCCTGCAGCTGTTGCCAGCCCACGCCCACCTTTTCCCTTTAGGAAAATATTAAAATTATGACCGAGAACCACCAATATCCCGGCAAGGGCAGCACTGAAAAATTCATTGTCCATCATCACCCGTGCAAGCATAACTGCTCCGTACCCTTTTGCAACATCGACAAGCAATACCAATACTCCCAATCCCTTACTTCCTGTTGTTTCGTAACAGTTTAGCATTCCGACATTGCCACTGCCTTCGGCTCGTATATCCTTACCTGTTCGAAATTTTACCAACAAATACGCGCTTGGTATCGTACCAATCAAATAACTAAGCAAAGCAACAAGTATATGCATAATTTGTGTTTATGAAGAGAAAATCCACCATCAAACTTTCATTGTGAAAGTTTATAAAGTAATTGGACAAGTCCGGTTGAAAACGTTTGAGAATTTGTGAGAACGAGCGGAATTCTATTGTTTATATTGGTAAAAAGTGGCGTTCCACTACCAAGGAGTATCGGATGTATGGACAACATAAGTTCATCCACAAGACCAAAATTCATAAAATCTGTCACGAGTTTGGCACCTCCAAACAGCCATATGTCCTTACCGTTTTGGCTTTTGATTTCCTTAACTGATTCCTTTATATTATTACTGATTAGAGTAGCTCCATCCAAATCGTGCAGTGTTCTGGAAAATACATATTTTGCCATTTCTGGATAAGGATTGTCTTCTGTTCTCATAAGAAGTTCATAGCTCTTTCGACCGAAGAAGATCGCGTCCGTCCTTTTGAAAAATTCGGTCATGTTATAGTCTTGGTCTGTGAAGCACCAATCATATTCACCGTTTGGTCCTTCTATAAAACCATCTAAACTGACTGCAAGGTTTAATATTACTTTTCGCATATTTTTTCACACTAAACATATCAATCGTTTTCTTCTTCCGCACTTTGCACAGATGCAAGTGCATCATTCATAAAATAGGATAAAGCACCGGACGGGCATTTCTTCACTTGTTCAACTATTGCTTCTGTAGATGCCCCATCTATTACCACCCATGGTCTTTCAGCCGGACGGAATACTGTAGGTAAACCACGGGCGCAGATTGCAGAATGGATACATTTATGCGGCTGCCATACAACTGTTACATCTCCGTTTGTGTATTTGGTCGTGATTGTTCTTTCGTTCATGATTGTTTTTCCTCATAAAATATAAATCTATTTCTTTCCCAAAATCTTTCTCGCTTCGGCAAGCCCATGCTCAATAGTTTCCTCAGGGATTTCCACCTCAAATCCTGTGTGCGGTACACCATGCTGCGCAGCGATTCTCCGCTTCACTTCCAAAAATGCTTCCTCGGCTTCTTCTGCACGCTCCAAATACAATAAGGCATAAGCGCGAAGATGAAGCGCATACGCCTGTTTCGGTGCTTTTTCCAGCGAATCATCCGCCCACATCAATGCTTCATGGTATCGTTTACCGTTCCCGGCGATTTGTGCTAACGCTGCTGACGCACTTGCACCGATTGTAGTTGAGAGAGTTCCGAATTCAATCGCCAGTTTCAATGCTTGTTCGGATTGCTCCACAAGATTCATTCTACCTAATGTCTGCCCCAATTGAAACCATGCATAACTGTTTTCGGGTTCTTCCTTTACATGCTCGATTAATAACTCATAATTACGCTTTACTTTTTGCTCCATTACTTCTCGATTTTGGTCATAGCCTAAGTGGAGAATCTCCACTTCACTCATTATCAGCTGCCCGCCGAGCATAAGAATTGACGGTGTTATCTGCTCATGCACTCTTCCCTGAAAATACATATTTGGGTATCCGTAGTTCTTGAAAATACGCGGATAACTACCTCTATGAACTTCACTTTCTCCCGATATTTGACGATGCGGGCTGATGATTGAACACACAACAGCACCTATTTCTTCGGGTAATGCCTCAAGCATCTGATGCAGATGTGTTCTTGCTGCCGAATGCAGACGTTCGTCTGCATCAAGGTAGAGTATCCATTTTCCTGTACAATATTTGAGCGATTCATTACGAGCTTCGGCAAAATCTCCTGTCCATTCCTTTTCATATACAGAGGCACCGAAGGAGCGGGCAATATCCATTGTAGAGTCGGTAGAACCGGTATCCAGAATAATAATTTCATCAACAATGTTCTTTACACTTTCCAGACATCCAGCCAAATTTTTCTCTTCATTTTTTACAATCATACTGAGAGAAAGAAGTGGTTTTTCACTGTTATTTTGAGGTGAGGAGGTGCTTTTCGTATTTTCGGACTGCGTCACTTTTTGAAAAAAATCTGATTTGGGCTTAGGATTTTCCGGCATTGCAACAGCTTTCTGCTGCTGAACTTGAACTAAGAATCCTTGAATATCCTCACGTTCAGGAGCAATCTCCGCCGCCTGCAGTAAGAATTTCTCGGCGTCTTCGAATTCTTGCTTCCGAAGGCATACATTTGCAGCACCAACCAAACATCCAAGTTCACGATTGTTAAACTGCAAGCCGCGTTCAAATTCGCCCCCTGCTTCGTCCCACAATTGTAATGCAGCATAACTGCGCCCCAAACGGAATGC
>JACPWH010000097.1 GCA_016197185.1 Ignavibacteriota bacterium
CATCTTCGCCGTACCATCTTCGCCGTACCATCTTCGCCGTACCATCTTCGCCGTACCATCTTCGCCGTACCATCTTTTAAAGGAAAATAGACAATGACTCATTACAAACTGTCACTCTTATCTTTAATCTCTGCCATAATAATTTCCTTCAACACTTACGTTGGAGCGCAAAGCATTGACAAGCAACCGCTTAAAAGCGAAAAGCCACTAGCTGCAGTCGTAAATAACACTCGCATTATTACTTTGGAAGAAGTTGATAAATTGATTGCATCACAAATCAGCGATTTACAAGAGAAAATATATTTCATACGTAAAAACGCACTAGACAATCTAATAACTAAAGCAATTCTTGAAGAAGAAGCGAAATCCAGGAGCATTTCAGTCATTGTTCTTAAAACAAAACTGATTCCTGAGAAAATCAACATAGAGCAGAAACGAGTGGACCAAACGTATCTTGAGTACTTATCTAATTTTGCAAATTTTGGGGAAGACGAGGCAAAAGAACGGATAAGGTTAGATTTAGAGAGCCATGAAAAAATGGAGAGATACAAATCTGAAATTGAAAATCTTAAGTCAAAAATGAAAGTAAACATCCTATTGACATCGCCAGTACCATCTAAGTATCCCATTGAGGCTGTTGGCCCCTCAAAAGGGCCATCAAATGCACCTATCACTATCCCGGCGCATTGAGCGAAGAAAACTTAAAGAGAATCATTGATGAAGAACTAAAGAAGCTAAAAGAGAAAGATGGCCACTAAGCATCAGATAGTTTTAGCTTAGCCAAAACTATTCAACGCACAGCATTGAAACAATTAGTAATCTAACAAAACCAATGGGGGCAACATGAAATATCGGTTATACGTTTTTGCAAGCTTAGTATCCCTGGCAATATCCATTGCCGCTGTATTACCAAACCAAAGCAGCGTTGCCGCGGTTGAGAAGTCTTCACCTGAAAATGGTAAAGAAGAACAACTAATAAGAAGTGCTTACTTTAAGCTTTCTCTTTATAATGCTGCAGCAAATAAGGATGACGCAGAAGGAAGACTCGCAAGATACGAGCCTAAAAACGATATTAATTTTGAAGTACGTAATATTCATACAGGACCTATCTCAGAAATACTAGATAAAAATCTGTATGATATGACCACATACCCAAACGGTGACATAATCCAGATCACTCGTAGTAATATCACATTTAAAGGGAACACTGAAGCGTATGTTGGGTATAGAACTCAGTGGCAAGTTGGGCATTATACATCTGCAGTGGTTCCCAAAAATATTTCTATTAAAGAAACCTTTAACTCTCTTGGCAGCCAATACGCAGATGTTGGCAAATATTCAAGCTATGAGGTTACTGTGCAACTTGGAAATAGGTTAAGAACATATAAAGCAATTTTGCTATATCACACTCCTAATTACTCTACATCGGATTTAAAGCCAGATTTTTGGGATTGGATTTCTGGTGCTGGTGGAGTGTTAAATGAAGTTTTGGCAGAGCGCAAGCCACTTATTGGGTCGCAAAGAACAAATAATTTTATTGACAAATCCGATAGCAAAAACGGAATCAATACAAAGGATATTCCTAATGAACAACCTTCCAGTGAAACGCAGAAGACCTTTTTTGATTGCGGTACTGACCAACCAATATGCTGCCCTAAAAGTGCCTCTTCATTAGCGCAGTGTTGCTGGAACCCCAGTTACCCTTATAGTAACCCCGGGCTGCTACGAAACTGCTCTAATTCGAGCAGTAATTCTTACAACAATAAAGCTTCTTCCTTATATCGGCCATTTACTAACTTGAATATAGCGACAGTCACATCTGCTTGTATTCAGGATCTTCGCATCGGGCCTCCGGAATCTTGGTCTGACAGTGACAAAAAAGATCATGCCGATTATGGCAAGCATTCTTATAGCTTAACCTTGCAAGGTGTGTGTAGGCAGGATACCAATTGCTATAGAAGTTGCAGCATAACAACTCCAACAAATACTTTTAGTGACACTGGAGTTTTTAGCATTTTTTGGCTCTTTCATAATGGCAAACTTGCTGACAACGACGAACGGGGAGGCGGTTTTGGCAGTAATTCTCTGAGCTGTAAAAAATCCAATGGTGTTGGAGTAATGGGCTGTTGGATTCCGAATTGTGGCGGCACAGTAAATGTGAGCTTACCTTCTGGTAGTTATGGCGGTGGCGGAGTAAGTGTTTCAGGTGGAGATTTGTGGAATAAGGGCTGGGGTTTAGTAATGCAGTGTGATTTTAGTGGGATTATTGCTGGCGGTGGAGGAAATACTGCCCAATGTCAAAATAACTGTGTTCTTACGACTAGCGGTTTATGTGAGAACTCTTTGTTTATGGACACGGTAGATGACATAACTTGTTGTTGCCCGCCATCACCAATCATTATTGACATTTCCAGATATTGGTTGACCTGAACGGTGATGGAATCAAGGAACAAGTTGCTTGGCCTACGGCTACTTCGGAAAATGCTTGGCTGGCGCTTGATCGCAATGGCAATGGTGTAATTGATAGTGGTAAGGAGTTATTTGGTAATTTTACAGATCAAACCGGACCTTATGGCGAGCCTGTAACAATTGGAAAAAGAAATGGATGGCAGGCACTGGCTGAACTTGATCGCGGCAGGAGCGGCGGCAACGAAAATGGAATGGTTGATAGGGAGGATGCATGGTTTCCAAATCTGCGGTTATGGGTGGATCGGAACCACAACGGCATTTCAGAACCGAGCGAACTGATAACGCTCGGCTCAATCGGGCTGACGGGTATTGAATTGACATACGACCCCCTAGCTGGTTGGACGGATCAA
>JACPWH010000098.1 GCA_016197185.1 Ignavibacteriota bacterium
AGAGGTGGAAATGAATATGGTGAATCTTGGCATCAAGACGGAATGCAATTTAAAAAACAGAATAGTTTTAATGATTTTATTGATGCTGCCGAATACTTAATCAAGGAAAAATATACAAACCCACAAAGACTTGCTGCTGACGGACGCAGCAATGGTGGATTATTGATGGGTGCGATTACTACGCAACGACCTGATTTATTCAAAGCTGTTGTGTGCGGTGTACCACTTTTGGATATGATTCGTTTTCATAAGTTTCTTATTGCTCGATTTTGGATTCCTGAATATGGCGACCCTGATAAAAAGGAAGATTTTGATAATTTGATACAATACTCTCCGTACCAGAATATTAAGGAGAATGTTAATTACCCTACAATGTTTGTATTTGCAGGAGAAAACGATACACGTGTCGATCCTCTTCATGCAAAGAAATTTGTTGCAGAAATGCAGAATCGTCCGGCACAGAAAAACCCGGTGATGCTGTTTATGGAGTTCGACAGCGGACACGGCAGTGGAAAATCTGTTGTTAAACAAGCAGAAGATATGGAAATACAATGGAGATTTGTGATGAATCAATTAGGGATGAAGTAATTTTTAGGGTACTCTTACAGTTTTTGTGGTAAAGTCATTTTGGAGCTTCTTCAAACTTTCTCTTAAAAGAAATTTTATTGAAAAGTTAAGTACTTAGCTGAGTTTTTCCAAGTATGTAAAACGGAGAAATCAGGTCTTACCACTAAAATTGGCAGAGAATCAGAAATTACAAAGGATGAAGCTCCAAAAGTAGCGCTTCAGATGGCAAGCCCCTCCGACCTTGCCTCTAAAACGAGTGTATTTGTTTATGATTATAGACAGGAGGATTCTTCCATGATTATTTTCTGATTTTCAAGGAGAATGGGTTGTTCATTTTGGGTTTCTCACCAGATTTTTGAAAGATCATTTGATACTTCTATAAATGTAATAGGGAAAGAAGCACCGAAAGTATATTTGAAAAAATAAAATGAAAAAAATAAGGGTACTTGTAGCAGATAATTCGGTATTCATTAGGCAGCAAATCACGAAAATGCTGTCCGGAAGAGACGATATTACCGTAATCGGCGGTGCAAGTAATGGAAGTGAAGCAGTTGTCAAAGTGTTGGACTTGCTTCCAAGTGTAGTATTGATGAATTGTCAATTACCGCTTGTAAGTGGAGTTGAAGCACTTATTAAAATCAAGGAGTTAACCGGAATACCTGTGATTATGATGATAATCAACAGAAAAAAATCTCAGAACGACGAAGCCGAAGCATTTGAAAACGGAGCATCTGAATGCATTGTTCAGAAATCTGCATTTGTTTCGAGCGACGTAATGACAATTAAAGATGAACTTATAAATAAAATCAAGTCAGTATGTAATGAATTTACAGTAGTCCATAAAAATCCACAAGTGAAAATTGAAATAGAGCAAAATCAAAAGGAAAGTGTTAAAATACCGGATGTGAGCAATGAAACTTTAACAATCCCTGAAATCCTAAAACATATACATCCCGATATCCATAATTTAAAAATAGTAGTGATAGGAGTTTCTACCGGAGGACCGATGGCATTGCACCAACTTATTCCTAAGTTGCCTTCGAACTTTCCTATTCCAATTATTATTGTGCAGCACATGCCTGCATATTTTACAGCTTCACTTGCCAAACGGCTGAATGAAATGTCTCATGTATCTGTAAAAGAAGCAAGTGACGGTATGAAATTACTTCCCGGTACTGTACTTATTGCTCAGGGGGGGAAGCACATTCAAATAACAAAAAAACATACCATACATTTGTCAGATGATGATTTTAACGTAATTTATAAACCTTCAATTGATGTACTTGTTAATTCAATTGTTGAAGTTTATGGAGGTAATGCTCTCGGTGTAATGATGACCGGAATGGGTAGTGACGGTACTTATGCATTTAAGAAGCTACACCAGGCAGGGGGATACATTATTGCTCAAGATGAGAAAACAAGCATTGTTTTTGGAATGCCGAAAGCTGTTATTGACGCAAATATTGTAAGTGAGATTCACCCGCTTGAGGATTTAGCATCTGCAATTTCTGCTTGTGTGGGGCTTAGAGCAATAGAGGCAAGAGATAGTAGATATTCGCTAAATATTGAATAATAAATTATTTAGTGTTTTGATTATATTATATTGTCAGTTCTAAGGAAACAAGATGATTACAGAAGAATTCGAACTTGAAGATTTTAGTAGGGAAAATTCTGAAGAGCGTCGCAGGAAGGAATTCAAGGATTTTTTAGTTGTTAGAGAAATTGCAGGGACTCTCAAAGGAATTCCGCACAGCAGCCGTATTCCGTCTGAATTATTAGTTGATACGGGAATGAAGGTTGAAATATCTCAACCTCTTTCAGAAGAAATTGATAATCACCAACCTACTGTTTTGGTTCATCGTACTGACGATAACGAGATTGAGAGCGTTGAAGTGATTTGTACATGTGGTAAAAAAGTATTTGTTAAGTTTGAATATACATAAGTTCTGAACTGTTATATCTATGAAATCTATATGTTCTGCATCTAAAAAGTGTCAAAATAAATTTTTTTTTTTTGAATTGAAAAAAAGTATTGTTTATTTCACAATTACCTCATAATTTGCAAATATATATTAAAATATAGATTTTCTATGTTACAAATGGGGGAAAACCATGAAAAATAGTTCTTTACGAATCGTTGGCTTTCTGATTGGTATGTTATGCCTGACATTTGCTACAATTACACCTGCATTTGCAAATCGAGCAGGTAAGGCTGGTGTATCCAAAACCGGATGTACTTGTCACGATCAAGCTGATGGTGTTACAATGCAGATTGAGAACGCACCGGCTACAATCTATATGCAACCCGGGGAAACCAGATCGTTTCGGTGGGGAGAGATCGACTCGTGATCATTATTCTCTTTCAACTCCCATTTGATCATATTGCGGTACCTGAGTATCCCTTTTATGGCACCGTTTAACACACGTGTTTGCTATTCTTTTTTTACGGCATTGAGAGTATCTGTTGTATTATCTTTTTAATTTATTACTGCTTTAATGCTAGGAAGTAAATCACATAGAGAGATACATGTATATATAGATCTATTTTAAGTAAGCGATACGGTGAAATATGAAATTCAATGAATCCGTGCTATTCACTCGCTTAAAGGAGAAGTAAAGAAAAATATTATCGAAGGTGGCCATAATGTGATCAATAAATTTGACCTGCCATACGAAGAGGAAAAAATCAAACGGGGTATCATAAAGGGACAATAGGAACATAGAATGGTTGTTGAAAAGAGGGTAAAAATAGTAGGTAAAGTAACAGATCATGCAGTAAAGAGTAAAAACATAGAATAGTTGTTGAAAAAAGGGGTAAAAATAGTAGATAAAGTAACAGATAATGCAGTAAAGAGTAAAAACACAGAATGGTTGTTAAAAAAGGGGTAAAAATAGTAGATAAAGTAACAGGTAAGGAGGAAAGAGCAAAACAAAAATGGTAAAGGGAATAAGGAAAAATGTCAAGAATCTCAGAATCAATATACCAGTATCATATACCAGTAAGTCCATTCCAATAAATAATGCAGCTGCAGAAATTAAATAATAAATAATAGGAGATTAAGTGCCAGGGGTGCTTTTTGAGCGCACTTGCTGAGTTCTCTCCCCCATCTCCTTATAGTTGAAGAAGAAGCTGTAGATGAAGAAGTGAAGTAGATGAAGGAATGGTGATGATGAATATGACGAGTATATTGCCGATGTCTGGTCGCTTGGTTGCATCTTTGGCGAGTTGTTCATCTCACTCACACCAATCTTCCAAAGTGTGGAGAGCGATGATCGCCTATTTCGCTACTTCGAAATCTTGGGAATTCCAC
>JACPWH010000092.1 GCA_016197185.1 Ignavibacteriota bacterium
ACCTGCTTCTTTATGGAATGTGGTTCTTTCAGGGAGCATGTTGATGGGGATAGGGGTGTTTTATAGTGAGAAACTTAAAAAAAACTAAAAGCTCATGACACTTTGTTGTCAGTTACGATAGGCTAATGGTTTAATATTAAGCTATATGTCAACAACTTAGAACAATCTAATCATTTTATATAATCTTTGCAAGCCCTATTGAATTTTATTACCAATATGGGGTATAATTAGAAATTGGAGACAGAATATGGAAATAAAGCCGATTCTCTGGGTTGCTTCTTCTAAACATGATCTTGTATTAATGGAAGAAGGAGCTAAAGATGAAATAGGGCATGCATTGTTCCTAGCCCAGATAGGAGGAAAAAGTGATAAAGCTAAGCCCCTTAAGGGCTTTGGGAGTGCGGCTATTTTGGAAATAGTTGAGTATAACATAAGAGGAACCTATCGAGCTGTCTATACGGTAAAATTTAAAGAGGCTATCGCTGTGTTGCATGTTTTTCAGAAGAAGTCAACTCAAGGTATAAAAACATCCAAACAAGATATAGAGCTAATCAAAAGCCGACTAAAACTTGCAGAAAGTGAATATAAGACTTGGTTAATTGCTAAAAAGGGGGATTCATGAAAAAACAAAGAACTCATGAAGAAGAACTGGCGGACATTTCAACAGAAATAGTAAGCGGAAGCATCTACGAGCAATTGGGCTATAAAAACTATAAAGAGATGGAAACAAAAGCCACTCTAGTAATGGAAATACACAGTGTAATTAAAAATAAAAAGCTGACTCAAGTTGCGGCTGCTGACACACTCAAGATCTCTCAACCCAAGCTCTCTCACCTATTAAACGGACATTTTAGAGGATATTCAGTTGAACGTTTGATTCATTTTCTTAACGCACTCGGACAAGACGGGGTAGGAGCACAATACATGTGAAATCATGCCACTTAAAATAATTATTTGTTAAAATATGAAGCCAAGATTAAAACTGCCAAGAGTTAAAATTTTCTTTTTCAAAAACCGTTACTATCTGGTAGACACAGGCCTCTTGAGCCTACTTAGAAATGAATCGTCTTTAGCTCCTTTTTGAATATTGATCGGTTTGGGATTCAAAGGTTTGGGTTTTTTGTCCATGTTTATTGTATATTGTCCAAAACGTCGAATGTGTTGACGGATATAAGGACTAAGTCTGCTGATTGATTCCTCATCAACTACTTTCCCATCTTCAATAATTTCATTAATTATTTCAGTCAAATGGACCACGTTATGCAACATAATTGAGTTGGCAACAAGATTGGTATATTTGAGGATTTTTTCTTGCTCAATCGGATCTCCACTTTTCATGATGGGTCCTCCAAAAGTGATCCAATCTAAAAAATCATTATAAGATTCGACTTTAACAGTTGCAGACTGAATACATCGTCTTAATTCAGGATTGGAGGTATAATCTAATAGAAATAAGGTTCTAATAACTCGTCCTAATTCTCTAAAAGCTTTATAAAGCTTGTTTTTCCTACTATATGTTCCAAGTTTTCGTAATAGCATCGATGGTAATACCTTACCCGCTTGAATCGAAATAACCACCTGCATCATATCTTGCCAATGGGTTTCAACCAATGACCAGTCAACAATGCTAGAAAAAAGCTTGTCAATATGGCTGTACTTTGTCTCCTTATCTGGGTGATAAAAAATAACATCATTCCATGTTCGCATTCTTGGCATTAACTGAATGGCTAATAAAAATGCTAGACCGAATACTACTTCTGATTGCCCTTGGGTATCAGCGTGAAGTATATCTGGTTGAATTTCAGATTTGTTAGATAACAAGCCATCCAATATATAAACAGCTTCCCAAACTCCACACGAGATAAAATTGCTGAATAAAGCAATATATGTATCTGAAATATGATGATAAGCAATTCCTCCATAACTACCATAGCGGATATGGTGCTCTCCTCAGGGCTGACGCATTATAAATAATTTTCCATAAATGTGTATATTATAGGTTCAACTTTCAGACAACGGGAGGAAGAATCTATGACTGATGAGAAAAATTATGAGGTGCTAGAGTTTTTGAGCACTATTCCAGACCCAAGAATTGATCGATGCAAAAGATATTCGTTGGAATCGATACTATTCGTATCTTTAGTTGCAATGTTGTGTGGAGCAGATAGTGCACATGAAATTGTAGACTTTGCAGATGGGAACGAAAATTGGATAAAGAACTATGTAGAACTATCAGAAGGAATTCCCTCTCATGACACAATAAGTCGGGTTTTTAGCCTTATCCATAAAAATATTTTTTGCAGAATGTTCACGGAATGGACTCAATTTTTGCAAAAAAGAACAGAAGGAGAGGAGAAAAAAGGGAACAAGGTAATAGCAATAGATGGTAAGACATTATGCGGATCTCTTGGCAATGATCTGAAAGGGATGGCTCATATGTTGCATGCCTGGAGTGTGGAAAATGGCCTGTGCCTTGGACAACAAGCTGTAAAAGACAAATCTAATGAAGTAACAGCGATGCTGCCATTGTTAAAAATGTTAGATCTCAAGGGGTGTATAGTGACTGCAGATGCAATACATTCTCACAAAGGGACAGCAAGGGCAATAATCGAACAGGGGGGTGATTATGTACTACCGATCAAAGACAATGAAAAAACCTTTAAGGAAGAAATAGAAACGCTTTTTCAAGATGCTTTTAAGAAAGGTTTTCGAGGTATTGATGCTGATGAGTACGAAACCTTGGGAAAAGGGCATGGCAGGATGGAATATAGGAAATATTGGATGATTGATGCGGAGGAACTACCTTCAGCGCAAGATTGGGTGGGTTTGAAGTCTGTGGGATTTTGCATTCGAGAAAGGACAATAAAGGATAAGACAACGAAAGAAGAGGTGTTCTTTGCAACGAGTTTAGAATTGGACGCGAAGCTATTCTCAGGAGTAGTTCAAGATCACTGGCAAGTGGAGAATAAGTTGCATTGGGTTGTGGATGTGACGTTTAGAGAAGATAAGCAGCGATACAAGAATAAAGTAATGGCACAAAATTTGAGTTGTTTAAGGAAGATTGCATTTAACATTTTGAAAAAAGATTCCCGAAAGAGCTCATTAAAATCGAAAAGACTGAGAGCTGCGAGTAGCTTAGCTTATAGAGAAGAAATACTAAAAAATTATTTATAATGCGTCAGCCCTGGTGCTCTCCTAGTTTAATTTGACTGTTTTTGATGAGATAGATATAATTGTGTTTCATGAAATTCGGATATGCACGTGTCTCAACACACGACCAAAATCTCAACCTTCAAGTCGATGCTCTCCGTAGAGAAGGGTGTGAAAAAATTTTCCAAGAAATTGCAAGTGGCTCTAAGGTTGATCGTCCTGAACTAAAAAAGCTTCTTAATGAAACCCGCAAAGGAGATGTAATTACCATTTGGAAACTTGATCGTTTAGGCCGTTCCCTCAAACATTTTCTCTCCTTAACTAACGATCTTCTACAAAAAGGGGTCGATCTTAAAAGTCTCAATGACCCTATTGATACAACAAGCTCTCAAGGGAGACTAGTTTTTAATATTTTTGCTTCTCTGGCAGAGTTTGAACGTGACTTAACTATTGAAAGAACCAGAGCAGGTTTAAAAGCTGCACGTTCACGAGGACGTTTTGGAGGAAGGCCTAAGGGTTTATCTGAGGCAGCCAAAAAAAAGGCCGTAGCAGCCGAGGCCCTTTATAAAGAAGGGAAGTTAAGCGTTAATGAAATTGGAAAAAATCTGAGTATTTGCAAAGCCACTCTCTACAGTTATTTGCGTCACCAAGGAGTTGAAATAGGGGTCTCCTCAAAAATCAACAAAGAACCTCAAAAGAAAATCATGCCAGTGGCAGTGCACTTAATTGTCGAAAATAACAACAAGTATGTGAGAGGGAAAAAACGTTCCATAGAGGCTATCGAAGATTACGTTTTTTATGATTATGGCATAAAAAAACTCGATGATTGCAAATATGAGCTCAGCATTCCCTATGAAAATGAAAAAGATTTAGGCGAACAGATTGATGAAATTATTCGAGGAGCTGATCGACAAGCTGACATGAGAAACTGTTTTATAGAAATAGATATATCTGCTTTGGATGGATCTGAAAAGAGTTGGTATTAATGTGCTGACATTGAGTCGCTTTCATAAAATTATGAATAGTAGTTATTTTAAGTGGCATGGTTTTACACGTATTGTGCTCCTACCCAAAGACGTAGATATTGTTGTAAAAGCTAAACCACGCAATCGTAAAGCTCGGGTAAACGTTTACCATTCTAGCAATGCAAATCGTCCAAATGTACACATAGCAGCTAAAGGGATGTAACATTAGGCCGATTGCAAAGCTTACTGCGATTCGTGGGCATTTTTCAACTTTCTTGCCTACCTACTTAGGACATCTCTGCTTTGTGCTAACAGTCGCCTATGTTTTAAAAAATAAGACTTACGTTTACAAAATTGCCGCTTTTTAAAATTCCAACAACAAATGTCCAAAAGTCTTTTTGTTGATTGGTTTTGTTGAAAAACACTGGTATGATCTAGAGAAAAAAGAGGGAAAAATGAGCTTGTCCAAATTCATAGAGAGAGAAGTTGAGCTGTCTAGGCTCAAGAGGCTGCTAGATAATATAGTTGTTTAAATTTATATTTTCCATCATACACAAATTTATGTACAAATTTTTAGAAAAGATTGGTCAATTGCTTCTGCAAGGCTTGAATATAAGTTTAAAGTTTCTTTTACTTTCCTTTTAAAATTAGCCCAAAATTTCTCGATTGCATTTAGGTCAGGTGAATAAGGCGGTAGAAACAAC
>JACPWH010000093.1 GCA_016197185.1 Ignavibacteriota bacterium
AAGCACTGAGTGTGACAAACAAGCTACGTCGCACTGAGTCTGTAGTAGGATTCAATTACGTACCAATTTTACATTGCTGAAATGTAAAATTAAATCTGTTCTTCTACTAAGCTTAAATAATTAAAATTCAATCTACTATCGATTTATCAGAAAAACGGCAGTTTATTCACCGGCAGGCGGAATTTAATTCCAAGGGAATAATCAAATAAATGTGCTGAAGCATACCCAAGCAAAGCACGCACCGAACCGGCTGAAATATCAAAATTAACTGTTTCCCAATTACTGCCGATACCTGCCGAAACTCCAAATCCTTCAATCCCCCCAGCTTGAAAGCCGATTCTTCCCAAAATTCCTTTTTCTCCTAATTGAAATCCGAGACCGAACCGCGGTATCGTTGTATTTATTCCGGCGGTAACTAATCCTTGTGTGTAATCAGCCATAGCGGTTACAGGAATATCCCAAATAGTAGTTCCAAGTGGCATTGAAACACCTACACGAAATCTCATCGGCAGAAGTGTACTGAAACTTGCTGTACGTCCAACCCCTTTCAAAAGGTCTATTCGTTCGTCAGTAAGCTGCGCCACCCCCTTGATTGTGTCCCTAACATCAGCATTGTAGGTTTCGGTGGATTCATCCCATGTTATCGATCCTATATCAAGAAGAGAAAATGCAAAGGAGGCTTGCCGCCCCATACTGTCAGGTTTGGTTAGAGCTCCCCAGAATCCCATATCCAAGCCAATCCCTGTTCCGGCGGTTGTCCCGCCGAACCCTGTAAAATTTCCGACGCTTAATTGCTGTTGCAGGTTTCCGGCTTGCTGTGCTTTGTAGCGAAGATCTACCGCCCAGTCGTATGTGGAATCCCAACCAGCCGGTATGAAAGGAGTAATTTTGGCTGTATTCGACGCGTCGATCCCTTGCATCGAATATCCTCGTATATATTTAACAGTTAGCCCGATATTAACAGAATTCAAAAAATCCTGATATACATTTGCAGCTCTAATATTTTGGGCATACGTAAACCCATAACTTGAAAAATGAAGGACATTATATAACCCTCCTGAAAGATCAAGCGGTTCTTTACCTCCATAACCGTCGAATACTTTAGAAAAATTTTCAGGAAAGCGAAGCTGCATTTGAAGTGAATTAATAATGCTGAATCCTACTGCACCAAAATTTGGAATATTGACCACGATTCCAATAGGCATTGTTTCAGTTTGAGTGGCTATTGTCCCATCATCAACCATCTGTACAAATTTATCACGTTCGGAAGGAGATAAGTATCGCGGGTTCCAATGTCCATCTGAATCTATTGTGCCGTCACCCCCAAAATAATAGTTAATGTCCTTTACGGAGAATACATTGCTGCCTACCATTACTCCAATAGGCATAACTGTAAAGAGTAGGCTCGCACTTGTATCATTGGTAATGATATTTGCAGGGTTGATTGTAAGCGCGTCAGTCCCCCGGGCAAATGCAACGGTGGCTCGTGCGAGTCCCATTCCTGAAACGTCCAATCTCTGCTGAGCTGTTAGAGGAGTCAAACAGAGGAGAATAAAACAAACAAGGTGAATCACCGATACTTTTCTATCGAACATCAGTATTACCCTTGAATTCGAGCATCGCACGAACATGGATATAATCGCTCGTTAGAAATTTAATATAGGGATTTGATGAAGCATTATTCGCGTCAAAATTGAAATCGAAACTATACCTTGAAGATGCAAGAATCTGAACGACATCTGACGAGTCAATTTTGAGTGAGAATGTAGTTTTTGTTTCCGCGTCGGCAATACCGTCTGTACCTGAATGGGCTGTGCCCAAATAAACCGGACTCTCTTTCGGAACTTTCAAAATGACATTCCCTGCACCATCATAGAATTGGATACCACAACTCACATTGGCAGGAATTCTGTTCTTAGCTTCGAATGTAATCAAGGCTGACGACATATTTTTCTGTCTGTCCCTTATTTCACTCGAAATATTGATGACATTCATATTATGGAAATTACCACCTGCAATATTGATGGTAAGGGGAATTCGTACTTCAGCTGTTCCGCTGAAATAATCGGTATTATTAACCAAAAAGGGTGTATTGGGTGTAGTTGTTACGGTAGCCTCAATTTTTGCAAATTTTGGAAATTCGGGAATATCCAACGAGCCGAGAGGGATACTGAGTATAGTTTCATACGGGATTGTCGTTTTGCCTGTTATTGTTGCAGAGCGTATCGTTTGGAGAGGTATTGAAACAGTCGTTATTACATTATCGGATGCATCCAAAAGAGATGCTTTCCCACTAAAGTGTGCTTCCACACCAGCAGTATTCAGAAGTCGCATTTCTAAATAGGAATCTTTTGCCTGCAAACGGTTGAACGAAATCTTGTCGATATTTCCTTGTGGTTTGAAATCCACCTTCGACGAGAACGTAATATTTGTTTGAGGTAGTGATGTACCGGCTGCATATTTTAATTGAAGTGAATTAATTATACCTGCAAGTTTGAAATTATTACTTTCGTCGAAGATTTCCATCGAGGTTGAAGGGATTGCATCGGTAAGCACATCAATAAACACATGAAGATCTTTGATTGTGGAGTTATTATCGGCTTTGTCAATCGAATCGGGAGTGATTCGATAAGCATACCCGCCGGAGCTAAGTGAAATGGGAGTATTTTGATTCTTCTTTATCGACAATTGCTGTGAAAATTCTCTACCGTCAGTAGCTCTATGAAGCTGAGGAAGATGAATTGTAGCAAGCCCAGATACAGGAAAATTATTTGTCATCTGCAATGTAGTTTGGAAATCAAGAAGCTCCGCTTCAGTGAGAGTGGCACCATCCATGAGCGGAGTGGAAACCAAAAATCGCAATGGCTGTTTACTGATTGCAAGTTTGGCTTGACGAATGGTAGTATTATGAATACGTACATTCACCTGAAGTATATTTGTTGAGTCATAGCTTATTTGTTTCCCGTTGGACCCGAGAGAAGTAACTACACCTTTAATACGCGAATCTTGAGTAAGCATCTGGTCTAAGATCTGCAAAGTAATTGCTCCTCCAGTACTTAGAGAATCACCGCGAGTTTGAGACCGGGGGATTGTTTTTTGTAATACCGTTAACGGCATAAAGATATCTTTCTGACCGGGAGTTGAAATAACAAATCCAGGCAGAATTTGCCCCGGAAGGATTCCGACTTCCATATCAATCGGGAAATTATTTCTAACAATGACTTGTATGGTAGCTTTCCGAAATGACGCATATTCTGCTTCATTCGGTGATAATATAGGTGATTCAAAGGAATTACCTATTGTAGAACCAAGAGCAGGTATTATGGTTGTTGACGGTGGCTGAGGCAGGGATGGAAAAAACGTTTTAAGCGGAAGATTAGTTGTATATCCAAATGAAACACGCTCAAGAATTTGGGTTTGTTCTTGAATAGTGCTTGAATAGTTTACAGTTATAGGACGCAGTTTGAGAGAGTCACCGATTTTCGTTTCGATGAGGGCTGCACGTTGTACTAAAATTAGATTACCCAGTCCGTCTTTTCGAAGAAGGGCTGAATCTTGAACCATTTGATCAAGTGTAACGAGTGAATCTACAAGCGGAACAGTAACTCCAACATCAAAAATAGGTGCAACAAATCGTGTAGGAAGCTCATCGCAACTTTGACTGAAAACTGTTAAAACGGAACATAGTACCGCTACCGAAAGAAAATGGTTCAAACGGGGTGGAAAAATTATCATCAGCTCTCCTTAAGTGGTTGTTTTCTTGTAGTAAGAATATTTCGAGAAAAAGTTACTTTTTTTGGTTTGTCAAAATAACGAAATTTTGCGTAGTAAAGAAATATATATTGGAGTTGGGTGAAAAAACTATTTTTAATTGTTAGAAGTTAACGGGAGGAAGGAAAGTTAGAGAATCCTATACAGCGTATTTCAATTTATGGAATAGTGAATAATATTTTCGTATAAAATTCTCCTTATATACAGCTTGAATAATAAAACCCTCTCGAAATTATATTCAAAAGGGTTTACATTAAATCTAACTATGTAATCTTGCATAGTTTAGTAGATTATAATTGGATACGAATTCTATAATCCTATCCTGTTATCTGTGCCATTACTCTCTGCATATCCAGAATTCCCCAATGTTCCACATATTTACCGTTACGCAATCTGATAATATCAATGACATCCATTACTACGTTTTTGCCGGTGGCAGGTACTCCGAAAAATTCACCTCTGTGAGTTGCATGAAATGATTTTCTGGTTGTTACCTTATCCCCATCTGCTATTTGATCATGAATTACCACTTTCAAATCATGAAAAGCCGGTTTGAGGATGTGGTCAAAAAAGTAAATTACACCATCCTGACCCTGAGGCGACCCGGCAGGTGCGGTTTGATTGATAAAATCAGGTGCTAAAGTTTCGTAAACAATATTGACATTCCCATCCTCAATATATTCTTTATTGAACCTGATCACGATTGCTTTGTTCTGCTCTGCTGTCATGCTATTGCCCCTTTGAAATAGTGTAAAATGATTTGAATAATTACAAATGCAAAATTACGGAGAGAGGTAAGGTCATCTATGGTGCAGAACCGACTTTGTATGGTATTATTCCGATTTGTTGCGATATTGAAGTGGGGTGCAACCCGAAAGTTTCTTAAAAAACTTATTGAAGTGGGATGGATCGGAGAAATTTAATCGGTATGCAATTTCGGAAATGGAGAGTTTGGAATGGAGCAAATATGCTTTTGCTTCTATTCCAATCATTTCATCAATCAATTCATGAGCAGTTTTATCGGAATAGGCTTTTATTGTTCGGTTCAAGTGATCTGCCGATACATGAAGCATTTCTGCATACGCTCCTACTTTTTGAACAGAAAGGTAATGCTCGCTTACCATTCGAAGAAATCGACGGAAAAGTTGATCTCCACTATCCATAGGAGTTTGATTGGAAAGTACTGTCCGTGCATAATTTCTGCCAGAAATAATAAAGATAAGCTGAATATAGAGTTGAATAGCATGGTTTGCATTGGCTTTTCTGCTTTTAACCTCATCATTTATTTTGTAAATGAGTGTTTCAATTTCTTTTGTTTCTTCTTCATTCAAAGGAAGGCATTGAACCCCGGAATATGTTAGAAACGGGTATTGGTTTCGATTGTTTTTCAATAAAAGAGTTTCTGCAATAAAATTTTCGGAAAATAGAATATACAATGCAAAGAAATCATCTGTAGGGTTTTGTAGTGAAAAAAGTTGCCCGGGAAAACCAAAAAGAACATTGTTTGGAGTTGGTTGAAATGTTTCCAAACCAATCGAAAAATCTGCCGTTCCTGATCGTATAAATGCTATCCGGTAATATTCTGTTTTTATAGGACCTATACTGCGTTTGGTGTTAGCTGTTGAGTAAAGTCCAAATCCTCCGTCTAGCAATTCATTTGTATTATCCATCCCAAAATTGCTTATATCGTTCTTATCTTTATGCAGCTCGTGAAGAGTTTCATTAAGTGTGTATTTTTTTATTTCTGTCTGGACATTTTTATACATATAGATTACTCTCAGATTATATTAAATCATCAATAAGTATATAGGAAGCCGACACTAACTGATTCTCATAGTTTATAACCTATCAGCTTACCGATAGTAGCCATAACTTTCATTACAAAGAAGGGAGGAGTAACAGAATGCTGAACTTCCTTATGCTTTACCCAAAGCATTGAAAGATAGAGTAATGATCTCGGGTTGTTGAATCCCTTTACTTTTCCGCTTTGAACCAAGTCGTGAAGTTCGCGCATCATTTCCTCAAAAGAAAGTGCTGGCGAATGAACATCCTGCATTCTGAGCCAGCTATTGGTGATGTTTTTGAAAGTATGTGGAGTATTCGGCGGGATGTCAATTTTCTCACCCTTGGATACAATCATTTTCTGTTTGCCCAGAATGAATTCTGCCTTCCCCTCCAAAACTTCATACGTTTCATGCTGCATAGGGTGGTAATGCAATGGCGGTCCTGCTTCATAGGGACCTAATTCTGCAATCATAATTACAGTATCTTTTTGTTTATCCTCAGCAGATTTTACGACAATTGCCCTTGTCATTATAGCCGGCTGGAAGTCTAAAATATCCATATACTTAGAGGTAAAAATATGTGTAGAATAAATAAATAAAGAGAGTTTATCGATTATTATTATTTTGATTCATAGTATATAATCTGCATTTAAAGAAGATTTGGATATTGCAATAGGAAAGATATTCAAAATTAATAAAAAAGAGTTAAAGTTGTATAAAATTCATTAAGTGATGTAATAATAATAGCTTAACAGGTGATTACAGAAACTGGGAATTGCCTGCTGCCAAGATATAAGCCAACATAATCTGAGAATCTGGTTTTTCAAGAATCCGCTCAAAATCCATTTAATTGTTTTTTATCTTCATTCTCTCGCTGTCATACTGACGATATACTTCAACTATAGAAAAACGTTTTCCTTTGCCATTTCCTTATTTTTATGTAGATTTGATACAAATAAGAAGATATTTTGAACTCATAGTCTTTTTTACCTTCTCTATATGATGAACATAGCAGAACTTCCGATAGGCGCATTGGCTATTATTGTTGGTTTCGGGATTGTTAATGATTTCACTGAACGCCTTCAAGAATTAGGACTTACACCGGGCACAACCCTCAAAATCATTCGCCGAGCTCCTTTCAAAGGTCCACTCGAAATTACGTATGGACATTCCTCCCGTTTAGCAGTACGCCCTAATGAAGGCGCGGCAATACTGGTAAAGCAAATCTGCTAAGAATTCTCACACACAAGATGACCACCTCTGCCACTATTGCATTTGTCGGTACACCCAATAGCGGTAAATCTACGCTTTTTAATGTTCTTACAGGACTACGTCAAAAGGTTGGGAATTTCCCGGGTGTTACGGTCGAAGCCGGTATAGGGATAGTTACTACAGGCGGAAAACACTTTCAATTGATCGACTTACCGGGCACTTACAGCTTGTCTCCCAAATCACGCGATGAAGAACTCACACTTGCAGTTCTCCAAGGGCGCGAATCCACTCTCCCCAAACCTGATGCAGTCGTATTTATAATTGACGGCACTAATGTAGAAAAAGGACTTTTCCTGTTCTCGCATTTTGCCGAATTGGGTTTACCTACCATTGTGGTCGTAACAATGATTGATGCAATCAAAGCGCAAGGTGGAGCACTCGATGATATTACATTGGAGCGGGAACTTGGTGTACCCGTTTTAAGCGTCGTAGGACATAAAGGAATAGGGATTGAAGAACTTACCGACCAGTTTACCAGACTTTCAGATTTCGCCATCCCCAAAAAATGGGTTGATTCATCCATAGAACACCACGAACGATATTCATCCGCCCGCGAGCTTGCGCATTTGGTAATCAATATCCGATATAATGACAAACGTTCAGAGCTTTTGGATAGGATATTTCTTCACCCTATTATTGGTCCTGCGATTTTTCTCATTGTAATGGCGTTGTTTTTTCAATCCATTTTTACGTGGTCTAAACCATTGATGGATGGAATTGACGGAGGTTTCGGATGGCTGCAAGATATAGTAAGCAGCACTTTACCCGAAGGATTGTTCCGTAGTTTCCTGACGAAAGGTTTGATTGCAGGAGTAGGATCGGTATTGATATTCCTGCCGCAAATTCTATTGTTAAATTTGTTTATTGTTATTCTGGAAGATTGCGGTTACCTGTCACGAGCAGCATTCTTGGTGGATAGGGTTATGGGTGTGTTTAGTTTGCAGGGGAGGTCGTTTATTCCTCTTTTAGGATCGTTTGCATGTGCTATACCAGGGATAATGTCGGCACGGATAATCCCGTCCGAAAAAGACCGCATGGCAACCATGCTTGTTGCCCCGCTTATGACCTGTTCGGCACGGCTTCCGGTGTATGCTCTGCTTATCAGTGCATTTGTTCCCGCTACTCTTATAGGAGGTTTCTTCTCATTGCAGGGAATGGTACTTGGCGGGTTATATGTACTTGCAGCTGTATCGGGTTTGTTGATTGCAGGTGTATTCAAACGCACAATGTTTCGTGGGTCGAAACTTCCATTTCTGATAGAATTCCCGCCTTATAGAATGCCCTCTTTGAAAAGTTTATTCGTAACGGTCTGGAATCGTTCTAAGGAGTTTCTGCGGACGGCAGGGGGAATTATCCTTGTATTATCGGTTGTGCTTTGGGCATTAACGGAGTTCCCTCGAACGAATATTCCAGCCGGAACTACGGCTATCGAGGCATCCCGTATGCAGCTTGAGGGGTCGCTCGCCGGACAGCTCGGCAAGGTAATTCAGCCGATATTTGCCCCTCTTGGTTTTGATTGGAAACTCACAATCGGCGTTATCGGAAGTTTTGCTGCCCGCGAGGTGTTTATCTCCGTAATGGGACAGCTCTACAGTGCAGATGTAAGCGCATCCGATACTCCTCTCAGGGAAATTCTCGCTACGGCAATAGGATTGCCGACTGCCCTTGCAGTTCTTGCATTTTATGTATATGCCCTCCAATGTATCTCCACACTCGCAGTATTGAAGCGTGAAACCGGCTCGTGGAAATGGGCGGGATTTGCGTTTCTCTACACGTTTATTTTGGCTTATGGGTTTAGTTTTTTTGTGTATAGAATTGCTCTGGCGTGGTGAGGAAGATATATTCTTGCTTTTTGATTGTATAAATACCTACCAACAAGTTTTCATCACAATAGTTAGTAATTTCACTTCCCTACCATAAAATTCAATATTTATAGTATTTTCGCAATCTCAAAATAATACTTGGAATTATACTTGCTTTTGTTGAGTTTTGTACTAAATAAAGTTAACTACTACTAACTTTGATTTTTTCACTCCAATCATTTTGAATCACCCATTCATAGTATATTCACTAAAATACACCTTCATCGTATATTCACTAAAATACACCTTCATCTTTAAAAAGAATAATAATGAAACAAATATATATTATTTGCTGTTTACTTATCACTTCTCATGTTTACGCTCAAGATAGCGTTAATGTAAATCCAAAAAGTTTAGAAATAACAGACAAAACAACAATCACCATTCAACCTGTTATCCAACTTGGCTATTTGCACGGTGGATGTATTGGTATAGGAATAAAATATAATGAACTTGTAGCCATTGAAGCGAACTATGGATTGGATTTTCCTGCTGCAATTGCCTACGTATTTTTTTTCTACCGGTTGCTATTGATATTGACGGTCGGATAATTTCTCAAGGAATTGTAGTTACTCAACTTAATGAAAAGAGAATTTCAGTCAGTCTCTATAATATTATTAATTACACAACTCGAAACAATAACGGAAATGTTGATGGAAAAAATCATTTTAGGTTTAGTTCTTTACTTCTAAGCTTCGGATGGAATATTCAATTAGGAGATGCAACTGATCTTAGATTAAATGCAGGATATGCTGAACCTTATAGAGGTGAGTTTGAAGAATATTGAGATTATATGATAAAAAGTAAGGTTCTAGTTAGTATGGATTTGCATCTTACAATTGATGCAATAAAAATATCGTTTTAAGAAGAAATTGAACTTGGTGATATGCCTGTTAGATTTGTAGATAAAGAGGAAGAAAAAACCCTCTATATGATCCAACTCAAAAAAGATAATATTGAACTTCAAAATAAAGTTTCGTTGCTTCAACACCAAGTAAATGAAAGAAAATGAGATGAAGTATTTCTTAGGATTTCTATGCAGTCTGTTTATAACGATTAATTTGTATTCTCAAGATACAAAGAGCATAGATACAACTAATAAAAACATACTTGCAATCCAACCGATTATTGGTCTTGGTCTTATTAATGGATTAAGGATAGGTCCGGCATTATCATTTAATGATTTAATAACTGTTGAAGCAGGAGCCGGATTTGGGATTAGAAATTTTTTGAGCTTTTTGTTTGGAGCAGCGACCGATGAAGAAATAACAATATCGGAAACAATTACTTATTCCCCCTATCGCCATGATGATGGCTTGGTTTTCTCACTCAATCATTTATCGGTTCGTAAATTAAGTTTTACAACCAAGTTTTTAGCAGCGCAGGTTGGTATAAAAGCATGGCTTGGTAAAAAGGAGTTTTGTAGATTTAGTGTCGGGTATCAGCAACAATACAGCGGTAGGGTAGGAGGTCGATTTCTGGATGGTCCGGCGTTGACCTTTGATCTTGTGCTTTATATCGGAGCATTAAGGACTGAATTTTAAATAAAGTCGAAGAACTCACTGTGTTTATGATTCAACTAAAAACAGATAATACCGAACTTCTTATCAAATTTGTTTTTAAGAATATATATCTTTTCTTAATCTTTCTAATTAGAGCAATACAATATACTCTTATTCCCCCTCAATACGTAGCCCCCGAAAGCGTAAATCCAAACCTCGGCACACTGCGCTGTGAAAACCGCGCCGATATATCACACCTAAGGAATAGTGCAATCTTATTAAAGCCAATCCCCGCCTCATAATACCAGCCGTCGGCAGTAGCAGATGTTGAAGGTAGTTTAGTATTTGTATAGTTCAGAGTTTGCTGAGAAAATTGTGTCCAGCCCACACCGGCAATTGTGATAAATTCTATACCGAAGGACGCAATATTCGGAATTCGCAATACCCCTGGTATCACCTCGCCAAAATTATGCTCCAATGCAATGGCTGCATAACTGTCCCCGTAAAATTCCTTTACATTCATCCCGCGAAACACACTCTCGGCTGCCACATACGTTGCCGAAGATTCCAAACTGAAAAACCGCTGCGGTGGGACATTCCCCCGTGTATAACCTCCCGAAAACCGAAGGTCTAACAGCCATAACGGAAGCGTAGGCGTGCGCAATTGAAGCGATCCGTAATAATGTTCAAATGAAAAATCGCTTGGTATAAGTCGCGGATTTGAAATTTCCGCATGAAGATTGAACCCAAACGTACTGATACGCCGTTGAGGGTGATAATCCCATCTGATTTCCGCGCCAAATGTCCGCATCATCCCGTCAATAATCACCGGATTATCCCGAAATGTATGACCGAAAATTGCAAACTCAGTTCGTTTATGAGCGGATTGCTCATACACGTTTCGCACAAATATCCTAAATGCGCGAGGTCGAGCAAATATATCTCTGCGTATATATTTCAATTGCCCAAAACTCACCTCAGCAGCTGCCTCTACTCCGTTTGAATAGTAATAATCACCATAGTCATTCTTAAATAAAAAAGCTGTGGGTGTAATCCCGTTCGAGGTAACAATATATGGATTATCCCGCCGGGAAAGTTTGCGGAAAAGCAATGCCTCTACAGAAAACAGCTGTGCTTCATCAAGTCCTTTTTTTAACAGCAGCTCACCAGAAAGACGTTTATCTGCAAAACTGTACCCAATCTTTGCATTCCAATGAACTAAGGTTGACAAATCATCGCGCAAGCCAATTCCGAAATAAGCTCCTTGTACACGATTATAACGAAAAATGTCCTCAAATCCTGTGAAAGGACGCTGTCCAAGCCGAGTAGCAGTTCTTGCGAATACACCAAATGTGCGGTCAATCAGATTAGAACCTATTGCTGAATCCGCGTTATCCCGGTTTCGCTGAATATTGAAATATGCTGCACTTTCCTGCGCGCGAAGCGGTAGAACGGGACTATCTATCCACACTGTTGAATCGAATATTTCAGCAGAAGGATTTATCTCTACTCGACGTTGTGTAAATAGATTGTCGTCCAATGATATATTTACATCATAATCGTATGCAACCGTTTCGATGGTAATATCCAAACGAGGCGAAAGTATCCACAAGAAAGCTGCTTCGAGTGTAGAAAAAATGTGAAGTCCCGTAGGGAGTACAAAGCGTCCGATTTCCTCGAACTTTTGATCGAATGCAAGTCGGGCATCAAACGGTAATTGTACTGCACGGTTTGGGGTTAGCTCCACTGAAAGCGGTATGAACTTTTGTGGGTTAATATCTATTATTCCCGAAAAAAGCTTCCGGTCATCTTTTGGGTTGACACGCACACGACTGATGGTGATATAATCACCTTCAATGTGGCGTTCGAGCACAAAATCATAGTAATCCAGTGCATCCGGGTGGAAGGGGGTTGCAATCTTTTCGCTTAGTAATGTTACATAGTCATCATACACATTAATATTTGTTCCGAATGCTACGAAATTTGCTTCCGCAGAGATATTGGCAGTTTGTCTGCGCTGGGTGATTTCATTGAAATACTTATCAGGTTGTGCAAAATACCCGTTGGAATAGGATTCAAAAATGGCAACGATGGTAGTGTCAGATCGGCTGTCTGCACGGGAAGCGGTCATTGTATCTGTACTTGCAAGGAATTTTGTGTAGAGTTTGTATGAATAGCTGTGGAGGGAATCACGCTGCTGCTGCTTGCGTCTAAGGACATTTCTCATCAGTTTTACACCAGGATCTTCGGCTGAAACAACCACTTCCATTGCTTGTGATGCTGCGGGTTGAAGGGCAATATTGATATGGAGAGTATCGTTCGTGCGCATTATGGTACGGCGTTCAGTTCGATAACCGACCATTGAGAACTTGATTGAAAAGCTGTCTTTGTGAATGGAAGGGGGGATTTTTATCAAAAATTTCCCTCCAATACTGCTCATTGCACCTTTGGGGGTATCTTCTACTCTGACGGTTACAAAACGGAGAGATTCGTTTGACTCTGCATCTGTGATTTGTCCTTGGATAATCGTGTTTTTGCCACTCTGCTGAGCTATGGCAATAACAGGGAACAACAACACAAGAAGAGTCAAAAGAAATTTCATTGAGAAATATAATGGGGAGGGATGATGATCAGTTAAAATTAACATCAAAATATGTAAAAAAAATATGTCAGATTCGAGGCAATTGAATTCAGTAAAAATTTGGATTTTTTAGATTTAAGAGCTATACTTCATTCCCTGTTTCAATTAACTTTTTAGTTGTTTCCTGACGGTATTCAAACACCTTTCCTATGATTTTTCTAATAAATAATTCATGAGCAAATTTTCCAATAAAACCGAATGGTAATTCATATTCAAATCTATCTGTTAAAAGAGTGTTGCCGTCGGATTGTTTAGTGAAAGTACGCCTTTGGAAAAGTGATTTAAATATACCGTTAATTTGCTTATCAGAAAGTATATGTGGTGGATTGAATTCAATAAACTTCATGTGCATAGTCGAGCTAAAGATACCAAATTGCTTCACCCGAGGGATCACCTCCTGTTCTTGCATAGGCGGATATGCGTGTATTATTGTTACTTTGATTTCCGGCGGAGTAATTTTGATAATATTCTCTACATTCGTATGAAAATCAAATACTACTTTTGGTAAAGCATTGATTTTGATTGAACATTCAAAAATATACATATAGCATTTTAAATTATTACCATTGTATGAAACTACGGGTATTTTTTTGGGGAGTGCAAAAGAATCCGAAGTTGAACATTTACGCTGATATGATTGCTACAAGCATTTAATCATTTCAGAATTACCGCCAATCTGCTTATAGAACTGAATAATATCAAAAATTTGACTTGGTGTTATTAATTCTATACTCCTTTGTGGACTTCCTGTGTTTCTGTATTTTTGAACTGAATCTCTTCTCTAAAGTAAAATGAGAAGTGATAATCGATATATCGAAAACGTACTTATACATTCAAAAACAATCTATGATAGCCCAACTTAACGGAACACTTATCGAAAAAAGACCTACCGAAATAGTTATTGATTGTGGAGGTGTTGGGTATCAAGTTTCCATTTCTCTTGCTACCCACGAGCAATTACCCGAACTCAATACCAAAGCTCGTATCTACACTCTTTTAATCCCACGCGAAGACGCACTAAACCTTTACGGATTTTCTACAGTAGCAGAACGCGAGGCATTCCTGATGATAACTTCTATTTCGGGCATCGGAGCAAAAAGCGCATTGGCTATTTTATCCTCGATTACCCTCTTTGAATTGCGAGATCATATCCTTCGAAACAACCTGATTGCACTCCAAAAAATGCCAGGTATCGGTAAAAAAACAGCCGAGCGTATAATAGTTGAACTCCGTGATAAAATCGGCAAACTTCCTCTTGAAGAAAACGTCGGTATTTCTTTTATAGGCGCACAAAAACTTGTTCAGCAAGATGCTCTTGCCGCATTGCTTTCACTCGGGTATAACAAGCAGATTGCAGAGAAAGCAATTCGCAGCGCGGCGGCTGAATTGAATTCAGAATCAGTTACTGCTGATCTTCTTATTAAGAAGGCATTGCGGTTTGTGGTGTAATGTGATGAATTTCCATTGTATTTTTAATCTTTCATGTGATGCCTGCAATGATTTACTAATCCTAAGAGGATGATATTAAGCATTGAGACCTAATCAATCTAAAGGTAGAGCGTTGAAATTGGCAAATATCTGATGTTTCGACAAGTTATTAGCATGACAATCATTTATGTAACCCTGAGACCGAAATCTCTTTAAAATAAATATATTTAGCAAATTTCAATAAGAATAAGAATTCTCTACTTATTCTATCCAGTCCATAGTTTCCACCTCACATAGAACCGATTCCAAATCATTCAAAATGACATCTTTTGGCTTTAGCGGCATCAGAGGCAAATCGAACTCTGCTTTTTTACCCGTAACCATTGCACGTACCCTTACAATTTGATTATTCCCAAAATCCACTTTTATCGGTATGGACATCCTGAAATCAGGCGGAACATTTACTTGATAAATCTGGCATGAGACTCTAAATTTCCCTTCTTGTTCCTTCACTTTATATGCAAATTTATACAATGGTATTCCTGTACCATCAACCCACTGGTCAAAAAACCACCCTACATCAGTGCCTGTATATTGTTCAATTACATGACGGAAATCTTGGGTGGTAGCCCGTTTACCCTTATAGGTCTCAAAAAAGGTTTTCATAATCTTGAAAAAAGCATCTTCTTTCATAGTTTTCACATCCAAAAACATATTTCTAAGCATGTGAAGAACCCATGCACCTTTTTTATATACAATCAAATCGTAATCCTCTTGTGTAAGTGTACTACTTGTGCGCCTACCCAAAGAAATAGGACCGCTTTTTGTCATGCTTCCGAATAAAGAATTTCGTTTATCAATAATTCCTTCACGGTATTTGCCGAGCATCTTAAAGAATTTATCGTTGTGAAGTACAGTTTGCATATACATCATAGCTGAATACTCCGAAAATGCTTCACTAAGCCATTGGTCATGATAACTTTGGAAATCCACACCGATTCCCCACCATTGATGAGCTACTTCGTGAGCACAGAATACCTCATTGTTGCCTTTATTTTCTGCATCCAGAAATGTTGCATACGATAGATGTAACATTCCCGGGAATGCTTCTCCATGCAATGCAGAAATTTCAGTTGCGTTAAAGTGCTTTATTCCTAAATCTCCATATATTTTTTGATAGAACTTAAAACTGAGTCCAATATCCTGCATTACATTATCCCGTTGATCCGTATTTAACGAATGCATATAGAATTCAGGCAATTCATTATCACTAAATTTTTTAGAAGAAAATACTCCAATATTAAATGAATAATTTCGGATTTTAGATGGAGTAAGCCATTGCGTAGTAATAACTTCATCATCATTCTCTTTTGATGAAATCTTATCGCCAACAGCTACAAAAGTATATCGTTTCGGAATATGGAATGTTGCGTCAAAAATTGCATACTTTTTATAGCCTGAATGAGGATACCACCCTATAGAGTTTTCGAGAAAAGTCCAATTCTCTATTCGCGTCATTATTTTTTCGCTTGAACATACAAATTTCAAAGAAATACTGTCACCTTGTTTGTACTTTTTTGGCAGATTCACCCAACAATCCCCACCATTTTTTCCTTCATAAAAAGGAAGTTCTGCTCCGTCCATACTTATTGATGATACTTTTATGTAATTCGAAAGATCAAACAGCAGCCAGCGCGCACTTTCTGCCGACAGAACTCCTGTTACAGTAGTTGTAACTGCAAATTCTAATGATTTACCAATGGTACAATCAATTTTGTAGTGATTTATTTCAAAGTCACCCTTACTAAAATTTTCTGTGGGTTCACCGCTTTCGGATTGATATTGGTTAATAACCTCATAAAAACTACCTTGATTAACTCTTACAGAGCGCAGTTTCGCAAATTGCATCTGCTCTTCATCATACGGCGCGAAAGCCCATTGGATTTCTCCATATTTTTCAGTGTGCATTATTGCATAAAAAAGGGAATTATCTTTTTCTTCAAGAAGAGTTTTTGTTAAATCTATTTCTGCAAATTCTGATTCCTTACTGATAACCCCACCTATACCATTTTTAAGTACGGAATTAATACCTGATGGCAATGGTTGCCTTGTGAATTTGCATCCTGAAGCTAATTCCCGCTCGGTACTGTCTGCAAAAAAAAGTACCATCGATTCTACTTCTGTTTCAATCATCTGAGTTTCGAGGTGACGTTCCAGTTGCTCTCGCTCAACTCTAGAAGGTGGTGTAAAACTGAAGGTGGCTTTTCCCATAAAAACAGCCGCACGTACTTTTCCTCCTATTGGCTTACAAAGAGTAATAGTTCCTTCCTCAAGATTGAAAGAAGCAGTTTCACGTTGCAGGAAAAAACCGGAGACAGATGCTACTTTTGTTTCATCCGGTTCGAGACCCTGAAGGGCATCAAGCATACTTTTGTAAGTGGGGAATGCGGGCTGCTGTCCAGAAGCAGAAAAAGAAGAAAAATAAAGACCGGTAAGAACAAGAAAAACGAATAGAGAATTACGTAAAAATGCTACCATACAAATTCCTTCGGGAATAGTGGATAAATTCTACATTTTGTGAAAATTATACATGTCTATTTAATTTCATCGTCTCAATCTCTACGGGCGATGCCCATAGCTTTGATGTGAAAGCCCGTTGGGCTTGCCTATTCTACTTTTACTCTGATTCAAAAAACTCATAATTTGGCTGAAAGCCATACACATCATAGCTTGGGCACTGCCCCAAGAAAAAGCACCATAAAAAAAGCATTCCTAAAACAAATATTTAGACTTAACAAGTTAATACAACGATGCCCCAAACATATAAAATGTTTGGGGCATCGCAAAACGTCATGGTACAATACGGTAAATCATCCGTGGGAATGGAATTACCTCGCGAATATGTTCCGCTCCGGTAATCCACTTAACGGTTCTTTCAACACCAAGCCCGAACCCGCTATGAGGCACACTACCATATTTCCTCAGATCCAAATACCATTGGAAAGCTTCCTGCGGGAGGTTCTCGTGAATAATCCGTTCTAAAAGTAAATCATGGTCGTCTTCACGTTGACTTCCCCCGATGATTTCTCCTGCACCTTCAGGAGCAAGCATATCCATTGCCAAAGCGCATTTTGGATTCTCAGGATCGCGCTTCATATAGAATGCTTTTACTTCCGATGGATAACGATGGATGATACACGGCTTGTCGAATTGCTGCATAATGGCTTCTTCCTGAGGTGCACCAAAATCTTCACCCCATGGGAAATCTATTTGAATTTCTGTGCCGTCTGCCTGTTTCTTGTTCAATTTTACATTGTTCTTATTGAGCCATTCTACAGCTTCGGTATAGCTCATACGGTAAAACGGGCGGCGGACCGCTTCAAGTTTGGAAACATCACGTCCGAGAGTAGCAAGTTCTTTCCGGCACGTTTTCAAAACATACTGAACGATATATTCTACCATATCTTCGGCTAAATCCATGTCGTCGTTCAAGTCGAAAAAAGCCATTTCGGGCTCTACCATCCAAAATTCTGTTAAGTGACGGCGTGTTTTGGAACGTTCGGCACGGAAAGTTGGACCGAATGTGTAAACGCGCCCTAATGACATCGCACTAGCTTCGGCATACAATTGACCTGACTGGGATAAATACGCTTTTCCTAAATCGAAATATTCGGTTTCAAACAGGGTGGAAGTGCCCTCACAAGCATTCGGAGTAAGAAGCGGAGAATCCATAAGGCGGAATCCGTTTCCGTCAAAGAAGTCGCGGATGGCTTTTACTACAGCCGAACGAACACGCATGATTGCATGTTGACGGGAAGAACGAAGCCATAAATGGCGGTGTTCCATCAAGAATTCCGTACCGTGTTCTTTGGGAGTAATCGGGTAATCTTTAGAAATAGAATAGATTTTAATATCTGTTACATCAATCTCAAATCCACCGGGAGCACGTTCTTCAGCACGAACTGTACCACTGATTGCAATAGAGGATTCTTGAGTTAACTGTTCTGCATTTGCAAATACTTCTTCGGCTACATTTGGTTTGAACACTACACATTGGCAAACTCCGCTACCATCACGAAGTTTGATAAACTGCAATTTTCCTTTTCCTGTACGGTCGTACACCCATCCTCTGAGGGTTACGTGCTGCCCAACTGCTTGAGCAAGGTTTTCGATAGTTTGATATGATTTATAGGGAGACATAATTTTTAATGGGTTATGAATAGATTTGTTTACTTGAATTAAAGAATTAAACCTTTGGAAATACAAAAATAGGATAAATTAGTTATTCTATGTACATAGTGATGCAAAGGTAGAAATTCATACACTTTTACCTTTCGTTTTTTATTTACCACTTATACTGTTCAACAGATATAAGAAGGGTAGTTAACAAACATATATCATCCATGCGAAAACGAGGTAAAATTCATCAAAACAAGATGAATAAACAGGATCTTATATTTATTTTTTAAAAAAGAGCAACAGAATATGCAAAAACAACCTCAGCTTTAGGGTTCAACCACTCGAAATAGAATTTTCCCTTCGTAGCAACTGCATAACAAAACCCACCGTTATTCCCAGCAAATAAAGTATAATCCCCATAACTCGTGGTACGCGAGCCTCCGCCCCCTCCCGAAACAATACAAGTGAATTTATCAGCCGGATTTTTAATACATTGAAGGTCATGTTCATGTCCGCAGAGATATACTTGTACTCCATATTTATCGAGCAACGGCTTAACTGATTCCACCATTATTTTTTCCTCGCCATGAGCACCGTAGCTACGGATCGGATGATGACCCACTACAATTTTCCAATGTGATTTTGAGCGTGCAAGCTCTCGTTCAAACCATATAAGTTGCTCTGCTCCTTTCCCATGTTTCATACTGTCGGTATCAAGTACAAAGAAATCAATAGAAGCGTCCGGGTTGATATTTTTCGTGAATGTATAATAACGGGCAGGCATATTCCATCTCGTGTTTTTCTTTCCATACTCTATTTGACCATCAGGATTCAAACCATAATCATGATTACCTAAAGATACATACCAGGGAATTTCCAGTTCTTTACCTACATATACATCTTCGAACTTTGTTTTGAATTGAGCATCGTCAGCTGAACGTACTCCGCTCGGATAAAAATTATCACCAACCGTGAGAACAAAGTGGGGATTAACCTGCTTAGACTTACTTAGCATCGCACCTGCAACCTGACGCTGCAGTTTCCCCCCTGCTCCCCAATCACCGAGTATCATAAATCGCAGAGTAGGTTGAGTAATGAACGTTTGTATGGTAAAAGGACTCGGTCGAGCATTTTTTACAGAATCATCGGCGAATAATGCCATTGCTCCGCCAATTCCACCTGCAGTTGCTACAAGAGTTTGAATAAATGCACGACGTTTCATAAGAATATCCTTGATTTGAGATGGAGTAAACGTAAAAATTGCTAAAAAACTTTTTTCTGCTGAATTATATTTTACATATACGGACGAATTACATAAAACCTGTATTTTTGTAGTAAATTAGAAAATTTCATTATTCAAAAAAAACCATGCCAAGAGAAGATGAAATCATAATTGACCTACAATCTAAAGTGGATTCTGCCAAAACTCCGCTTGAAAAAGCTACGGCTCTCAATAATTTGCTTACCAAATTAAGGTATGACATTGCTTTCAGTGATGCAATGCCTCTTCTGAGTGAAGCTCTTGATCTTACCGATATACCCGATGGAATACCGGAAAATTATCAACAAAGGGCTCGCACTTTATCTCTTCATGCGATTGTGATGCGTAATCATGGTGAATATGAAATTGCATTGTCATCGGCAAAAACAGCCCTTAGCTATTACGAACAGTTTGGAGATATTGAACAGCAGGCACATCTTCATAATTCTATAGGT
>JACPWH010000094.1 GCA_016197185.1 Ignavibacteriota bacterium
GCTGCATTTTTATCATACCAACACGGGTCTCTCTTCCCTATATTCCCATTCTCAGGTTTTTTATTTATGGGAGTGAGTTTTGGAGCTTATCTCAAGCAATTAGCACCTGAAAAACGTGATAATTTCCTTCTCAAAAAAAGTGCGATTGTAGGACTTTTCTTAACTGCCGGAGCAGGAGTAGTTGCATTGATTCTGAATCAATTACCGCTTCCACAACATGATTTTATGATGTCGAATCCTGCTTTTATGTTGATTCGAGTCGGAATTATTTTCATATTTTTCTCATTGACAGCATGGCTTCATAAGAAACTGTATCGTTTCCGTGAATTGTATGCATTCTTCAGTACAAAGTCTTTTCATGTATATATTATCCATTTGATACTAATTTACGGCACACCGTGGTTCTCAAGTTTCGGGAGAATATATGGTAAATCGCAATCTATAGAAATTTCTGCTCTTGCCGCACTATTAGTTATTGTTGTTACCCTTTCCTCAATTTATATTGTGGATTACATTCAAAGGAATGTTTATCGAGCTCCTGAGATTATTCGTTTTTCACTTGGTACGATTATAGCATACGCTCTGCTAAGATGAACAAAATCATCATGTAATAAAAAAGCGAACCGAGTAAGGTTCGCTTTTTTATTATCTTTTAACGTAGGAAAAGATAGGGTGTGCCCTATCTTATATTTAACATACCAATTTTTAGATATGAACCTGAACAAATACGGAACATCATTTTCGTATTATTTATCCTGCATGACGTTTTAGGTAGGCAATACACTAGCTCCACACTCCCCACGCTTTAAATATTATTATCTTCAGCAGTGAATTATTCGAACTGAAATCAACTTCTTTTTTTGAGTGTAAATTTCATTTCTACAATGTTCGTCTCCACACTTTCAATCAATCGCATATTTGATATTTTTAGGTGTCACTCACCTTTTAGGCAAGGTATTTGCAGAGCCCTGACAATGAAAATAACTGCATTTATCGAAAAGACAAATTATGTACACAATTCGACTTCCAAATTTTGAAGGACCTCTCGACCTGCTACTGTTTTTTATCAGGAGGGACGAGCTGAATATCTATGATATTCCAATCGCTAAGATTACAAGCGATTTCTTGGAATATACACGTCTTATTCAATTATTTGATTTGGAGCTTGCCGGTGATTTTTTGGTTATGGCATCCACACTTATTCAAATTAAGACATTGATGTTGCTCCCCCAGGAAACTATAAATCCTGAAACGGGTGAAGAAGAAGACCCCCGTGCATTATTAGTTGAAAAACTATTAATGTACAAACAATTCAAAGATGCCTCTGTTGACCTCGCAGTGCGGGCAGACGAAAATAAATACTTCTACTACCGAACCTATTTTGAAGGGGAACAACAGCATATTTCTTATAATGATTCTCTGAAAAATGCTACCCTCTTTGATCTTCTCCGTGCAGTAAAACGTGCACTCGAAAAGGCACCTCTTCCGTCTAAACAGCATATTGTTGAACGTCAGTCCATAACAGTTGATGATAAGATAGAATATATTACCTCTTTACTCCGAACAAGAAAGAATGTTCGGTTTATGGAATTGGTAAACAATCTGCCCAAGATGCATATCGTGGTTACTTTCCTCGCATTATTAGATTTAGTGAAGTTGCAGTTGGTATGGCTTAGGCAGGAAGATACGGGCGATGAACTTATTATTTCAGAACGGATTGCTGAAGTTGTACAATTATAGCACTCGGAATTTATCTTTCAAGAAATTCGAGGTTACTCAAATAATCGGCATATAATTGAATCATTCGAGAACTCAGTATGCCGACTAAACTAAAGATGTTATTTACTTCCACAGAAGCATAAAGATACTTACTTGTTTGCGGTCTTATCATATATATCGATATATCGTATATTTATATTCAAGCACTTATGACTTCCTTTCACATTCAAATCCAAGTATGAATCTTCGCCATATCGTTATAATAATTACCCTTTTTTTCCCATTGACAGTTATTGCACAAGCACCTGACGCAACTGCAATTGTCTCCAAAGTAAAAGAGAAATACAACCAAGTAAAAGACTTTGAAACAGATGTTAATATCAAAGTAAATGTTGAATTTCTGAATGTCCCCGAATCAAAAGCAAAATTGTTTTTCAAGCAACCGAACAAAACGAAATTGGAATCTACAGGATTTGCAATGCTCCCTAAGCAAGGTATTGGAATTCCTGTAGCCACACTTCTCTCCAGTCCATATACCGCACTCTACACAGGAAAAGAAACAATCAAAGGAAAGAGTTTAACAATGATTAAAATTATTCCCATTTCTGATACAGGTGATATTATTCTTTCCACACTTTGGATTGATGAAACCCGTTCGGTTGTTGAAAAGATAACATCATCTACAAGGCGCGGTACAGTTCAACTTGAATTTTTTTACGGTAAATACTTATCGTTTGGACTTCCTGAAACAGTAAAAATTTCATTTGATTTACCAAATTTCTCACTACCTAAAACATTGACAGGCGATATTAGCAGCAATTCTAAAGATGATGTAAAAAAAACGCCCATATTCCTCAAAACCGCTAATTTCTGTCGTTAAACGGACATCTGTCGTTTCATCATCTTTCTCCTTGATAATAAACTTTAATTGAGCTCTGCCGGATACCCATCTCCCCGCTCGGATTGTAGGTACTACTCCGTATCTTTCAAGTATCTCCAGTGAGCTGTCTTCACCGGTTATAAATATCCAATTTTCAGTTCTGATATTTCCTTTAAAAAGTCCGGTTTCGGATTCGGCTTTTTTCTCCGTTTCCACCCTGCAATTGATTGTTTCCAATGCCTTATGAATTGCTTTCCAAACAGTAGGGAACGGTTTTTTCAAATTTTCCTCAAGTACAAACTCAGGTGTTTGATCTAATTGCGCAAAAACAGGAACGTTGCCTAAAAACACAACAATACTTGTTACAAATAAGACAATATACTTTTTCATATCTATCATACCCTTACTAATTTGATAAAATAAAAATTGAGGAAATTCTTGACTAATTCATACGAACCGAAACCACCCTTGAAACACCCTCTTCTTCTTGAGTTACGCCGTAGAGAATATCAGCCGCTTCCATCGTTTTTTTGTTGTGCGTAATAATCAGAAACTGAGTATTCTCGCTAAATTTACGAAGAATTTGCAAATAACGCTCTATGTTTGCATCATCAAGCGGTGCATCCACCTCATCAAGAATACAAAACGGACTTGGTTTCTCGAGATAAATGGCAAAAAGCAATGCGATTGCAGTTAAAGTTTTCTCACCTGCAGAAAGTAATTCTATAGATTGCGGACGCTTGCCCGCCGGCTTTGCAACTATATTTATTGAGGCGTCAAGAGGATCACCGTCGTTGATTAACAAGTCAGCCTCTCCTCCACCCGGGAACATCATTCCGAATAAATTTTTGAAGTGCCCTCTGATACTCTCGAATGTTTGAATGAATTTTTGCTGTGCGGTCGTATTAATTTCAGCAATAGTTTCATTCAAAGTTTTTTCGGATGCCAATAAATCGTTTACTTGGGTAGTAATAAAATTCAACCGTTCACTTTCTTTTTCAAATTCTTCAAGGGCAAGGAAATTAACGTTTCCAAGTGAGAGCAATTTTGATTTTTTCTGTTTATGAAGAGCTTGTGTTTTACTTTGATCATAATCCTCGCTAAGAGTGGTACTCAAATCTTCGATGGATAGTTTAAGTTCATCCTCGGCGCGTTGTATGATATGTTCGATAGATGCTCTGGTCTGGCTTAAACGAAGCTCACGTTCATGAACAAATGAAGTATGTTTCTCATATTCACGTCTTCTGAGACGCATTTCTTCAGCTACTGCGTGATACCGTTCTTTGAGTTGAATTGCTTGTGTATTGAAATAATCGAATTGAGCCTTTGCTTTACCACGTTCCTCTCGTACCGAAGAAATCTCACTGTCTATTTTGGCAGTGGAAGCTCCAAGTTCTTCAATATTTTGGAGTAATACTTTTATTTCATCCTGACGTGATTTAGTGCGCCGTTCAGCATTCATTGCCTGGTCTTCCAATCGTTTTTTATCTGATGACAATGACTTTTCTTCGCTTAGCATCTGCACCAGTTCAATTTCCGCATTTCGTACTTTTTGGTCTAGTTCGTGTAAGATATTCTCAGCGTTTCTTACATCATGATGCAAAACTGTTCGTACTTCATTTGCTTCATTTTTAGCATTTGTTGCTTTGGCAATCTCATCAGAAAGTCCGGTATTGGATGATTCTTCGGATTTAATAGCTGTTGAAAATTGTTCCAATGCTTCTTGTTGGTGTCTTTGTGCGGTCTCTAATGCTTCACGGCGGAATCGAATCTGTGAAAGTGACTGTTCAAATGCGTTTTTTTCCGATTCTGTCCGTCGAATTGTATCAGCAAATGTGCGAAGATTAATTCCGTCATATTCTTTTTTTGCTGCTTGGAATTTTTGCTCGGAATTTGAAATCTCTGCCTTCAAAGTATCAATTTCATTTCTGAGGAACTCTATCTGTTCACGTTTCCCAACTGATAACCCTTCTGTCTTGGAACGCGCTCCACCACGAACTATCCCGGCACGAACAAGTTCACCTGATAGAGTGACTGCCTGATCTGCTATTTTGTTTTCAATAACTTGATAAGCTTTTTCTAAAGTAGAAACAAGAAGTGTTTTTCCTAAAAGCCCCCGCAGAATATTCCTCAGCACCGAATCAGTACGGACTATTTCACTTGCCCAGCCAAAGATACTGTCATCAGTTTCAATAGATTTTGGTGAAGGTAAATCAGGCACAGATTCACGACAAATGAAAGTAGCTTTCCCCTTAGAGTTTTTACGTAATGCGGTGAATCCAGCTTCTGCATCAGAACGGGTTTCTACCACAAAATAGCGTCCCGCTTCGCCAAGTGCTGCTTCGAGTGCAACTCGATATTCTGCATCCGCACCCACCAGTTCAGCAAGTAATGCTTTATCTGCTGTAGGTTTCCATTCAGATGTTTTCATCAAAAACACCGATGATTCGGATGTATCCATCAACCCGCTTAAAAATTCAAGTGATGCTGATTTGTGCGCCACATCACTTCTAAAGTTACCTATTGCAGCTTGATAACTATCCATTTCTGTTCTGAGAGCAGCTTGCCGTTGGTGTGCTGCCTGAGAATCCTTTTCAGCGATATGAATTGCGTTTTCAATTCCTTCACGGCGTTGTTCCTGTGCCTCAAACCTTTCCTTCAATTCTTTTAGTGTGGATGCAGTTCTCTCGGATTCCAGCTTATTCTCGTTAACTCGTCTATGAAGTCCTGCTAATCGCTCTTGATGCCTTTCATTAGCTGAATGCAATTCATTTGACCTATTATTCGCTTCTAAAAACACAGAATCAGCCGTTCGCAACTTTTCACGAATCACTTGGATATTTTCGCGGGAGGCATCTCTCTTTTGTCGGAAATCGTTGAAATACTGCTCGGCAGCTTTAACTTTGTTTTTAAGTATCTCAATGCGTACAGCTATCTTACCCATATTTTCAGTATGAAACACTCCTGAACGGTCAGACTCAGCTTGTTCTTTAGTCAATCGGACATGAGATTGTTCAAAAGAGATTCTTCGTTCATTAGCAACTGCATTTTGTTGGGATAACTGTGCAAGTGTCTGATTGAGTTTGCTTTCTTGCTCCTGTGCAATCTGCAGTTGATAATTTACACTTTCCTGATCTTGCTCGGCAATTGCAAGTGAGATTTCAGCTTGCTCAACAATTTCATGTAAACGATGTTTTTCGATAGTAAGAACTTCAAAATCTGCTTCTTGGTTTAATGACAACTGTTTCATTGTCAGATATTCATGACGAAGAATATCTGATTCGAGCAAAAGGACTTGTTCAGATAATTCATTGTATAAGCGGGCTTTATCTGCTTGTCTTCCTAAAGAGGCAGCATTCTTACGGACTTCAAGCATAATATCCTGAACTCTAAGCAGATCAGTTTGAGTGGAATCCAATTTCCTTTGTGCTTCTCTGCGTCGGGCTTTATACTTGGTAACTCCTGCGGCTTCTTCGAATAAATGACGGCGTTCATCGGTACGGTCACTTAAAATTGATTCAATCATTTTAAGCTCAATTACCGAATACGCATCTGCACCCATTCCCGTATCCATGAACAGATCAATTATATCCCGTAGGCGGCATTGGGTTTTATTGAGTAGGTATTGACTTTCACCGTTTCGGAATAAACGGCGTGTGATGGTAACTTCTGAGTACTCAATAGGGAGTATTTGTTTGTTGTTTTCAATGGTAAGTGAAACCTCCGCCATCCCCAGTGCTTTACGGTTACGTGTACCGTTAAAAATCACGTTTTCCATTGAATCCGAACGGAGGACAGCTGTTTTCTGCTCGCCTAACGCCCATCTGATTGCATCAACTATATTGGTTTTACCACAACCGTTCGGACCTACAATTGCCGTCAGCCCGTCTGTAAAATTCAGCAATGTCTTCTGTGAAAAAGACTTGAAACCGACTATTTCAACTTTTGATAAATACATTAAAAATAAATTTTATAACTTTTTTTTCTTATAAGTAATCAACTATAACTTTTTAAACTGAATCAAATTCATCTTTTGAAAGTTCTTTTGCTTCAAAATTGCTCTAAATATTCCCTCCGGTAAATCTTTTATATGCATTGCAACATATGTTTGTCTTTCATCCTGATGACGCAAGATTAAATGTGAGCCGGAACTTCGTTTAATCTCAAAACCTATTTTTTGCAGTTTATTTAAAACTACTTTTGGGCAAGGTGGCATTATCCTTCAGTATAATCCAGTACTACATCTTCTATAATACCTATCGGCTCATTATTAGCCATTCTTTCTTCAATCCAAAGTTTGATAATATCATTAGCTGCATTTTTTGCTCCTTCCAAACCATAACCATAATTCGTAATTCCCCATTGTGGAACAAACGCATAATAATAACCTTCAAAACCATACTCATGATTTTTTGATAAACCACCGGAATTTTCATATTTCACCATTATGAAGTATCAGCAATTTTATTTTCTTTTGATCAGTAAAATCATCACCAACCCAATCTAATGCCGTACCGTCAATTTCTGCGCTTTTATAAGCATTGGGAAAACAGCCGACACTGAAGTGTAAAGCGTGGATGCAATTCCATATTTCAGGAAAAAACCACTGAACGATATTTCAGTAGGACGAACATAGAAGAAAAAATATGTAAGGTTATGCACCATCGAACAAACAAAAACAGCAACTATAAACTTATAACTACCAATGGTTTGATCGGTAAATTTTGCCTTGAAAAAATATCCGGCTACAAAAGCTGCAAGAGTTTTGGCAAGTGCATTGGTGCCGAGCACATCTGCCGAAAGAACATCGAAAAGCAAACCACAACCGAAACCTGCAAAAATTCCGATAAATTGTCCCTCTGTTATCGAAATCCATACACATAATACAAGAAGCAAATCGGGAGTGATACTGCTCACCGATATTAAATTCAGAAAAACAACGTGCAATACTGATAGAATCAGCGCAATAATCGCATATATCACATAGCGAAGTGCAGGCCATGTCTCAAATAATGATTTTTCTTGGAATTGCGGCATTACAATACGATTGCTTAGTAAGTATGAATTAGCGTTGTTGGCTGTTTCTTGATTTCCAGCGTTCTTCAATTTCTTTTTCGAGTGCTACACGTTCTTTATCCGGCAGCATTTTTACGACAAAAACCTGTTCAAGTGATGAAAAATTTACAGCCGGTGTCACTATAATTTTCCTAAATAATGAACTTGAATCTGCTCGGACATCCGTTACACGACCGATCATGATGTTTTGAGGGAAACGATTGCTGTACGCAGAGGTGATTACATCGTCACCTATCTTTACATCATACGACTTAGGAATATTTTTCATTATCATGGTCTGGTCATCTTCCCACACAAGAATACCGTCTATTCTGCTTCGTTGAATTTTGGCAGCTACACGACTGTCCCGATTTATCAATAACCGGACAAGAGAATAATTCTTACTTGCAGCAATAATTAATCCTGCAATTCCTGCATCAGTCATTACTGTCATTCCCTCTTCAATTCCATCTTCTGCACCTTTATTTAATGTAGCATAATTTCTGACTTCAGTTGTTGTTTTTCCAACAACATCCGCACTTACAACAGGGAAGGTTGTTTGTTTCTTAAATTCCAATAGTTTGCGAAGTTTTTCATTTTCGATAAGTGACTGTCGGATTTTTGCTCGTTCATCGGATAATTGGTAATTGAGTTCGCGCAGAGCAGCATTCTCACTTTTAAGTGCCACGGGATTGGGAATCCACGAAAAAGCATTTTGAAGCCAGCCTATACCGCCTACCACTACCGAACGGAAGCCGCCCAACTGCGCTACATTGCCAAATGTCATAAGTGAAAAGCATATCACTACAACAGCAGACAATGAAACATATTCCTTGAACCGAACGATAAACTCAATAATGCGATACATTCAACGAAAGAAAGATGGGTGAGAAAGATAACAATCAATATTTACACCTGAACTCTTGGAATCTCCGACTATCCAAGCAAATTATAGATTGCAAAAATACGGTTTTACTGCTGAAATCGGGCAAAGGAAGTTTATTTGAGGAGCTAATAACTGCTGACTGTCAGCTAAAAGCCAATACCTATAGGTATTTCATAGTAAATAGTTGTTTCAATTCACTAACAACTATCAGTTTCCGCTATTAGCTTCTTCTTCCGCTTGGAATGAAATTGCTAATTGTCTCTGCTGCAACAATTCTTCAATTTCACGAAGTTTTGGTAAATCCGTGAGGGCATTGAGACCGAAAACCCTCAGGAATTCCAGTGTTGTGCCATAGAGTAGAGGCTTACCTATCACTTCCGCTCTGCCAACAATTGCCACAAGGTTTTTATCTATCAATGAATTGACAATTTCGTTTGAATTTACTCCGCGTATTGATTCTATTTCCGGTTTGGAAATTGGTTGGCGGTAACTGATAATCGCCAATGTTTCGAGCGATGCTTGTGAAAGTCTCCTGCGGGACTTTGACTTGAGAAGTTTTTGCACATATTCACCTTGCTCAGGGTTTGTTGCAAAATGGTATCCTCCGGCTACATTTATAATACGATATGGACGTGAAGTGGATGCAAGATCTTCGTTTATTTCACTAATTATTTTTGTAAAATAACCGGAGATTTCCTGCTTGTTGGGTGTTTCATCCGTAGAATCAGTGAAACCGAATATTGAGTCACCCGATTGCACTATTTGAGATAATACTTCAACTGATAGAGGTTCATCCGAAGAAAAAATAAGTGCTTCGACAATAGAACGTTTATCTTGATAGGAAAGTTCGGACTCGTCTGTTAATTCTGGCATTGTAGATAGATTGAGATGTATATAAGGTGGGATAAATCAACTGTTCTTCTTAGAAAAAGCGATACGCGGATCAGCAAACGAATAGAGAATATCCGATATGAGAATCCCTGCAAGCGTCATTACAGCCGAAATGGTAAACACAGCCATAATCATCGGGTAATCACGCGCAACCAATGCTTTGAACGAAAGTTCGCCCATTCCGGGAATACTAAAAATAGTTTCTACAATCACGCTACCACCTATTAAACTTGGCAATATACCTGCAAGAAGAGTAATAACGGGAATAAGCGAATTACGAAGTGCGTGTTTGTAAATCACTACTCGTTCGGAAAGTCCTTTGGCACGTGCTGTGCGTATGTAATCCTGACGCACCGTTTCGAGCATCGCACTGCGCATCTGACGTGAGATAAACGCGAAACTTCCATAGGTATAGATAATTATCGGCAGGGTTAGATGGGCGGCATAATCTGTTAATTTCTGCCAGAATGTCCAATTATCCGAAAAATCGGTCGCGCGGATACCCGTGGATGGAAATATACTTAAATATTCATAGTTACAAAGGAACGTAACCGCCATAGTACCCACCCAAAACACCGGTAAAGAATACATTGCAAACAGCATGAACGTAGAAACCCTATCGAATAAGGAATCTTGATGCGTTGCAGAGTAAATACCCAAGGGTACAGCGATAATATAAGCTAAGATAACAGCAATCAGATTCATACTAAGAGTAATCGGAACACGCTCTATCATCTTTTCAAAAACAGGACGGTTATCCTGAAATGATGTACCGAAATCCGGCTTGCCGGTAAACTTAAATTTTGACCAGTCTGCATTTTCCTTTTCATACACACTTGCAAAATCCATTCCCATCAGTCCACCTGTCCAAATAACGTATTGTTGCCAGATTGGTTTATCCAAGTGCCATTGTTTGCGTACCATTTCGATAATTTTTTCGTTCAGTCCACCTGAAGAGGACATTGCACCTTCGCTGCCCACACCTGCTTTGAGCGCGGCTGGGTCGCCGGGCGCGAGACGGCTGATACAGAAGGAAATCAGAGTGATTACCAGTAATGTTGGGATGAAGAGGAGGATTCGTTTTATGAGGTATTGGAGCATGGGTTCTCTATTTTTTTTGTGTCTGTTTTTCTTTGGTGACCATTTTGTTGGCTTCAACAAAATGGTCACCATATTCTACATCTCATTTTACTTATTACATATAAAAAAGATTATCAGTATCATTTGAATTCCTGAGAAGATTATTGACGAATTCTCAAACCAAACAACAACTTTACGATTTGTCTCATTCTTTTTCAAGCGTATTGAAGCAAAATTATTATATTCTACATCACTTAGATTAGAAGCTTTATCAATATTATCAAAGTAATCTCTAGCAGTATCAAAGTAAAAGTTTTTAGTCGATTTAAAATTGAATATAAGTAAAATTGCAGAGAAAATAGACAGAAAGACAATAGCAAATATTATGACCTTATTTGCAGAAGGATTCGTAGCTAAAAACCCTGTAAAAACTGTAATGATAATAGCATTAAATGTTAAGAGGGAATTCCAAAGTGAGAAATTACAATCTCTTGCAATGTCATACAATCTTTGTTGGTCTGCTATATACGAATTATGAATCTCAAGAATATCTTTTTCTTGTTGAGTCATTTACGGTTAAAATACTTTAATAATTAAATTGACTATCGGTAAAATGATTGTTGCAATAATACAAGCAATTGATAAAATGAAATGTGCAAAATTAATTGTAAAAAAGACAACTCGAAATAAAGCTCTCCCTATTAGCGAATAAACTGTGGCTCCAATTAGATAAATACTAAATAATTTCAAATAAGGAGTAGAGCTAAAAAAAGGTAGAACAAAAATAAAAACAATTACATAAAGATTCATTAACCCACTCCAGCTGTGGGTTTGCGCCGGATCTCCCGGCACAGCCCAATATCGGGTTGAAGGATCTCCAGAATAATAAAGTTTGCGCCTCTTGGTTTCAAATGCAAAAGCAGAACTTGAAAATCCCCAACAGAGACAAGATATTGTAAATAAAATATCAAGAGAATATAGCCCAAATATATAGTTCATTTTAGCTTTGTTATTATGTCGAACTAGATATTCTCAAAAAAACCCCAAAGGTTTAAAAATCTTCTGTATCTGTTCCATATTGTTATAAAATCCGTATCTCACACCCTAATCGATAATTGCAACTGCCCCCCAAGACCAACCTCTACAATTTTACGTAACGTTGAAAGAGGAACATCTTTGATGTTATTTTCAACTTTAGAGATATACCCTTTACTAATTCCTGATTTATCTGCAAACTGCTCTTGTGTCAAACCTTTTTCAAGCCGTGCTTCGTGAATCAAAGCTCCCAATTTAAACTCAGCGTATTCCTCATCAAATTTATCACGTTTAGGAGTTCCTTTCGCGCCATAGTGTTCTATGGTGAACTCTTCAAGAGTTCTTATGTTTGTTCTGTTCATGATATTTTACAATTGATATCTTTCCTACGATGGATAATGAAATTTACAAGACGCTATAATGATAGAATCATCTGTAATTTTATACACTAACCGATGCTCATCATTTATTCTTCGAGACCAATATCCTTTCCACTGATGCTTAAGCGGTTCAGGCTTACCGATTCCTATAAATGGAGAACGCTGAATATGAAGAATCAATTCACTGATTCGCACGAATAGTTTTTTGTCAAACGTAGCCCATTCAGTAAATTCTTCAAACGCCTTAGGATTAAATTCTACTTTTCTCATTGACTAATCTTTCGAATTCTTCAAAAGAAAAACTTACTAAATCTTTTCCCTCTTCAATGTATTCAATTGCAGACTGTAAGTGTTGTTTATTTACTGCTGAACTCATTAAATATTCAGTTTCGTCCATCTCATCATGTATATCACGAATAGAAATTTCTATGGTTTTGCTTTTGAATAGTGTTTTTATCCCTGCAAGAAACCTCTCATCCAATTCTGATGTGTTTATTTGAAAAACGGTATTCATTTGTTTATCTCCTTCATTATTATTCAAATCTTTTAGGCATACACTAACCTTCCCTTTGGAACCGGAATTTCACGTCCTTCTTCAATAGCAGTTTCAATCCATTCATTGATAATTACTTCTGTATTTTGCAAAGCTTCGTAATATGTTTTCCCATCTGCCATACACCCGGGAAGTTCAGGAACTTCCGAAACAAAGCAATTATCTTCGTTGCTCCAAAAGAGAATTATCTCATACTTATTCATTTACATTACTCATATGCAATAACTTTCACTTAATAAACCTATTACGATTATTACGCCACCAATCCTTCTTAATTTCTTTCATAAGTTCATCAACATCAGATTGCTTCGCTTGGGACATTGAAGTCGCTTTTCTATATGCCAAAAAAATTATGTTGTTTATAGTTTCCAGGGACTCATTCTCCCTCTCTTTAGCCAGAATCATATCATAAATATCCTCATTTATAGGTGGAACCGTTCGCTCCCCTTTTTCATTAACTATATATGATACTCCCGACATAGAAAACCTTAATTCTTAATTTTATTCTTTGCCTGTCTTGCCTTCAAATACCCCACTATCCCCGGCAGCAGCGAAATAATCATAATCACTACTATCACAAGCGTAAAGTTTTTCTTAAAAAATGGGATATTCCCGAAAAAGAAACCACCAAAAGTAAACGACCCGATCCACAAAATAGAACCTATTACACTGAAACTCAAAAATTTACGATAATTCATGCTGCCAAGTCCGGCAACAAATGGTGCGAAAGTACGGATAATCGGCATGAAGCGAGCTAAAATTACTGTTTTTGCACCGTGCTTTAGGTAGAACTGCTCAGTTTGCTCTAAATATTTCTTTTTGATAAACCGTAATTCTTTATTTTGGATTCTGATACCGAAACCACGTCCGAACCAATAATTAGTTGAATCCCCCAAAACTGCTGCTGCAATCAAGAGAGGAACAAGCACAAAAATATTGATAGAACTGATTGCACACAAACTCCCTGCTGCAAAAAGCAAAGAATCTCCGGGCAAAAAAGGTGTAACTACCAGTCCCGTTTCACAAAAAATGACAAGGAATAAAATACCATACATCCAAATGCCGTATTCGGCTGCAAGCGAAGCAAGGTGAATGTCAAGGTGAAGAATGATACCGATAAATTGCTGTAATATACTCATTTAGTTACTCTGAATTTTCTCGCCGATAAAACCGCCAATTAATGCCACCACAATTCCAATTCCCGCACCGTACATCAAAAGCATACTTAGTTCTTCATTTTCCGAACCGAGTGTAAGCATGATTGCATCAAGGTCAATAATAACTGTTAGGAATCCTGCAAGTGCTGCCTCACGGATTGTTACTCCAGGAGAACGCCACCCTACTAATATACC
>JACPWH010000197.1 GCA_016197185.1 Ignavibacteriota bacterium
ATGCGAAAAAATAAAATCTTCCTCGTCCCACCACTTAATCAAAGGACATCTCTCCCTGATGCGCCTCATGTCATCCCGCATTTTCCTCTCGGAGATAAATGTTTCAGCCATTTTTAATAATACCTTATTAAGGGCACTTCCAAAAACTAGTTTTTAAAAAGAATTTTCCGATTTCTCAAATTTTTTTCTTAAAATTTTCGTAAAACCTACGTTCTTACCTACAAATTTAACAAATTGAGTGATATTACACGGTTGTTTCTCTGGCTCTTTTGGCTTTTTTACTTCTCATTTCCCCCTTTTTCTTAGCCGTTACGCAACCTCCACAAGCTTTAACCTCTTTATTTGCTCATACCGAAAAAGGTTGTAAACTAAATTCATCATTCCAACCGCTGCCTCGGTTCGCTTTAAACCGATATATCTTAAATAGGATCCGTTCATGGTATTTTCTATAAAAGCAAAAATATGCTCAACTCTTGCCCTGACCCTCGATTTTTCCCGATTGGAGTCTTTTTGTTTTTCCGTCAATGGATTATTCCGGTATCCCTTCTCATTAATCTGGCTTTTTATCTTTTTGGAGTCTAACAACTCTTCTATTTCTGCACTTCTGTAAGCGCTGTCCGCATAAAGCTCTTGATCATCCTTCTCAAGTAGATCTTCAAACGTTTGAGAATCATGAACGCTGGCATCCGTCACTTTGTATCCGCAAACCAGCTTCGTTTTCCTGTCCGCCTTCACATGGTTTTTATAACCGTAGTGAGTTTCATTGTTTTTCTTAGTCCACTTGGCGTCTGTGTCCTTTTGGCTTAACTTGTTGGGATTGGACTCCCACTCCTCAGGAACTTTGCCTTCCTTTATGAGTTTGTTCTCTTCCCTGCTATTTCTTTGCCGTGGGACCTCAACAAAAGAGGCGTCAACTAAGCTCCCTTCTTTACCCATAATGCCCTTCTCATCCAAAAGAGCCTCAAAACGATTAAAAAGCAATTCCATGACCCCCGCTTCGGTCAACCTCTCCCGAAACTCCCAAATGGTGTTTTGATCAGGAACATCGTCTGAAATACTAAGACCTAAAAACGTTTGAAAAGATATGCGATCTTTTATCTGAAATTCGGTTTGTTCGTCTGATAAATTATAGTATCTTTGCAAAACCAATATTTTAAACATCATTAAACGGTCATAGGCAGGCGCTCCGCCAGTGCCTTTGGACTTCATAGCGAAAACTTCTTCAACCAGTGAACGAAAAATTTCCCAGTCTATTACCTTGTCTAACTTCTCTAAAGGGTTCGAACGCTTTTTTAGTTCCGCCTGACGAAATTCATAATCAAAAAAACCCCTGGTCTTCTTGCCTCTTAGTGTAGCCATAACTTAACTCCTCCAATTTTTGTTTAAGTGTTAGTAAAATTATATCATAAATTATAATTACTATAACTTTCACTAAAAATAAAAAAATTAGGGGAGTTTCTGGAAGTGCCCTTTATTAATATTATCAATGTCAGAGTCTTCCTCTGCGGTGGATAATAAATAATACCTTTGTATTGGATGAGACTTAAACTTTTCATAGGCATCTTTAATTAACTGAACATTTATTGGAATTCCATGTTTGATTTCTACAGCTTCAAATACTCTATCTTCATCATCCCTGACTTCAATATCACCAACTCTACC
>JACPWH010000057.1 GCA_016197185.1 Ignavibacteriota bacterium
ACGATCTTTACTTGAAGTAAGAACTGTAATATGGTCAGCCGAACTTCTACTAATGGTAAGACGATTGATATATCCAACATGACCTGATTCAAGGATTTCAAATGCTTGAGTTTGTAAATGAGAAAGTATTAGATTATTGAGACCTGCATCGCCGGTTGTTACAACATATCTGCCGTCTTTAGAGAAAGCACAAGAATAGGTTGATCCTGATATTGATGCACTTGTTAATGAACGTATATATGTAAAAATGTTTGCATCATATAGTCCTCCTCCAATAACAATATTCTGACCGTCTGCACTCCAATCGACACAATACCCTGCGTTGTTTCCTTCAATTTGAAATGGCGGTTGAATCTGTTTACCATTTAAAGCATTCCAAATTCTAAATGTCTTATCTTCGGATACAGTTATCGCTCGCAATCCATCAGGGCTAAAACATGCTCCATTTACTTTATCAGTGTGTCCAATCAGAATCAAAATGGAATCGGTATTTGTTTTTACAAATTGCTGAACTTTTAAAAGACAACGATTACTTGGAGTTGGAAGTATATTCCATAAAAATGATAATCCTGTTGCGTTTCCTGAAATGGGTTGCCATGAAGCACCCGAATCAGTAGAATAATCCAGCTGAACAACATCACTCGGCAATACTCCGCTCCATCGTATCGAAGTAGTATCTCCAACAGTTAAATTCTCATAGCCGTTTGGAGAAATTATTTTTACTTGCGCTTCAGGTTTAACAGTTTTTAAATATCCTCCAATTGCATAAATAATATTTGATTGACACATATTTCCAACTATATCGATTTGTCCATATACTAACGAAGAATCGCGGGGAATGAATCGCAATTTGACCGTTCTTTTTTCTCCACGATTCAATTTCCAAACAGGTGGAGGTCCATTTTCAATAACAAACGAAGAATCTGATGAACTGATTGATGTAATTTCTACACTATCTGTTTCTGCAGTAATTACTATATCACTGCTATCAGAGCTCCCGGGTGGAATATCGGCAAAGCGTTCTGATATTGATGAAATGGATATTTTGGGGTAATCCCTAAATGGGACTGCATACTCTAATTTTGTCTTAATATTTGGTGAAATGAATTCAATATCGGCAATTCGATCCCGTGTACATGAAATATCTGTTTTCCACATAAGTTCACAAGGTGCCGACTGAAAAGCTGATTGCAGGATACGTTCATAAATTTCTTCAATATCCTTTATTGTACCTACATTTTCGAACAATTCACCCTTTGTTTGTTTTACAATATTTTTGAGAGAGGCGGGTAATGTTACATTAAGACCTACACAATAAATTACAGCATTAATTGCTGCAGCTCTCAGTAATACTTCTTGTTCGTTTGTCACCCCTTGCCCGTCAGTTAAAAAGATTATTACAGGTTTATACTTAGCCCGAGCAGCTATATTCAGAGAAGCACCTACTCCGGTAATAAAAGCTGTATTGTAATCTGTACTTCCCGTAGGTTGAAGTTTACTTAAAGCATCCGAGAGAATTTGCTTGTCTGAAGTAAAGTCTTGATTGAGATAACTGTTATCATTAAAACTTGTAATTGCACATTCCGACCCTTCTTGAGGAAGTGAGTTAATCCATGTTTGAGCAGCTGCTTTTGCAATTTCAATATTCTTCACCGGTGTGCCTGCACCCATTGAATTAGATATGTCCATTACTAAAACTGAAGATATATTTTTCAGAGTAGCATCCGATGGACATGATATATTAATTACTTTCCGTTTAATGCCGTTCTCAGTAACAATTACATTTGCATTTGTTAAATTTGTTAGTGGATTACCTTGATTATCTTTAGCATGAAAATATGTTTTAATCATTGGATAGCTGTCACTATTTCCACCAAAAACAATAACAGATTGTGCATGAATATTCACAATTCCAAACATATACACCAAAAAGCAAAGGAGGATTTTCATGTATTTTTTTGATTTTTACGTAACGAATAATACTTAAAACTTTGGTAGCATTTTTTTCACTTGATTCCAAACGGACATAATATATTCCATGATCCCATTATAAACTTCATGGTTTCTGTGTTTAAAAGGTGTAATATGCTCTCAAACAATTACAATAATAACACAGAAAAAATTGATTTATCACAAAAATCTGAACAAAAAAGCAGACATTGAAAAAATATTTTCGTAATTTTCGTGATAAATTCAGGTTTGATGTGTTATTGTATGAAACGGACGCAATTTCTCAGAATAAATATCTTCATGAGAGCACTCTTACACACTTATTCAGAATCCGAACTCACAAAATTACTTTGCGAAGGTGAAGACACCCTTGCTAAAAGTGTTTTTGCTGAACTGTATGACCGTTTTGAACGGAGGATTTATGCATACTGTCTCCGTGTAACAGGATGTAGGGATGATGCAGGAGATATTACTCAAGAAACATTCATCACGTTTTATAGAGTAGCACGCAGTAAATATATTGATCAACCTTCAGCATACCTCCTTATTACCGCTCGTAACAAATGTCTTAATTTTAAACGAGACCATACTTCTTACGATCAGCTCTATGAAGAGACAGTACCGAGTGACTCAACTAGAAATTCCTATGAGCAAAAAGATCTTCTCGATACTATTTCCAAAGCACTTCCGCTCTTGGACTTCGAACAACGCGAAGCTTTTGTGCTCCGGTATTGGAACGGACTGGAATATAAAGAAATGGCAGAAATATGTGGAGAAAATATGAATGTAATGCGAACACGCGTTTGGCGTGCGAAAGAAAAATTAAAAGAAATACTAGCCCCTTTTATTCACGAAATCAGTAACTTGTGATGAGTACACCAAATTCTCAGCTCATTCACCTCTATTTGGACGGCGAACTTTCGACCAACTTAGAGCGTCATCTATTCGACGAACTTGCAAGTAACGAAGAATTACGTCGTCAATTTGGAAGTGAATTAGCATTGCATAAAGCAGCGACAGCCGATATGGCTACAATTGTTCCACCTGAAAATCTCCGTGCATCGGTATTTTCAATTCTAGATATTCCAACTGTATCAGAAACTCCCGAGGCTATTACAGCGATTGCCCATACATCCAGATTTCTTACATTTGGTGCTGTAGCTTTGTTTTCTATGATTATCGGCGGAGCAGCCGTATGGCTTGGTCTCAGTTACAATAATTCAAATATTGGTCAAATTCAAACTCCGGAAATAAAGACGATACAAAGTTTTGCCTCAGCTTCCCCGATAATGATTTCGCCTTCTTCCCCACCGGAAGCTGTTCCAAAGTCAGCGCATTTGTATTCTAAATCTTTTCATAAGAATATCGCCCAGCAATACCCCACATTGTTTGACGAAATTAAAAGACAAGCACCCGAAATTTCGAATAATGAATTAATTGCTCATGAACCTAATACAGCTATTGAAATTCAAACTTCTGTACTTCTAAATGATTCAGAACAATCTTATTCTCATATTCAGTCTTCATCAGTTGCACCAAATATGTTTTCTGTAGTTGAAGACAACGGATTATTACCTGATGTTCCATTTTACCTTCAAACACAACGAATCAGTTCGTTTGGCGGTATTCGAAGCGGAAGTGCATATACTGTATCGGCAATGTATGAACTTGATTCTGAAAATTCGCTTGGGGTAGAATTTAGTAATGACAACTTTAGTTATTCAACAACACGTTTATTGAATGGTGATATTCAATCATACAATATTTCCGTACAAGCAGTGGCACTCGGTGCTGCATATCGTTTGGAAATACCGTCAATCGGGATGGAGGATTTTGTTCCTTATCTGCAATCATTTGCAGGAGCAACTGTTCACGGTTTACCTGTTGCCCGTACTGCGCTCGGCATGACATGGACACCTGACAGCAGAGTAACCCTCAGCGGTGGTATTGATGCTACCGTTTTCTCCTTTTTTTGTTTTTTAGATTTCACTACAAACTTTCCTCCTGTTATTTTCATTATTTGACAAAATACCAACAATATGGAGGAGTATATGCAAAAGTACTTTCTAAGTAACAACGAAAATGGAGTAATTCCAGGTGGGTTTATCAGGAAATGTTAGGCTTGAATTGTATGATTATAAAGGCACATTGAGGGAGGTGTTGGCAGATGGATATTTCGAATCAGGGGAATATTCACTTGATTTTGACCTGCCGGCAGGGCTTTACTTTTGCAGAATCAATGCAGGGATGTACAACGATGTACAAAAATTTGGTATCACATATTGATTAATAAATAAAAAGACCTGTTCAATTTCGAAAAATAGAACAGGTCTTTTTATGAACGATCAACCAATCTCTGTTGCCGGATAGTTAAGATTTCATCAATAATTAAACTGCGCTTGTAACCTAAGAAAATTTCCTTTTTGATGATAATCCAATATTTTACCATCACTCGTTGAACGGTCTGATAATGTATATGCAGTTGTAAATTCAAAAGATGGAGAAGGCTGCCATTCGACACCAATTTCATACTCACGGATGATATAGGAGCGAGCATCTATATCCAATTTCTTCCCTCCGTTATAATATTGAGCGCGTATATAAGGTATAAATGTTTGACCCATTTCATCAATCTTATAACTTATTGTAGCAAACCCACCCCTCAAAGCACCACTTTCTATCCGATTGGAGGTAGTTGTATCGTTTATATCCTTCGGTATGAATTTCGGACTATGTCCCCAATTGTATTCAGCTAAAATCCCAAATGGCTTTGGTGCAATATTGAGAGAAACTGCCACTCGTTCATCGAGATAATCTCCACCAGCTTTTGTACCTAAGTTAACGCCTTCAATTACAAATCTGCCTGTATATGCCTGCACGCCCGGCTCTATAATCTGTCCACTCACTTCAAGAGGATAACTTACCCTTGCAACGTAATGTAAGTTGTTATTTGCTTCAGCTTTGTTGGCGGTTTGACCGTTAAAAGTTCCTAAACCTACCACTCCATAGTCACCAGTTCCCTTTAATCCATCATGAACTAATTTTGTATAGAGTTTGCGAACATGATCCGGTGCCCAATAGAAGAAAACTCCTAAATCACGCTCATTAGGAAAAGCAGTATTCGTAGCTTCGGAACGGTCAAAGGGCAAACGGTTTTGACTGGATTGGATATTTTCATAGCCGAATGGAATTTTACTTTGTCCAATTCGGAAACGGAATTCTCGAAGAGAATCTAAGGAAAGGTCAAAATAGGCATCACGTATTTGAGCGAAATGAAGTCCGGTTCCTGATGATGATGCAAAGTCAGGTTGAATGTAGAAGTAAACATTATCTGATACCTGCCCGCTGAATACAAGTCGTGCCCTACGAATCATGAAGCCTCCTTTTTCACCGATAGATTTATCACACTGCTCACATTTTACCAATGAATTCGTTTCGAGAAGACGGTTATAACGAACCTGAGTATAACCACGCAGACTGATTTTTTCAAACCATTTTTTTTCGGCAGGCTTTTCAGCAGCCTTTTGCTCCGTTGATTGTGCATGTACATTCGCAAGAGACAATACACCCGCTATAACAACATACACGCACCATACGATGCTCATTCGCAGAGTAGTAACACGCATTTATTTTCCTACTAATTTATAAATAAATATTTTTATTTGATTTGAAGAAAGATAAAAAAATCACTCTTCATTCCAATTACAATACGAAATTATGGAGTATAACTTTATAAATAATGATAATGAAGGTCGTTTTTTATGTTACGATTTGGTAATATGAGCATATCACACCGATATTCAGTATTAAGACAATGTTAACAACTGTTTCTATTTGATAACATTGCAAGGTTTTTACTGTAATTTGGTACAATACATTTAATTTATTATTACCATTTCATAATATTAGCTTTTTCGAAGAATAACCACTGTTCATCAGTATGTTGTAATTTGGTAATATTTTGAAGATTGGCAAGATTCTTTAGATAAAATGATGCGGCATAAGATTAATTCTCAAGAAGAAGCTATTCTTATTTGGTATATTAATTTGGGTATTCTTATTTAAACACAGGAATCCGGTTAAAGTTCATGAATTGTGAAGATAATGGGATTGTAAAACACGTAGTATGTTAAAAAAGATAAGTATCCGATATTTAGACACAGTTTAGCATATTATTCCTGTTATCATTTGATTAACAAACAACTTACGGCGCATTGAACTCAGTCGAGCAATACAAATCTTTCCGATAATCCGCTATCGTGTGTGTTTATGTTAAAGAGCAAAGGCAATATTAAATTAACAACGCCATAAAAAAACCTGCTCCCCAATCAAGGGAAGCAGGTTTTTTTACTTTCTAATCTATCAGTCTGAATACTGTTATTCAATATCGTCTCTAATCAGGTCGAACATCCTTAATTGAAATTTGAGGTGTGGTTGTTCCGTTATAGGTATTCTCAATTGCAAAAGACAGAGTCAAATGGAGGAAGTTGGTCACCGATTGTGTTTATCCAATCGAATGAAGAAGAAGAAAGCGA
>JACPWH010000198.1 GCA_016197185.1 Ignavibacteriota bacterium
TATTGTCCCACTGGAAAAAAATAACCACAGAATAGGTTTTGATTTTGCAACCCAAAAAGAAGCAGCGGAAACAATTGAAAAATCCCGCACACAAGAAGGTATTTCTTGTTCCCCATTCTATAAAGTTCGTCCCGATACAACAGGATTCTTATTGATGTTTTCGGTTCACAAAAAAATTACAGACCCTGTAGAAATTGCACTAAAGGGTGACAAGATTGATGGTGTTGTGATGGTTGAATTGGATGCATTAGGTTTCTTCAACAGTGCAATTACAAATAATGCAGCCGCCGGCGATACCAGTATTACGTTCGAATGCTTCGATAAATCAGCATCCAATCAAAGTATTTTTGCATCTGCCAATAGAAAAATCCAGCCGACAAATCCGTTATTGAGTGAAGATAGAAGTTTCAAAATAGCTGACCGTGAAATCCGGGTTACTTTTGCTACTGTTCCAAATTTCGGAGGGGAATTTCAAGGGATATTACCTCTGCTTGCACTTCTCGGAGGAATTGTTACAAGTTTCATCGGGTTTGGCTTTGTTCTTTCTATCGTAACTGCCCGTGCTCGCGCTCTTGATTTAGCCGACAAGATGACCCGTTCGCAACGTAGAATTGTAGAATCCTCTCAAGATATTATTGCAGTAATGGATTTAACCGGGCAGTGGAAATCCCTTAGCCCTGCTGTACAATCTGTACTTCAATATTCCGAAGAAGAATTAGTAGGAAAGAAAATTTTCGACACCTTGTTAAATGAAAGTGACGCTAAACAATTAGAAGGGGATTTAACATCCGCTAAAGATGAGGTTGGTGTTATGTTTGATGTACAAACTAAAACAAAATCAGGCGAAACCCGATGGTTAAGCTGGCATCTTACTGTTTCGCGAACTGACGGTCTTATTTATGCTGTCGGTCGTGATATTACGCTCCAGAAAACTGCAGAAGCACAGTTCCAACTCAAGAATAAACAGGTACAACTTGCTGAACAATCTGCACTTGAGGCAAGTGAATTCAAATCAAGATTTATGAGAGATTTGAGTCATAATTTGCGCAATGCCTTGACAGGAACAATGGGATTCTTGCAGCTTTTGTCCTCAAAATCCTATTCTAATGATGAAGAGAAACAAGAGTTCATTGCAACTGCCGAAGAAAGTTCGGAACAACTCTTCACATTTGTAACTGATATTATTGATATTGCAGGTGATCAAGAAACAGAAGGTGCTTTCGAAAGGGACAAGGTACGATTTTCTTCAATTACAGCTAAAGTCCAGAAGCAATTGAATTCTGAACTCCCTAAAGGTAATGCGGTGAAAGTTACAGTACAAAAAGAAGGTGAAAACACTATTGCTCTTGTTCATGAAGACTTATTTGTTGAGTCATTAGTTAAAACGTATTTGGCACTTTGCGGCGGAATGCCTGATTGTAAAATTGATGTAACTGTGCGTGCAAATACGTATGAGAATCTGGTTGAGATCGAAATGCTCTCTTCGCCGGATACAACCGTAGCAAATGCGATTAAAATTTACAAAGATGAATCTACACGGCTTGTTGAAGCACTACCTAAAGATAAAAATGATGTGATGTTTAATCTTGGCTTGGCTGCAAGTGCTGTCCGCAGGTTGAATGGAGGTTTGATGATTGACTCACTTGGCGATGGTGAACAAAATGTTGCCATGATTACTGTCCCGCTTGTAAAAGGAAAATAAGCCTGTTTGATTTTTTTTAGACATAGAATATTACCGCCTTTCGTGAAATACATCGAAGGGCGGTTTCTTTTTTGCTATCCGATAAAAATCGAGAAGGATAATTAATTTTCTCTTGAAAAATTGAGAATACTCTTGAAAAATTGAGAACGATTAAGAAAATCAGGTTGATTTTCACAAGAACACGCACGAAAAATCGTCATATAACAGATGTGGACATCTTAACAAATTAAATGCACATTTTCGAAGGAATGTTTTATGGAAATGAATGATAAAAATACTCCCCCCCGAAACATGGGCGGAAAACTTAAAAATCTCTATAACAGTTATATGCGTACTGATGATATTCAAGGAAAACAAGCTATGAACGATGATACTTTAGAAATCCATCATGAATCGGAAAACGATTCACATGAACAACAATCAAATTCAACTTCGACGGCAAATGATAAAATTACATCACTCGAAAAAGAACGGGATGATTTGCGAGAACAAGTTCTTCGTCGCACAGCAGAGTTAGAAAACTTCCGTCGTAGGACATCGAAAGAAAAACAAGAGTTGACCGAATATGCAAATCAGCATCTTTTGTTCAAAATGCTGCCTGTAATTGACGATCTTCATTCAGCACTCAATGCTGCTCAGAAAAGTAACGATTATCAAAGTCTGCTTTCCGGTGTTGAAATGATTTATAGGAAAGCAGTAAAAATATTTGAGGATGCAGGTGTAACAGTAATTGAACAAAAGTTGGGTGAACCGTTTAATGTTGACATCCACGAAGCTTTGGCACACCTGCCATCCGAAGCACCGGAAGGACATGTGATTCAGGAGGTTCAACGCGGTTATCTATTCCGTGACAAGGTATTACGTCATTCAAAAGTAATAACCTCGGCAGGTCAGCCTGAATAAATAAATCACTTTTCATTTACAGTAGAAATTATATGAGCAAACAAGATTATTATGAGACACTTGGGGTAGATAAGGCAGCATCTAATGATGAAGTTAAAAGCGCATACCGCAAACTTGCAATGCAACACCATCCCGACCGTAACCCGGATAATAAGGAATCAGAAGAGAAATTCAAAGAAGCTACAGAAGCCTACGAAGTATTGAGTGATGCGAACAAGCGTGCCCGCTATGACCAATACGGGCATCAGGGAATTCGCGGGGGACAGGATTTTCACCAATATCAGAATGTCAATGATATTTTCAGTGCATTCGGTGATATGTTCGGAATATCACATGATCGAATGGTAGTCTGTGAACCTTGCAATGGTAAAGGTGCAAAGCCGGGTAGTGGTATAAGTGCTTGTACAAGTTGTAATGGAACAGGTGAAATCCGTCAGGTTTCACGCTCGGTATTCGGTCAGTTTGTAAACATTGCTCCTTGTGCTTCATGTGGCGGCACCGGACAAATTATTAAAGAGCCGTGTGCAAGTTGTGGAGGCGAGGGGAGGGTAAAAGGTAAGTCTATCGAAGAATTGACTATCCCGTCAGGTGTCAGCACCGGTAATTTTATTCCCCTTCGAGGAAAAGGAAATGCCGGAAGACGCGGTGGACCTCCGGGAGATGCCAATGTGATATTGGAGGAATTGGAGCATGAGCATTTTATCCGCCAAGATGATGATATTATTTCAGAACTTGTGGTGAGCTTCCCCGAGGCTGCTTTAGGTGCTGAAGTGGAAGTACAAACTATTAACGGTTTCGCTGAAATTGAAATCAAACCGGGAACACAGCCGGGCACTGAGATTCGTCTGCGTAATCATGGAATTCAACATCTAAATGAAAAAGGTCGCGGAGACCAAATTGTAAGAATAAATGTCCATATTCCAACCTCACTTTCATCCAAAGAAAAAACTCTGATAAAGGATTTGTCAGAAAGTGAGAATTTCAATGCAAGTACTATGAATAAAAAAGGCAAGGATTTCTTCGACAGAGTGAAGGAAGCTTTTTCGTAGTTGATTATTTCACAATGAAATTGAGCTATGGGCAAGTCATCTTTCACTAAGCGTTTGCAGGAATATTTTAATGTAACGAAAAATGAAACTATAGCTGTCATTATAATAATGAGCGGTCTTGTGGTTGGTGTGATTGTACGGTATAATCCGTTCGCTGCAACGCACCCTTCCCAATACAATCCAGTTCTTGCTGAGAAAATATACTCTGTATTAGATAGTATTGCTGATGCTGATGAACAGGATACCATAGCTGTACCTGTAACAGGGAGTGAAACTGTGAATATTGCCGATACCGCTAAAGCAATTGATAGATTTACCGATAAAAAGAAAGAACTATATAACCAAAAGGTAAATATTGCAACAGCCCTGAAAGCTGAGTTAATCCGTTTGCCAGGAATTGGTGAAGCCATTGCTGAGCGCATTATAGTGTATAGAAAAATACAACCTTTTACAAGCACGCAAGATTTAATGAATGTAAAAGGGATAGGTAGTAAGAAGTTCGAGAAAATTAAGCCGTATATCTTTTATGAAAAGAAAAATAAATAATTATTATAGAATTTATGTCATTCCCTTCTAATCTTTTTCTAAAGTATGCAATCGACACTTACCATTCACCTCGGGAATGACAGAACATATATAACTGCATTTGAACCGACAGCAAAGGGATTGGAGCTTATGTATATCAACTCTATCCCGGAACGCATCGGAATTGATGGAGATATTATTGAGCTAAAACATGGTTTGGAGGCAATTTTACCTGAACTCAACGGGAAATTCGAAAAATTGCGGCTTTGTTTTCCTGATGAAAATATTTTTGTCCATCAATTCCCTGCGGTAAAATCAGGTAATATTGAAGAAGTCAAGCAATTGCTCGGGCTTGAAATACGTCAGGCATATCCTCAGCATTCATTGGAAGATTACCGCTCAATCGTTATTCCTTTGATACCAAAACTCGATGGTAAGGAAATGATGATTGCAATGATGATAGACCGGCAACAAGTCCATATCGGCTATGTTCTTTCTGAAATATTAGGCTTGCCCTGCGAACGGATGGTAGTATCACAATTTTCCTCTCATGCTGCTCTACTTTATAATTACCCGGAGCAAATAGACAATACCGTTATTCTTTTTGGTGTACATGATAGATTTGCCGATGTCAGTGTTCTAAAAAAAGGTGAATTGGCGTATTATGGTTTAGTACCGTTTAATTCTAATGAGGGAGTAGCAGTCGCTTTTGAAAAAGAAATTGAAAAACTCTTGACTACCTATATTCCTTTTGCTGATTCTGCTTTTTTATTCGGACCCGGACTGACAAGTTCTATACTTTCATCCTTGAGTTCGTCATTACCTGTACCTACCCAACGTCTTAACGCTTTTAGGATGATGACAACACAATTAAACGACCGTGAACGTGAATATTGCATCAAATCCGCACACCTCTATCCTCCAAATGTTGGTGCAGCCCTGCCCGAGCTTCAAAGCTCTGAAATGATTAAATTATAATGTATCTGAACATTTTTGCGGTCAGAGAATGTACCCTTCGAAGTTTTTTCGCTTCACCTTGAAAAATAGCACCTTAAGATTCCCATAGAAAAGTTATTTTTGAATAAGTTTTACACTAAATGTTTTTGGTGTATATCTTAATTTGTAATAGTTTAACCGAAAAACGCACGAGTCATTTATGCCGCAAAATACGAAACCGAGCAAAGAAATTGAAAAATCCATTCAGAAATTCTGGGATGTAGTAAAATTATCGGGTGAATTGATAAATTCACTTCAAGAAGATAATGCGTCACTTGCACAGAAAGTTTCAGGAATTGAAGATCTGTTTGACGGTAAAAAAGTAGAATATGCAGCTTTAACAAAAAGATTGGCAGAACTTCAAGCGCAAATAGACGGCAATCAATTTCGAATGCAAGCAGTAAGTGCTCAAGAAGCACAACAAAAGGATTTAGTAGATTCCCTCGAAGAAAAAAAACGACAGATTAGTAC
>JACPWH010000134.1 GCA_016197185.1 Ignavibacteriota bacterium
CTTTCTAGATGCAGAACGTATTCTTGAAGAAGAGATTATGAATGCTGTCTATAAGAAGAAAACTGCTAAAGAAGCTCTACAATCTGCACAACAGAGGATTGAAGTGTTAGAACTCAAAATCCGGTACAAAGAATGAATAATCAAATTGATTATCGTAACAGATAATCAATTACATTACTTACAGTTCCTTCCTCTTTCTCCCCATTCTGATATGCCCTTACAGGTGTCTCCATCTTTAACATATAACCAAAAGTTGGGGAAAAATATAAATAATTGGTTACGATGTCTGTGTCTGTTTCACTTGAGCTTTCTTCAGTAAATGTAAGAAGTTGTTTTATTTTGACAACACTATAGGACTTCCCCTTAACGGTCATGGTTTCCTTGCCAATATATGACGAAACCAAACTGATTGTTCCGTGGATTAATTCACCCGTGAAATAATCTTTATAAGTTGTATCACTAAGGGCTACTGAAATTTGGGATTTACTTGCCAGAGGTATAGTTGCCCATTTTGCTGAAGAGAACCCTGAGGGGTCAATCAGACTTATATCATTATTTGTTTCATAGTTAATATACAATGTATCAAATAGTAGTTTCGATCCTTTTTTTGTAGATGAAATAACTGTAGATACATTTGTTTTACCTTTATATGTCTGTCCGGTAAGAACGAAAACTCCTACTGTAGTATCCGAACTTCCAAGGATACGCTCACTTTTGGTTGTATCAGTATTATATTCATCATACGTAAAATTACTGCCGAGTTTTGGCTGATTGATGGTTATTGTTTCATTATCAACTGAATTTGAGCAAGAGGTAAGAATTACTATAAAAAGGATCAATGGGAGGTGTTTTAGCATAGTTTTGAGAAATGAATGATATTATAAAATAGTCAAACAAGATTTCAATTACCTTTTTAAATACAATGAATTGAAGATAATTATTAAAGGATGAAAAAGTTTTGTGCTTGCATTAAGAGAAGCGATCACATCTGATTATTACAAAGTTAACAATAATAATGAAATCTCAAATAATATTAATTTGCAATTAATATTCCTTCAATCCATTATTTGTTTTGAAACTCAATCATAAAAAAACGGACATTATGCTAAAAGCACAATGTCCGTTTCATTATTTCACGCCGCTCTTACACCTTAAAACGGCACATCATCAAAATCTTCATTCTTAGAGTTGTTTGGAGGTGTCGGATAATCATCATCATGATGCGATGATGCTCCATTGCCTTCCGATTCAACTTTCCATGCACGAAGATTATTGAAATACATCGTTTTGCCTTCCTTGTTGGTAAATGGCTTACCAGACAGATTAAAATGAACTTTCAATCCTTGTCCCACTTTATACCCGTCCAAAAGTGAGCATTTATCTTGAGATAACTCAAACTTTATAAAATTTGCATACATTCCGTCCTGGACTTCGAGTACAAATTCCTTTTTGCGGAATTTTTCACTTACCTGTTGTTCCGGGAAAATTTCGTGAATTTTTCCACTTGCTTCATACGACATAAATCTACTCCTTACTTATGATAATTTAAATATAATACTATTAATTTTCAAATGTTTAATAAATTCGACTAAACTGACATTACGGCTCAATCAACTATGTTCACTAATGTGCCTATGTGTTTAATCTCTTTAATTAACTACATAGATACATAGTTAACATAGTTTTCACAATAGAAAAACATCTCAATATTTCTCAACTATTGATCATCGAAATAAATGAAGCAAGTGCTTCGTCCACTTTTTCTACATCCTTACCACCTGCTGTTGCAAGATGAGGTTTGCCGCCGCCGCCGCCGCCCAATAATTTAGCTACAGCACCTACTAATTTCCCTGCCTGATATTTTCCTGTCAGGTCGTCGGTCACTACGCAAACCAATTGAACTTTCCCGTCGCTTGAAATACTTGAGAGTAAACCTACTCCGTTTGTATTTAACTTTTCACGTAATTTATCACCCAATGATTTAAGTTCTTCGCCATCCACCGAAGGTACTTTCGCGGCAACTACACGAATATCACCCACTTTAACTGCTGAATTTACAAAATCTTCGATTGCTCCTGAAATTCCTTGTACTTTGAATGTTGACAGTTCCTTTTCAAGGTGTTTGATACGATCATGAAGTTCATCACTTACATGATGTGCGTCCGTGATTTTTTGATGTAATGATTGTATGTATGTTTCAACTCCTGTACCTGTTACCGCTTCAATACGCCTTACACCCGAAGCAATCCCACCTTCGGAAAGAATTTTGAATAGCCCAATATCGCTCGAATTATTCACATGAGTACCGCCACAGAATTCGGCAGAAAATTTCTCGTCTATAATTACCACCCGTACACGGTCTCCGTATTTATCACCGAAGAACATTTTCACACCGGGAATTTTACGTGCCTGATCGATGGGTAAATCGAGAGTTATTACAGGAATTCTTTCACGGATTTTTTCATTCACCATATTCTCAATATGCTTTAAGTCATCGGCACTAAGTTTTTGAAAATGCGAGAAGTCAAAGCGTAAATGTTCAGGTGCTACTAAAGACCCCGATTGCTGAACGTGCGTTCCCAATACCCTGCGTAATGCCTCATGCAGAATATGGGTAACAGAATGATTGCGCTGAATATCCCATCTACGTTCAGTATCTACTTTTGCAAGAGCCATATCACCAACAAGCGGCTCTACATCGGAATCTGCAAAATGAATAATTGCACTGCCTGATTTGCGAACATCGATAATTCCATATCGATTTCCACCCAAAACAATTTCTCCGCTATCTGCTTGCTGCCCGCCCATTTCTACATAGAATGGTGAGCTTTCTAGAATAATCTGGTTTTCCTTTATAAACAGAACTTTCGATTCTGTTTCAAGTTCATCCCAGCCGGTGAATGTCGTTTTTTCTTCGATATTTGGAAGTTCTACCTCTTGGATATGGGCTTTACGTGCAGCACGTGAACGTTCTTTTTGTTGGTTCATCAAGACAGTGAACTGACCAATATCTACTCCAAGTCCACGCTCCCGCGCAAGAAGCTCGGTTAAGTCCACAGGGAAGCCAAAGGTATCATAAAGCAAAAAAGCGTCTTCACCAGAGATAATATTTTCAGATTTTTCCCTCGTGTTTCTTTCGATTTCCTCGAAGCGTTCCAAACCTCTATCTAAAGTTTGGAGGAAGCTCTCTTCTTCTGCACGGATAATTCGTTCGATAATTCCCTGTTGCTGTCCAATTTCAGGGAATACATCACCCATAGTATCCACAAGTGTTTGTACTAATTTATAGAGAGTCGGTTCACGGAAGCCAAGATTACGGGAATATCGTGCTGCACGGCGGAGAATTCTGCGGAGAACATATCCGCGTCCGTCGTTTCCGGGAATAGCACCATCAGCTATTGAAAACGTGAGTGTTCGGATATGGTCAGCCATTACACGCATTGCTACTCCTGTTTTGCTTTCTAATGCGGTTTCATAATCCTGCCCGCACAACTCTACTATTTTATTGATAATCGGGGAGAAAACATCGGTATCATAATTAGAAGATTTGCCTTGCATGACTGCGCAAATTCTTTCGAAACCCATTCCTGTGTCAACATGCTTTGAGGACAATTCCTCTAATGAACCGTCAATCTTACGGTTATATTGAATAAAAACATTATTCCAAATTTCGATGACTTCCGGCACACCTTTATTCACAAGAGTTGCACCAGATAAATCATCAGTACGGTCGAAATGAATCTCAGAGCATGGACCACATGGACCTGTTTCGCCCATTTCCCAGAAGTTATCTTTTTCATCACAACGGTGGATTTGGCTTTCAGGCAAGTACTGTTTCCAAATATTATATGATTCATCATCAGTACGGAAAACCGTTGCATGTAAACGCTCTTTAGGCAGTCCCCACACTTCTGTCAGTAACTCCCAGCTCCATGCGAGTGCTTCCGCTTTGTAATAATCTCCAAAGCTCCAATTGCCAAGCATCTCAAAAAACGTATGATGGTAGGTGTCATAGCCAACTTCTTCAAGGTCGTTATGCTTCCCCGACACACGGATACATTTTTGTGTGTCTGCACAACGGGTAAAGTCACGTTTGCCAATTCCAAGGAAAACATCCTTGAATTGATTCATCCCTGCGTTTGTGAAGAGAAGGGTTGCGTCGCCGTGGGGCACAACAGGTGCACTTGGAACTATTCTATGCCCTCTTTGAGCAAAAAAATCTAAAAATGATTGTCTTATTTCTCTTGAAGTTAATTGCATTGTTCTATCACTCGTATCGTTTTTGCAGTTATTTTTGAGTTTTCTTTTAATGAGCAATTTTGCATAACAGAACTATTAATTCCCCCTTGTTCATTTTATCACGGGATGAAGTAGTTCTCAAGGGCAGTAATGAAATAGTATCGATGATGAAGTAGATGATGAAGTAGTTGTATTTATCTATACTTAAATCTACTAATTCTTGTCTCCTCCTTGATAAAGGGGGATTCACCGTTTTACGATGTTCATTGCAAAATTCCTCGCCATTTAGTCAAAAATACGTAAAATATCTCGGTTTCACATAGCTTTCTTAGCAAGAGTCTGGATAGATGTTAACAAATCCTAAATAACACTTATGACAAAAATTTAATTTGCAACTTGTGGAACTTAATCATATTTTAGCATTAGCTTAATTGTTGCAGATATGTTTTTCTCTCTTGATTGCTTTCGCTTCCTCACTCTGACGAGCCATTGCTTTCAACTTGACTTAAAACCCAAAAAAGCAACTTTTCTACACTCCTACAGAAGGAGGAAGTTTTACAACTATTGCATACTGACCCTATTTCTCATATTTACACTATATTCATTATTTGAAAGGATATTACGATGAAAACACAATATACTACTACTCAAAACGGCGACGCTACTATCAGCTATATTTCCGTCAATTCACATCTTGGAGGCACTCCGATTATTATTATTCCCGGGGTAATTAATTCGGCGGATGAAGTATATAGCGCAATGCAAGGACATTTAGATGGGTATCACATTATCATAAGTCTGCGGGGACGAGGGGAAAGTTCTTCTCCTGAAACTGGATACTCTCTTTCCGACCAAGCATCAGATATTAATGCAGTTATCGAAAACGAGAACTTACAATCGGTCGTGATTTTTGGACATTCTCTTGGCTCTACTATCGGTATTAAGGCTGCGAGCATCATTCCTGAGAAAGTAAAAGGATTTTTGATGGGTGATTTCCCACCCTTTTATCCGCCATACGATGAGCGATGGACACAGCATGTACTGTCATTCATAGATAATATTGAGATAAGTGAAAAAGCAGTCTTAGGAATTGCCAAAGATGCTGCGTATGCCGATGTCTCGAAAGAACTTAATGATTTGCCCTTTAAAGTCCTCGCAATCAGGGCAAGAGGGGGAAACACGCAACTTCGAGAAGAAGATGCAGAAAAACTGAAAGAAATTTGTCCCAATTGTGAAGTGACGGTTTTGGAGGAAAGCGGACATGAATTAATGAGTGACAACCCAAAAGGACTTGCGGCGATTTTTAAGGAATATATGTACAAGGTTTCCTTAGCCCAATTTAATTTCCTTTAGTCATTCGAATTCATTTATAAATACTGAAACTAAATAAAAAAACATTTATTTACCTGTCATTCTGAACGTTAGTGAAGAATCTCCGCATGCAGAACGGTCTGCTATGTAGTGCTTTACGGAGATTCTTCGGTCTAAGTATCCCCCATAATGACAACTTGAAAAAGAATTAATTTATTTGAAATTACAGTTGTCCCTTACTTAAATTATCCACTTAACAATATTCCCAATACATGAAAAAAAATACCATTTATTACTTGAAAGTACATTTATGTTTGATTTATTTGATGACAACGACGACGATGCTCATGAGGAGCAAACGCCCAAAAAATTAAAATTTTCGCTGATTCCTAAAATTGCACAACTTTTTCAAGGACATCACGGTAAAATCATAGTTGCTCTCGGTTTTGCATTTGCATCCACACTCTTTTTAGTTGGATTACCGCTTGTATTTCGGAAGATAATTGACGACGGAATTACACACAAGAACGTTAGCTTAACACTCTATCTTGCTCTCGGATACCTCGTAATGACGGTACTTTACCGTACATTCGAGTATTTGCAAACCGTTTTAGTAGGTTCTATGGGAATTTCAATTGTCAATTCCCTCAAAATGAAATTACTCAAGCATACACTTACGCTTTCTATCCGATTTTTCGATAAAACAGAAACGGGTAAACTCATTTCGAGGATTGAATCCGATTCCCAACGGATGTTCATGCTGTTTTCGAGTGTTGGGCTTCAATTATTCAGTTCGTCGCTTATTATACTCTTCTCATTTGCCGTCATGTTTACGGTGAATGTGGAATTTACATTATATGTTCTCTGCTGTGCCCCATTATTTTTGGGAAGTGCCATTATAGTATTCAGCAGAATGCGCCCTTTGTTTCGAAAAGAACGGGAAATGTATTCGCAAATAACGGGTTTTGCAGGTGAACATATCTCGGCTATTCCTTTACTGCGTAACCTGAATAGCATTCAATGGTCACGGAATAAATTCCTTGAAATGAATCGAGAAAAGACAAAATTCTCGCTCAAAGTGGAAGCAATTGAAGCATCGTTTTGGGGAGTAATGTTTTTAACGCCAATGATTGCAACAACCATTATCTTCTATTTGGGTTCAAATCAGATTTCTTCCGGTGTGATGACCATAGGAACTCTGCTCCTGTTTTTTCAATATATTACAGGAATAATGTCTCCTCTGATTACGATTTCCGAGCAAATTAGCGAAGTGCAGAAAGCATTTGCATCATCAGAGCGGATATTTGATTTGCTCGCTACGCAGCCGGAAGTGAAAAATCCGGTTATTCCCGCAACTGTTCCCGAATTTTCAGATTGCATCAAATTCGAGAATGTGACGTTCGGTTACAATGACTCCCCTATTCTAAAGAATGTATCTTTTGATATTAAAAAAGGAACTTCAGTAGCGATAGTAGGCGCAACAGGTGCAGGAAAAACGACGATTACTTCCTTGCTCACACGCTGGTATGATGTGCAAAGCGGCAAAATCACTCTTGACGGAATCAACATTAAGGACTTCCGCCAGCAAGACCTTGCCGAGATTATGAGCTTCGTGATGCAGGATATTTATTTATTTCCCGGGACGATTCGTGATAATCTTCGCGCTATGCGGATCGATATTCCCGATTCACAGGTGGAGGAAGCAATTCACAGTTTAGATATTGAGCATATCATCGCAAGATTCGAGAACGGATTGGATACAATACTCTCCGAAAACGGTAAGAATCTATCCTTCGGTGAGCGTCAACTGCTTTCGTTTGCGCGTGCACTCACATTTCAGCCGGAAATTCTTATCATTGACGAAGCGACAAGTTCGGTTGACCCTGCCACCGAAGCGCGTTTACAAGATTCACTCCTAACACTATTGCAGGGACGTACTTCCATTATCATCGCGCACAGACTTTCAACGATTGTTCATGCCGATAAGATAGTGGTTATGGATCAGGGGCAGCTTGCCGAGGAGGGTACACACGATGAACTTCTCCTGCAAAACGGTATTTATGCCCGCTTGTATCACCTTCAATCCGGGCAAAACAATTATGCGTAATTTATTAATTTGGTTCAGCCGATTTTGGCTGCGAAATATCCCCGATATGATGTTTATCTGCATCCTTACGGTGCTTGCGATCACCTTCAAAATTGGGTTTCCTGTCCTCGTTAAAAACATTGTGGATACACTTCAAGGGAAGTTTGAACTTGACAAAGTTCACAACCTTATTTGGGTGTATCTTATTGCGGGAATTGCACTTGAGTTTTTCTCGCGGATATTGATGCTTTCGCGTGCCCGTATGAATCTGCGGTATGCAGAACAGATGCGCACATTTTATTACCGGGTCTTTACCCGCAAAGGGTCGCGCTTTTTTACAAAATTCAGAACGGGTGATTTGCTTACCCGTCTGACTGATGATATAGACGGTTCGTTCGACCGTGTTTCGTGGTTTGCCTGTTCGGGTACGATGCGCCCTATCGAGGCGATTTTTATTCTTGGGTTTACGCTTTCGGTGATGTTCTATTATTCATGGGAATTGACGCTGTGGAGTTTCCTCCCGCTTCCAATGCTTGTGTATATCATGGCGAAAACCAAGGATAAGCTCATCCGCTATACTGATGAAAAGCAGGAGGCGGCTTCCGATTGTAATAATGTGCTCGAAAACTGTTTCTCGGGGATTCGCGTGGTGAAAAGTACATCAAGTATGGACGACCAATTGCGCAAATACCAAGCGGTGCTTGACAATAGAATCAAGAAAGAACAGAAATTTCTGAAAATCAACCAGCTTGTGCAGCTTTTTTCGATGCTGAACAACCACGCCGGAACGATTATCGTTATCATTGTGGGCAGCTATTTTGTGATTCAGAATAAAATCGAAGTGGGAACATTCTTCCTCTTCATCATTTATCTTGAGCGACTTTTGGAACCGCTCTGGACGCTGAGTTGGTCGTATGCGTCCTCGAAACAAATCATGCGCTACTCCGAACGGCTCAACCAAACGGAGAATGAGCATGAATACGAGACTGTATTGATGGGAACGAAGTTCCTTTATAATCAGCC
>JACPWH010000058.1 GCA_016197185.1 Ignavibacteriota bacterium
CTGCATAAAATTCCTTGCCAGAAGTAGATCCAAAACATCTCTTCTTATTTTCTTTCATGTTTTAAAAGCCATTCTTTTCTGTTGATTCCTCCACCATATCCACCCAAATCTCCGTTGCTATTGATTACGCGATGGCAAGGGATCACAATTGCAAATTGGTTAGCACCATTGGCGAGCCCAACAGCACGGAAGGCAGATGGTTTGCCAATTAAGACCTCTGCACAACTCCGTTTTTTTGAAAAAATGAGTTTACTTCGATCACATTTCAAACCTAAGTAAATCTACATACGCGGGGCATTTCATGGAAGCGAGTGAGAAACAAAAGATGGCAAAATGGGCCTTTTTAATGGAAAGGATCAGTTGTGCAGAGGTCTTCAATTGCTTTAGCGATTTCAGCATAAGATCTTGTTTCACCTCTGGGTATTTTTTGTAGCTCTTCCCATATTCTCTTTTGAAATGGAGAACCAAGAAGAAAAAGAGGCGTTTTAAATTCTTGGATTTTACCAGAGAAATACCCGTCAAGTTCACCTTCAGCAGTTCCCGCCAAAAAAAGATTCATCACCTTGTTAATGAACTATTAAAGTAATTACTGTTTGCGAAAAATCAAGAATTTCTCTCGAAGATTATACTCTCAAATTCTCCTTCAGAGGCTCTATTTTTTCGCAAACTTTTTTGGTGATTTCATTTAATAATCAACCTTTTATGATTGTTTTTAGCGGGAGCTGCTGTATCTCTTTCATCCCTATTCGCTGCGGTACATGTTGCAGAAGTCACTACCCCTATAGAGCTTATAACAATATGCCCCTTAAAACCGTAGTATTTTTCCTTTTTGCTAGCGCAATAGCCGTAAGCTGCATGCTCCTTAAAAATTCGACTAAAATGTGCTCTGGCAAATTTGCATGTCGGCATGGGTAAACCATCAATCATGTGCAAAATATCATTAAAAGCGCCAAGTTTAGTAGCGAGGCTCTCCTGCAATATTCGCTTGATCATATGCAAATTAGCAGCCTGCCGGACAAAGGTGGTTCGATCAGGTATTTTTGGGAAAAAATGTGGCCAATGACTTTTGAAGTACTCCCAAATCGTTTTATCTCCATCCTTTCCAAGGAACTCTCCCACTATTTCCATCGTGATTACCTCGCTATCCTCTAAAGCTGGGTTTGGGCTTCGGTTTCGTAACTTTGTCTTCCTAAGGATTTTTTTCATTTCTTCGTCTATCAGACAAAAGACAGCTATGACAAAGTGATCTATTGACATGCCTTGACCTCCTGTTGTGGTTATTACAAAACAGTGTGCTGATAGGCATGTCAGTTTTCAATTTTTTTCATGTACAATTTTCCGTCAGGAAAACTTGCACATCGCGTTATTATATTTTTTTGCGGCGAAGCCGCCTCGGTGCTCTCGCTGATTTATACCCTGGTGTTGCTATTGAGACATCATCTTGTGAAGAGTTAGCTCAATAAAATCTTGCCCTTTGTAGATTTTTTTAATTTCTTCCCGTTCTTTTCGATATTTTTCCACCATTTCATCTTTTCCATCTCCGACAATCATAAAAACTGGTAGAGAAAAATCAGCAAGCGAGCTCTGACCATATTGATGCTGAGGATCACTAACCTGAGAAGGTATTGCTTCAGCAACCCTTTCATATTTCTCCTGATGGCCAAAATATTTCCAGTAAAATGACCATGAGTTTCTCTCTCCAAAACCAAACAGAATCCCAATTAATGCTGCATGATCATTTACTTTTTTCCAAAAGGGAGAATCGATATTATTGAACTCACATGCCATATCAAAGGGATTGAAATCCTCCCCTACTACTGCCTTAAACATCGCATAATGACGTTGCATTGCAAGAGCAGTTTCCAAAATATTGACGAAGTAGAGAAGAGCTGTTTTGTTCTCTTTGTCACCATAATTATTCCTTTTAAAAAGAAGGTAACGAGTCATAGGAAATCGATTCTGGATGCTTGCCCATTTTTCCCAGTTTTCTTCAAAGAGAGGATCTTCTCTAATAATAGCCTCTTTTTTTTCTTCCTCTGTCATCTGATTATAATATTCTTCGATTTCTTCTTCGGTATAGTAATATAAGACACATCTTGTTACTGGCTTGCTTCCCCATAAAGTATAAATTGCCCCTTCCTCTAACAGCAGTTCTTTAAAAAATTGCTCCATCCATTTTCTTTCCTCTAAGGTTATGTTCAATCGGGAAGAGTCTTTACTGGAAGAGCGAGTGCAAGCCACAACAAAAAAAATGATTGCTGACAAAATAAATATTCGTTTTAAATGGACAAGAATGAAAATTCTCAATTTTAACAAGAGATAAGAGATGAAGAATCGTTTGTTTTTTTGTATCATGTTGTCTATTTGTACCATTGCTTTTTTAAAAATAACTGCCGATGAGTGCAATGAATACTATGATGCACTAGTGGAAAAAATTGTTGCAACCGACCCGTCCTGTATTCAAGAAAGTATTGACGATAAGATATATCTTAATCCAGAAAAAATTATCCCCACACAACAAGGCCTTTTTCTTAATTTAGAAGGTGAAAATTATGTAACTCTTCCAATGATCTATTCAGATGAATATGGCTGCTACATAACACCGGTGGTGAAAGTTTTTAATAATTGCCGTCACTGTGGAAGAGAATATTTTGTAACATGCGATAATCCCGATTGCGCTGGAAAAAAGATAAAACAACAATATGAGGACGACAAAAGAAGGAAAAAAGAAGAAGCTAAGAGGCAAAGGAAGGAAGATCAAAATAAGAAAAAATGATTTTTTCGGGAAAAAAATTTTCCTGCTGCTGCTCAATATGGTACTGCCTCTTCAATTTTTATCTTCACGAGATATTGATCCGTGTGGTTTTGAGCATCTAACTCAGGTTTTTACTAAGTTAGCCCATGATGCCATTCCCTCCATTGTAAAAATCGCGGTTTTAAAGTCAGGTGGTTTTTCTTCTGACACTTTTAAAAACCAAGTGTTTTATGGATCTGGTTTTCTTGTTTCTAAAGAGGGATATATTATTACATGTGGCCATGTGATAGAAAATGCGACCAAGATTTCTGTTTATTTCAAGAATCAAGAAGTAGAGGCACTGCTTATTCAATTAAACTCTGAGATAGATATAGCCGTGCTTAAAATTGATGGTACGAATTTCCCCTTTTTGACGTTAGGAGATTCAGATGTAACAAACATAGGAGAGTGGGTTGTTTCAATTGGATATCCTTTTTCATTACGTCCTTTTGTAGCAAGTGGGATTGTAGGTGCTAAAGATGAGCTAGGCACAGCTCTTTTTTTAGATATTTTAATATGCCAAGGAAACTCTGGAGGCCCGCTTTTAAATTTGAAAGGTGAAGTAATAGGAATTAGTAGTGCTCTCTTTCAATCTCATCAAGAGTTAAGAGGGGTAGGAGTAGCTATCCCTATTAATCAAATAAAAAACCATGTGCTTTGGCTTCTCTCAGGCGATAGTTAAAGTTTTGTTCGATCTCAGAAAGGGAGAGAAGAGGCGCCTTTGCAGGAGGCAGGACCAGCAATAAAAGCAGCAAAAGATGCTTATGATATCTACGATAGCTGGAGAGGTTCAATCACAGGTCACGAGCTGCTCAAACCGCAGCGGTTCATTACCTAGCGCTAGATTTAGCCTGATGCAAGCGGTATGCGCTAATATTTTTCTCCAGAATCGAGATGCCTCGTGCCACACATCTCGGACACGAATTTTCTCAATATGAAAGCGTTCTGTGAGTTGGCCGATGACTGTTTCTATAAGGCGGCGAGTACCGATCAGCCAATTCAAAAAGCCCCTGGGTCTTTCATCGTGCATGTTACTTCGTAGCTCCCTAACCGGCCCAAGCCGGTAAATATCTACAAATAACTAATCGCCTTGACTTGTTCTTGCTAAATCTCTTCGAAGGATTTGAAGAGGCGAAGTATTTCTTCAGTTTTTTTTTAGATTTTTCAAAAAAAAGCAAGCCTTTTATTCTTCTTTTGTCCACAAAAAACAAAATTAAATAAGGAGGCTTGCTATGAAAAAGATTACAAAATCTTCCAAAACAAATCCATCCCAATTAAGCCAATTAAATTCAAAATGCGCTGGTATCGATATAGGTGCCAGTGAACTTTTTGTCTGCATTGCTAAAAATTCCTCGGAGCAGGAAGTGCGCTCTTTCTTAACATTTACAGCGGATTTACTGCGCATGATAGCATAGCTAAAAGAAAATGGCATAGAAAGTGTGGCAATGGAATCGACAGGAGTCTACTGGATAGTCCCCTATGAAATGCTTGAGGAAGCTGGGTTTGAAGTCTTGCTAGTGAATGCAAAATTTTTTAAAAGCGTGCCAGGACGCAAAACAGATGTAAAAGACTGTCAATGGATTCAGCAATTACATTCCTATGGATTACTAAGAGGCTCTTTCCGCCCCTCCACAGATATTATTGAGCTGAGGGCTTACGTTAGACAGCGCAGTCGTCTCTTTGAATCAGCTGCCACTCAAGTTCAGTTAATGCATAAGGCACTTACACAGACGAACATCCAGCTCAACCATGCAATTAGTGACATTACTGGTGTGACCGGCCTGAATATTATTCAAGCTATCATAAAAGGTGTGAAAAACCCAAAAACATTGGCTGATCTGAGTGTAAAGGGAGGCCGCAAAAATAAGGATCTCATTGCCAAATCTCTAGAGGGCAATTTCCGAAAAGAACATCTATTTTCCCTAGAACAAGTTTATGAGGCATATGAATTTTTCCACAAACAAATCCATAGATGCGAAGAAGCCATTGAACAAGTCCTCTCGACACTTCAGGTAGAACCGCAACTATCTCTTCCAGAGAGCGGTGATAAATTAGAAACAATGCCTTCCACGAAAAAATGTGCAAAAAAAAAACAGCAAGCAACCGGAGTCCCTATTTTTTTAACGCTCCTCAAGCAATAAAAAAAATCACCACAGCTGACTTAACAACTATTCCTGGAGTCGATGCCAATATCGCCATGAAAATCCTTTCAGAAATAGGTACCGATATGTCCCAATGGCCAAATGCTAAAGCATTCGCTTCATGGCTAGGACTCTCGCCAGGAAACAAAATCTCTGGAGGAAAAATTCTGAGCAGTAAAACAAAACCAAGCGACAATCAGGCTGCCAGAGCTTTGCGAATGGCTGCTGCTAGTTTATATCACTCTAAGACTGCAATTGGTGCTTTTTTTCGTAGATTAAGAGCTCGTCTTGGAGCACCTAAGGCGATTACTGCGACAGCTCATAAATTAGCGCGTATTCTTTATCGGATGCTAACAGACAGCATAAACTATCGTGAGGTAGGAGAAAACTATTACGAGCAGCAATACCAAAAAAGGGTTGTGGCAAATTTAGAAAAACGAGCAAAAGAGTTCGGTTATCAACTTGTTTTAGCACAGTAGGCAAATAGAAAATCAAAATTAAAAACTTACAT
>JACPWH010000135.1 GCA_016197185.1 Ignavibacteriota bacterium
TCCGCCTCCTTCAAAATGAGGGTCGGGCAATAACCCCTTAATCCCGGTAAGCTCTTCTAAAAAATTGATAAAATAAGATGAATTGAGATGATACATCAACCATTTTGTGGCATATCCAAAATTGTCATCCCGTTGTGCGGAAAGTTTTACTTCATGATAATTATCGAATTCAGTCCATTTGATTTGCTTTCGGTTCGGAAATTCATCTAAAACACGGGAAAGCATCGTTTCATCAAAAAAATTATCGAGTGCAATATGAGGGAAAGGATTGGCGTTACGGTAATCTGCTGCTCGTTCGCTTGCTATACGACTCATATTTTCGAGCGGGAGCGGATTTGAATTGGCGGAAAACGGTAGTTCCATTACAAAAAGTTAGTGTTGGAAAATAATAGTTTTTCGTTGGGCAATATATTACGGCTGTGGGGCTAACCCAAGATACATTTTATTGACTATTGTTGTAACAGTTTCAAGTGGCTTATCGAGCGATTTGAATAAGTTGCGTGCCTGTCCTACAGGGTTTGGGAGTTTTGTTGCTACTTCATAATTATAGCAGTTGATCAGCATCTTTCCCGACTGAACATTGAAATTGCCTGTGATAACACGAGTTATTTTCAGCATTGCCACTGCTTTCCACATATCTGATTCATATTGAGGATTTGTTGGATCAAGATTTAGCATTGCAAGCGTTTCTGCTACTGTATCCTGCGAGACAACAAAATAATATTTATGTGTAGTATCCCGAAGTCGTAAACCTGCCGCTACTGAATCCGAAAACTTAGCACACCATGAATTCAAAGCAAGATTACCGTCCATATTCCTAAACGGAAGAACAGCAATCCGTTCTTGTGCAACAGCATAATTAGCACATACCGCTATTGCAGCAACAACAAAAAAAATAAATTTTTTCATAGAAATTTTTGTGATCTATTGCAAAGACTCAATATATTTTTTAGCATGAAGAAATGAACGCAGGAGTTTTTCTCGAATGGCAAGAACCTTTTCCCATTCTTGTGCTTTGGCATAACCCATGAGTTCAATTCCCAATTTAGATATTTCGTCCATTCCAAATTGTGCACATGAACCTTTTATTGTGTGTCCCATGCGATACAAATCTTGTTCGTTGCGAGTACGGACAAGGGTAATAAACTGCCCATTTAGTTCTTCAATCCACGTATCAATAAATTCAGGAAGAAGCTCTAGGATAATAGGGTCATCGGGAAGTTGCATAAAATCTCCGATATAATTAGACGATTGCAGAACAAATATACTGTAACGTTTTATACGAAACTACAAAGAAAATTGCGAAGAAAGCTATAAGCCGAATTCTGTCTTTCTAATCAAAATACCTTTTCAGGAATGAGGATTAAAGAGGCAGTTATTTATCTGGGAATTACGTCGCCGTAATCCTCAAGCAACTTACCCGAAACAAGTGCTATAATATTTATAGCATTGGACGAACAGCCCAAGGTATGTTATATAGTGCACGAATGCACCGAACACTGTCATGTTCCCTATTTAGTCTTGCACCACACGGGGCTTGCCATGCCGCATCGGTTGCCCGATAAACGCGGTAAGCTCTTACCTTACCGTTTCACCCTTACCTCCATGACCTTTGCAGAGAATATTTCCTTGCAGAAAGCTTTTTTGCAAAGCGGATTGGCGGTTTATTTTCTGTTGCGCTATCCGTCAGCTTACTATAATAATCTTTCGATTATTACTTGCGTTACTGCCTTCGCGTTACGAAGCGTGCTGTTCTATGGTGTTCGGACTTTCCTCATTCGATTTCCTTGTTACAGGAAATTAAATGCAACTGCCCGCTTTCCCCGCATATTCTTTAATTACAATGCAATTATACTTGCTTCATATCCTCCGGGAATAATATTCTTCCGCAATGTTCGCACAAAAATAGTTTATTAGGATTATTACGAATTTCAACTATTTTCTGTGCAGGAACTGCACTGAAACACCCTGAGCAACAGTTCTTACGGAGTGGTACTGCAGCTTCCAAATGGAATGTGCGGATTCGTTCATAATCGGCAAGCGGAAGGGCATCAATAGTTTTAGAAAGCTCAACCCGACGGGACATAAGTGATTTCATCTCGTTGTTATGCCCACTCGAAAGTTCATCAAGCTCTTTTTCCTTATCAGAGAGAAGTTCCTGCGCGTCTGCAAGGTCTTGCTGCTGCTGTGTAAGAATTTGACGAATATTATCTTCTTTTACTGCAGAAGTTCGCTGTTCTTCGATTATTCTGTTACGTTCTTCACGCAGACTCTCAATTTCCTTGGTAATTGCATCAAATTCACGATTGTTGCGCACCTGAAACTGTTGCTCGGTATATTGTGCTTCCTTGTCTTTAATTTCCTGAAGCATAATATGAGCATTAGCCCTAAATGCAAGTAATTCGGAGAGAAGTTGTTGAGTCTCCTCGGCTAAAGCAGTTCTTGTTTTTACCGTTCGCTCACAATCTTTAACTTCTTTTGGCAAATCACCAAGATCTTCCTGAAGTTCATCGAGATGTGCGTCTATTGTTGATAATTCTGCCAATAGTGTCATAAGTGGCTGCATTGTTTACCTGTAATTGATGTTTGAAAAGTATATTTTTCTGTTATTTTTTTATTTTAAGTACTTGGGTGCTATGCAAAATAAGCAACCGGATTTGTAGTAGTTGCCGAGCATATAATTTTGGGTGGATTCCCCATAGATTTTCCCGATGTAATTTCCTGTAATAACGATGCAAGACCCTGTGGAACAAAATGTTCCATTTCGTAATGCCCGGGGTCGATAATCATTATTTTGCCGGATGCATAGTGGAACGTATGATACTTTACATCTGCTGTAATGAAACACTCTGCGCCGGAATTTATTGCATCATCGATAAATGATGTACCACTCCCGCCAACTATGGCAACTGTATTTATTTCTTTATTTTCACCACCTGAATATCTCAGAGGAGAACCGCAAACTCTGCGAACAATTGACAATAATGTATTGCTGTCCATAGTAGTCCTACATCTTGCAACCACGCCGATTCCAAACTTATCGTGTTTCAAATCCGGGACAAGTACACGCTCAATTTTCAAGCCAAGTTCGTGAGAGAGTATTGCACTCGTTCCTTTAGGAAAAGCATCGAAATTTGTATGCACAGCAATAAGAGCAATTTCGCTTCGAATAAGTTTACTGCATAAACGTCCTACTCGATCAGAATCTTGAAGTGATACAATCGGAGAAAAAATTAGCGGATGGAAAGTAACAATACAGTCACATCCGTTGTTCTGTGCTTCGGTGATTACCTCATCGGTAACTTCAAGGGTTGTCAGTATTGATGATATTCTGCTGCGACCGCTTTGTACTTGAAGTCCTAACCTGTCGCCTTTCATAGAGGTTTCGGGTGGTAATGCCGAGTGTATCAATTCTAAGAGATAGTCAAGTTGCATCAGTTTACTGTTCAGATGGTACAGACGCTTGAGTGTATATCTATTTGCCGTATCAACATTATTATTATGCAAATTTATGAAACTTCGCGCTCTTAGCCAAGTTGGAAGGCAAACATAGTTGTTCAAACTTGATTCATTGCCCATGGAATTTTAGATATTTTCAATAAAATCGTCTTTCTGCTTTGCCGGAACAATACTTTTCAAGATATTTGAATAAAAGCTATCGTCAGGCAGCAGTAACTATTTACTCATCAGATAATTTGACCATTTCATCTCATGAAAGGAGAGTTCACACTATGGCATATAGTAAAGTTATTTCAGAATTGCTCTCTATCGGTGCAATAAGGTTCAAACTGCAATCATTGTTAGCTTGTACTATATTTATAATTGTATGTTTATTCACGAATTCAGGCGGAATAATTAATGCCCAAGTGACCGGCGCACCGCTTCCCGGAAAACCGCAAGAAGAAGACAGTACCATTATTTTTAAATCCCCTCGCCCGTTAATATCTGAACAGCAACAATCAAAATTAAATTCCAAAATTTGGGGTGTAGATGTCCTGTTCTCAACCAATGGATTTGGTGCAGGTTTCTTTTACCAACGTAATTTCTCTGATTTAACATCCGGGTTTATTAATTTTGGCGTTTCAGGAGCTCGAAACAGTGATGAATTTGAAGATTATGATTATTCTAAAAATGAGTTTTTTATTAAGAACAAAGTGAATCGACTTTATATTTTTCCGCTAACAATTGGTGTCCAGTATAGAATATTTGCTGATAAAATTGCCGAGACATTCCGCCCGCATATTAATGCCGGGGTTGGTTCTACTTTTATCCTTGCGATTCCTTATGAAAGAACAGTATCATTCTTCACTTCCTTAGGACAAGCAAATACATACACACGATTTGGGGGATTCTTAGGTATCGGTGCCGATTTAGGAGGAAGCGGAAAGAATTCGATGGGTGTAAATGTCCGTTATTATTTTATACCCTTTGGCGGAGATGGGTTGGAGAGCATTCGTGGGCTGCCGATAACTGATTTTGGCGGATTATTCCTGACAGTGAGTGTGGGTTTATTCAATTGAATAATTGATTTTTTAACTCAAACGCCTAAACCTTGATTGCTATCGAATCACTTAGGGATTTGAGCCAAATACTAATGGTCATATTCTGTGATTTATATCAGAATACTCAGTCCTGTCCAAAATTAAGTATCTTATTTTGAGAGTTGACGAAGAACACCGCCGATATAATGTGCTACTACTAACGCTGCAAGTTTTGAAGTTCTTCCGTCAATATCAAAAGTTGGATTGACTTCAGCAATATCAATTAGTTTTACGGATGAATTACCTCCTGCAATTTCTGCTGCCCGGCAAATTTCGTCAGCCGTAAAACCAATTGCTGCCGGCGCACTTACTCCCGGGGCATAAGCCGATGCAACCGCATCCATATCAAATGAAACATAAACATTGTTGCTTGATTTAGTACATTTATCAAGGGCATTTGTAAATGACTGTTCAAAATTCACTTTTTGCCTAATTTCATCGTAAAATACCACCGACTTTCCTCGATTCTGCACATACTCAATGTGCTGCTTTGATGCAGCAAAAGACTGTATCCCGAATTCATAAAATTCTTCTAATTTTAGTGTTTTATCTTCTAACAACTGACGGAATCCACTACCTGAATGTGGATATTTACCGTCAATAAGAGGACGGACATCTGTATGGGCATCAACATTAATTACGCTGAACGGTTCACCTTTATCACCTAATGCAGATCCATCGGGATAGGCAATATCATGCCCACCACCAAGTACAACAGGTAATGCACCTGCCCGTAAAAACGTACAGACCACCTCTCGTTGCCGTTTATGGATTTCCTCCAATTCTATTCCGGCGGTAATGATATTGCCTGCATCAATAATCTGCAAATGACTAATGTCTGTAAGTCCATCTTCCCGATGAAAAACAGGAGTAAATTTATAAAGAGCTTTGCGTATAGCATCGGGTGCTGCTGCTGCTCCGATTCTTCCTCCGTTGCGCCGCACACCTTCATCCTGTGGAACTCCGAGGAGCACGATTGCCCCCGATATTTCTGTGAATGAATCAGGAAGAGGTGTAATTATATCACCCAAACGCAAATCGTCAGTATCATTGCGAGAAGTGAAAAGATTGTTTGTTTGGATTGGGTGTAAGAATTGATTCACGATATTCTTTAATGGTTTTATAAATGGACTTATTGGTCAATATAGCTACCATACTAAAATGTATGGTAGATAAGAAGTTTTTATTGAACAAATAATTGTGTATATAAAGAATCTGAAGGATTCAAATGTTCATAGAAATGAAATGCCAAATCAAGATACTAACCCGATGGGGTCGAACCTTTGTGGAAGCATTATTACCATAAATATTTAATCCCGTTGGGATTCCCTTCAAAATTAAAAAAAGGATATTCATATTTTTCACTCCTAAATTATTGATTATATCTCAAATATACATGTAAAAGGATACTAATCGAGGAAAATTAAGTTCACCTGATATTGATATGTCTTCCTTTTGAGAAGATTACATAATGTCGTACTCTATCAAATACACATCTTCTCCCTTTCGTCATTACACAAAAAACATTTGAAATTCAATTAAACATTAACATAATGAGCAGAGACAGCCGCCGTAGTAAATCAACAGATGATGCACCAAAAGTAAAATTATCACGCGATGAATCACAAAAACAATTATCCTTCCTTCTTTCTTTCTATAAACCATACAAATACAGGGCAATCACTGCATTAGTGATAATGATTATCACTGCGTCAGCAGGTCTGATTTTCCCAAAATTAGTGGGAATGATATTGGACTCTGTATTACATCCCGAAAAATCAGGGCTATCACCCGGCACAATTGCGGCGGTATTACTTGGTGTAATTGTCGTTCAATTCGGTATCCGGTATGTATTCTCGATGCAACTTGCTACCATTACAGAAAATGTAATTGCCACTCTACGCACACGAGTTTTTGAACATCTTATCCGGTTACCTATGAAATTTTTCGGGGAGCGACGGGTAGGGGAATTGTCCTCCCGTCTTTCATCGGATTTAACGCAAATTCAAGAAACATTCTCGTTCGCAATTCTTGAACTGATGCGACAATCCATATTCTTAGTAGGTGGGGTTGCATTTATTGTAAGTAAGAGTATGAATCTTGCTGCACCAATATTACTTGCAATGCCTGTTCTTATAGCAATCGCAATACTTTTTGGTCGCAAAATTCGCACCTTCAGTACCAAAACTCAGGATGCACTTGCTCATTCCGCTACGATTGTTGAGGAAACCCTACAAGGAATTGCAAGTGTGAAATCATACTCCAATGAATCTTATGAATCTCATAGATACAATAATGCACTCACAACAACTATTGCACTTGCCATCAAAACTGCTAAAATGCGCTCTGCATTTATTTCATTTATACTTTTTGCATTTTTTGGCGGAATAGCAGGGGTTATTTGGTACGGCGGAACACTGGTTCAACAGGGAGTAATTACAATTGGTGATTTTGCTACTTTCCTGATGTATGCAATGTTCGTAGGTGGTGCTATGGGAAGTTTTGCAGAACTGTTTTCACAAGTTCAAAAATCATTAGGCGCATCAGTTCGAATTCAAGAAATTTTGGGTGAGAAGATTGAGCAAATGAGTAACAGTGTTTCCACTCATAAACTAAGTACTGTTTCTGTACGGAATATTGGATTCAGTTACCCGTCCAGACCCGAAATCTCGGCATTAAATGATGTTTCATTGGAAATTGGTTCCGGTAAAAGAGTGGCATTTGTAGGGGAAAGTGGAGCGGGAAAAAGCACAATGGCAGCTCTTATTCAACGATTCTACGAACCGGATTCAGGTGAGATATTCTACGATGGTATCTCATCCAAAACGCTTCCTTTGGCAGAAGTAAGGAACAATATCGGAGTAGTCCCGCAGGATATAGTGTTGTTCGGCGGAAGTATCCTGGATAATATCCGTTATGGAGATTTGAATGCAAGTGAGGAAGAGGTATGGGAAGCGGCAGAACTTGCCAATGCAACTGAATTCATCTCAAAATTTCCTGAAAGACTTCACACATTAGTAGGTGAACGCGGAGTGAAACTATCGGGTGGTCAACGTCAGCGTATAGCAATTGCAAGGGCAATTCTCAGAAACCCGCCAATTTTGATATTGGATGAAGCTACAAGTTCGCTCGATTCAGAATCTGAGCATCTTATTCAAGAAGCGATAGAGCGGTTGATGGAAAGCCGTACTACAATTATCATTGCTCACCGGCTTTCAACTATTAGGAAATGTGATACTATTTATGTCTTCTCCAAAGGTGAGATTATCGAAGCAGGTACTCATAATGAACTTATTGCCCGTATTGAAAGTAAATATGCACGGCTTTGTGCTCTGCAGTTTGAAGTGGAATCGTAGTAGGTATTGTAGTTGAAAAATAATGCTGTATTCATATATGAAATTTGTCATTCTGATGGAGTCTTCGACAGAAGAATCCCCGTCTGCACGTCTATAGAGTAGGACGGATGAGCAGGCGGAGATTCTTCACTATCGTTCAGAATGACAATTCTGTTAAGTAATATAAGAATCAAATATCTACTCTCCCGCCGGAACTACATCAACCCTTACCATATTCTCAGGTTTAATTATTGATTTTGCATACTCCTGAATCTCAGATGCTGTAAAACGATTATAACGGGAGAGCAAAGTATTAATCCGTGAAGGGTCATTCCAAAACATCGTCTGTTGAGTGAGAATATCAGCAATTCCTGTGGAGGTTTGCATTGGATAAGCAATTGAGGTCGCTAAGGAATTTCTGACCTTGAGCATTTCAGATTCTTCGATTCCTTTACCTGATAATGTTGACAGTTCCGTAAGCAATCGAGGAATATCGCCGAAATACTTTTCTGCAAGAGCAAAACCATCTTCCGCAGATATATCCCCTGCAATTGTAAGGATAGCATTGTCGGGACGGTAATATCCATCGAAAAATTCTTGAACGTCACTCATCGTTGCTGCCGCAACATATTCTTTACTTCCATGAACTTCCCAACTGTATGAACAATCAGGTGAGAAGGCAAGCTCTGCCTGCTTGGTACGCCATGAGCCATAAGGCTGGTTCTCAACAACTTGTGATATTTCTTCGGTAACAACTCGCTGCTGTGTTTCGAGCCCGAGTTGTTGTACACCGAATTGCATCATACGGTCTGATTCAATCCACAGGGCAAGTTCAATCTGGTGAGCAGGAACTGTAATGTGATAAATAGTTTGGTCATAAGCAGTATAAGCATTTGGGCTGCCACCTGCCGAAGCCGCAAGGCGAAAGTAATCACCACGAGCAACGTTAGTAGAGCCATCGAACATTAAATGTTCGAATAAGTGAGCAAACCCGTTTTTAGTGGGGAGTTCATCCTTCGAGCCGACTTTATAACCCACAGTTACACATACAACAGGTGCTTTATAATTCGGTGCAATAACTATATGCAAACCATTCGGCAAAATCTTTTCATGGATTGATTCAATAATAGGGCGTGAATTCATTTTGTATTTTTAAAGTATGTAATGACAGTCTCTAACTGAACGAAATGACAATAGAATTAATTTAACAAATCAATATTATCATACATTCTCTTTCTCTGCGTCTAAAATACCACCAAATTAGTAATATTCAAAATTGAGGCTAAAAGCAATTAAGCTGTCTGCCTTTATGATCAATCCATTTGCTTCAATATTTGCATTAACCGACATCATTATTTAAGTAAACACAAATAGCAGACTTCAAGGAATTACATAAGGCAATGGTATAAAAAACTATCGAACTGCAAATTTGGCGGGTATCCGGTATCGACTGCGCTCTGTATGATAGGTCTGTTACTAATTAATAAACAATAAGTTGTGTTACATTGAGCGTAGTCGTAATGTATAAATACTTGCCAATTTATCAAAAATATATTTTTTTACAAAAAAAGTAAAGGCAATCCAAAATAATGAAGTATATTCTCTTCTTTCTTCTTCTGATACCATTTGTACTTACTGCACAACAAAAAATACAAACTGTAAATTTCGCTCAGCTTGAACGCGAATGGACAGCAGCAGGCGACAGTATGGTAATTGTCAGCTTTTGGGCTACATGGTGCAAACCGTGTGTGGAAGAACTACCGGAATTTGAGAAACTAAATGCTTGGCTTGCAGGAAAAAAAGCAAAAGTACTGCTTGTCAGTTTGGATTTTCCCAAGGAACTCAAAACAACACTCATTCCGTTCGTTAAACGGAAAAAAATAAAGTCGAAAGTAGTTCTCTTGGATGGAGGTAATCCCAATGTATGGATAGACAAAGTAAGCACAGAATGGAGCGGTGCAATTCCTGCTACCCTGCTCATATCTCCGACAAAAAATTTCAAGGATTTTAAGGAAAAACAATGTAGTTTTGAAGAAATAAAGTCCATCATTCACTCACTCTTGGAGTAATTATATGAAAACTCTCATGATTTTGACATTCGCTCTCCTTTTCGCTGCGAATATTTATGCACAAACCGGGTATAAAGTCGGTGACAAAGCTGCAGGTTTTTCTTTGAAAAATGTTGACGGCTCAATGGTATCACTGGCAGACTTTAAGTCATCCAAGGGGGTGATTGTTATTTTTACATGTAATCATTGTCCGTTTGCCAAAGCGTATGAAAATAGAATTATAGAACTCCATAAGGCTTTTGCAGGGAAAGGTGTTCCTATAATTGCTATCAATCCTAATGATCCTGTGGAAGTACCCGAAGATTCATTCGATGAGATGAAAAAACGTGCAAAAGAAAAATCATTCCCGTTCAAATATGTATTTGATGAAACTCAAGCAATCGCAAAAACTTACGGTGCAACTCGTACACCTCATGTCTATTTATTGAAAAATGACGGTGGCGTCTTCCATGTTACCTATATCGGTGCAATTGATGATAATCATTCCGATGCAAACAATGTGAAGGAAAAATATTTGGAAGAAGCAGTAAACGCTCTTCTTAAAAATGCCAAACCTGCAACCGAAATGACAAAAGCAATCGGATGTTCAATTAAATGGAAAAAATAAATTTGAATTTTTCTTTAGCAAAGGCGCACTTAATTAAGTGCGCCTTTTTTAATTCCATTTTTCATTTCAAATCGTGTGCACTTATGAAATTTCTTGCTTCTATAATAGCGATACTTTTTATAGCAACAAATAGTGTGTACTCTCAGCAAGAAGCAATTACCGATTCAACTTCACGCAAAATTGACAGAGGAATAAATTATACTCGTCTTGCAGTTGTAGGAGGGGTAACGGCAGTTGGGGTCACTTATGGCTTCATTCTCCAAAAAAACCTTTGGTGGAAGGGAGAAAAAACAGACTTTTATTTTAATTTTGATAAAGATTGGAGATATGCAATAGGGGCAGATAAACTCGGGCATTTCTTTTTCCCGTATATGGTGTCCGGTATATATTCCCAAGCATTGGAATGGGCGCAAATGGATTCTGTTTCGGCATTGTGGTGGGGAGCAGGGATTGGATTAGCGCATCAAACATTTGTAGAAATTCGCGACGGATATTCAAAGGATAACGGAGGCGGATATTTAGGGTTTAGTTGGGGAGATATGTCGGCTAATATACTTGGAGCTGCTTATCCGCTGGTGCAGCAACAGTCGAAATTATTGAGGAATTTCAACATAAAAGTTAGTTTCTATCCTTCTGAACAATATAAAGACGGTGCGAAAAATGTAATTTTTGACGATTATGAAAGTACATATCATTGGCTCTCTATTAGCGTAAAAAATCTTCTTCCGTATTCAATCGCAGAGTATTATCCTGCATGGATTAATCTTGCTATTGGTCATAGTGTAAAACAGTTGGACGGAATCGGAGGCGGGTATCATGAGATATTTATCGGGTTGGATTGGAATCTTGCAGGCATTCCGATTGAAGGGAAATTATGGAAAACAGTAGCGAAGACACTTGGCTATTATCATTTTCCCGCTCCTGCTGTGAAGATTTACCCTAATGTTGTATGGTATGGGGTGAGGTTTTGAAATCAAACATTTGCCTTTGAACGGTATTACTTTTGTTCCTTTTGTGGTAAATCCTATTTATTAATTTTCACATGAGCAGATTATACTTAATGATACACCAAATTGCACTCACTCCGTCTTTCCAATTGATTTTCTTACCTTCATCATAGGTCCTGCCATTGTAGGAAATACCCACCTCAAAAATTTTGTAATTTTTCTTCTTCGCTAATTTTGCCAATTTAGCAGTTACTTCCGGCTCGAAACCAAAACGGCTCTCCTCAATCTTAATTTCTTTTGCAATTGGTGCTTTAAAAACCTTGTAGCATGTCTCCATATCTGTCAGATTCAAATCGGTACAGATATTTGATAAAAAGGTCAGGAATTTATTTCCGGCTGAATGCCAAAAATACAAGACACGATGGGTCTCACCACCTGCAAACCGAGAACCATATACAACATCTGCCTTACCTGAGAGAATCGGTGTTAATAATTTTTCGTATTCATTAGGGTCATATTCCAAATCTGCATCCTGGATAATGATAATATCACCTGTTGCAAGGGCAATCCCTGTCCTCAGGGCAGCACCCTTGCCTTCGTTTATACGCTTTAATTCGAGTATTTGAATTAGGTTTTCCTTCAATAAAATACTTGCTATTTCTTGAGTGCCGTCTCTTGAACCGTCATCAACAACTACTATTTCTTTTTCAATATCCAAATGAGATAAATCTACGTTTTGCACAGCATCAATGATAACTCGCAAGGTGTTTATCTCATTATAACAAGGAATTACAATCGAGAGTTTTTTCACTGAATTCTTCGGTAAAATGACTGAAAATATCGGACAAGTGAAGTAATAATGGAATACAAAGATAAAACATTCGGTCAATTTTAGAATCACAATAAAGAGAAATTGGGTTTCATATCAAAGTTTCGTTGTTTATTCTGGAGAGCGTTATTGTGCAATTATTTTGAAACAGGAACTCTTTATCAAAATTTGAATGAATAAAATTTGAGAAAAAGTGTATTTTTGCTACAGCATTTTATAAATGTAAACTTCATACCGAAAAACAAAAGGAAAACTTATGAATCCTACTTCATCGCCTGTTTCGTCGCCGATGATTGATGATATGGAATCGCGCCCCGCTTTTACACTTGGGATAGAAGAAGAATATATGATGATTGATCCGCAAACCTACGATTTGCGGTCGCATATCAACATGGAATTATTATCCAAAGGGCAGACACTCCTTCACGAACATATCAAGCCGGAAATGCACGGCTCAATGCTCGAAATCGGCACAAGCGTTTGTAAAAATGCACGGGAAGCAAAGTTTGAACTGACTAAATTACGTTCGATTATATGGCAGCTTGCACGGCAAAACGGACTGTTGATTGGTGCAGCAAGTACTCATCCGTTTGCACGGTGGCAGGATCAGGAAATTTATCCTGATGAGCGGTATCGCGTTTTGGTAGAAGATATGCAAATGCTTGCGCGGTCGCTCTTGATTTTCGGGATGCACATACATATCGGTATCGAAAACCGTGAATTGCAAATTCAAATTATGAATGAAATGCGGTATTTCTTGCCCCACGTTTTGGCAATTACTACCAATTCTCCATTTTGGATGGGAGAAAAAACCGGATTAAAATCATACCGTTCAAAAGTATTCGAACGTTTCCCGCGTACAAACTTGCCGGATGAATTCAGCAGTTGGGCAGAATATGACGGTTATGTGAACTTCCTTATTAAGACGAACTGTATTGATAACGCTAAAAAAGTCTGGTGGGATATACGCCCACATCCGTTCTTCCCTACGCTTGAAGTCCGTATATGCGATCTTCCGATGCGTGTGGATGAAACAGTTGCAATCGCGGCACTTCTGCAAGCATTGGCAGCTAAACTCTATTCCTTGTATAAGAAGAATCTCAGCTTCCGCCGTTATTCCCGTGCTTTGATTATGGAAAACAAATGGCGGGCTGTACGCTATGGTTTGGATGGTAAATTGATAGACTTTGGCAAGCAGCGTGAAGTTCCTGCCCGTGCGCTTATACGTGAGCTTTTGGAGTTTGTGGATGATGTGGTAGATGAACTCGGGTCACGCCGTGAAATCGAATATATCTACCAAATCCTCGAAATGGGAAGCGGAGCGGACAGACAACTCAAAGTGTATGAGAAAAACAAGAGTATGGAAGAAGTGGTGCAATATATCCACCGTGAGACCACTATGGGGCTCATGGAAGATGCATCGGGATATATTTCAGATTTGCAACTTCCTTCGGAAGACTCGATTAAGGAAAAACTTACGTCGCTTACGCCTCAGATAGAAATTTAGTTTTCTGTTTATTATTTGAAAACCTTAAGCCCCAATATGCTTCATAAGTTGTTGGGACTTCGAGTTATTACATTTTTTGCCCACTTGTTAGTAATAGTTATGAACTGTTTTCGCTTTCTACCTTTGCTTGCTTTTATTTTACTTTGTTCATGCGGAGACTCGACGAATCCCCAAGAAAACCAAGGTCCAACAGCAATAGATTATTTGTTTGCAGGTAATCCTGGTTCTCAAATTCAATACACGATTGCATTTACCGAAACAGATAGTAATGGAATAAAGCCTACACTCATGGATACAGTAACCTGGACTGTTTTGGATAGAAACTTCAGTCATCCTATCTGGGGAAATTGCGTGAAAATGCACCAATTTGCAAGGGGGCAAAATAATCCGAAAGGATTTGGAATAGATTATTATTTCGGACTTTATAACAATTCTTTATACCTGTTCCCTTCACTAACGGATTCCCTTGGGATTATAACTATGAAAAACCCCTTGACTATAGGAAATCACTGGATAGATAAAGGTAATCCGAACTTTGAATCGGATAAAGAATGCACCATTCAGGAGATAGATGTTCCAATTCTGACAACCTATAAAACTCTAAATACAATAAGAATTGATAGTAAGGACACATTATTCAGATCAACCGGGAATATAGTCGAAAATTCCAAAGAATACTATGCTCAAGGTTTGTTTTTGGTGCATAGTGAACGTACAAGTAACAATATCAAGACAAATGTACAATCTTTAAGTATTATAGATTTGATACGGTATACTAAAAAGTGAGAAGAAATATCAAAGTATATTAGATGAGTTGCAATTACATTTTTAAATTCAACTATTTATTTAGGAGGTTCTAAATAATAAGACTTCTGAATCTACGTTACCATTATCTATTGTAATTAACCTATACCCGAAATGATCTGTTACTATCTCTACAGTATCAGAATCTTTTTTAACCTGATAAGAGCTGACAGGAGTAATAAATTGAGTGATATTATTATAAGTTCTTTCATCCGGCATGTGATAATGACCGCAAAATATTTTCACTTTATTATTGCATCGTAGTAGAACTTCTCTTACAGCTTCTTGATTCCTCAATGAATAAGGAGTATCAAGAACAGCATTTATAGGCAGAACCGTGTGGTGGATGAACAACAGAATTTCTTTTTCGGTTATCACTTCATTAGTAAGCCATTCAAGTTGAGTTTGGCTCAGTTTATAAGAGGAGGTATCCAAATAAATATGTTTAAAATATTCATCCTCGAATGAATAGTAGAGTTCCTTCCGGTTCGTAATATATTTATTTGTATAATGCTTACTCACTTCTTCGAATTTATCGTGATTACCCAATGTAATCTTCATATTTTTCGAATATTCCTTCAATGAGTCAAAGAAAAACTCATTTGATGTTAATTCCCCGATATCACCACCATATATTACTTCATCGATATTTTTTTTATCAATATCTTCTAAGATTCGTTCCCAATTTTTTCTTGTATGTACACCATATTGAGCCGGGAATTCTTCGTCTAAATGGATGTCTGTTATATAGGCGATGGTTCTCATTTTGAAAATCTAATTAAGTTTAAAGATTCATTCTTTCTTTTTACTTCTTTTCCTCTTCACCACCCTCATCACCGCCCGTTTCACCTTCCTCAGCATCAATTTAATCAACCGTGCAAGAGGAATCCGTACCATTGCATTGGATTTCTTCTGCATCATCTTCGATAATTGAATCTCGTCCTTTTCTGAAAGTTCAAGGAATTGACCACCTGCAGAGATCCACGGCCCACCGGATGAATCCGTTAGTAAAGCGCCCGATTTCCGCGAGTCGGGGGACTACTACGTC